>DATDRS010000519.1:0-2335 GCA_035291605.1 Anaerolineales bacterium | reverse complement strand
GCCAGCGCGCCGGGGATCGCCATGCCCGGCAAAGGCGCCCGGGCGACTTCTTCGATGGGGATAGGGGGAATGGGCGGGGCAGTGGAGTCAACAGATTGCAGCGGCTCAGGGGGCACAAAATCTCTCCTTGCTCAGAAAGTTGCTCAACGCTCAAATATCAGATAGATTCTCAGGCTCTCTTCCCGTTCAAGTAACGCTCATTCAGCGCGTAGAGGGCGCAGCGGTAGGAGATGTAAGAAGTAAACTCGAGCAGTTTCCGGTCCTTCTCGCCCTTCCGCACCCACAGGTCGAGGGCGCGCGTGCGCGCGCTGCACTTGTCGAGCAGGTCTTTGACGGCTGCCTCGTCCACGCCCGTCCAGCGGCTTACCTGGGCCACGGTGTTCCGCTTGTGCTTGCGGATGAAGTTGTCGGCGTGGATGTAATCCCGCTCGCGCTTGCGACCGCCGCGGTAGCGCGGCGGCCGCCAGAACAAGTCCTTCAAGTCCGGGTCAATATAGCCGGTGGCCTTGCGGCGGTAATAGCGCGTGCTGCGCAGGCGGAAGAAGTGCGCCAGCGTTGCGCCGAAGGCCGACAACGGCTCGTACTCGTACGGCTTTTGGTCAATCGGCGGCTCCGCGTTGCGGAGTTCCTCGACGAGCCGGCCGACAAACTCCAGCTTGCGCAGCGCGCCCGGATAATTGCGGTACGCCCGCCGCCAGTTGTAGCGCGGCCGAATCCAGACTGTGAACGTCTCGGCGAAGTCCTCGTCGGGGTGCTTCTGGGCGTAGTGGTCGCCGGAGGGGTTCACGTAGTCCCGGCTCCACGGGTTGGCGCGCTCGATGTAGCGTTCTGTCTCCGGGTAGGTCAGGAAATAGTTGCCCTTGACCTTGAAGATTTCCCGGAAGTCCTTGCGGCGATAGAGCTTATAGGCGTAGGCGAAGGCGTGCCCGAGCTCGTGCCGCACGATGTTGACGATGTCGGCGTAGGCGTACTGGAAACCGCGCAGTTCCCTGTTCAGTTCGCGCAGGAGTTCGCTGCAGTCGTAAAAGCCGAGGGAGATGCTCGTCGTCCCGGCGACGGTGCCGTAGCCGGTGGAGAGGTAGAAATACGGCCGGAGTTTCTTGATGCCCACGCGCTTCAAATCGGCGAGCGCGATGCGGATGGCCTCGTCGAGGTAGGTCCCCTCGATCTCCAGGCTCAGCCGGTTGAGCGGCGTGAGCAGGAGCTCCAGCTTTTGGGTGTCGCTGTTGAACAGCAGTTCGCGTGAGCGGCGCATTGGCAAGTCCTCGCCCGGCGACCGGGCGAGATACGAAAATCTCCTCTCCGGGCGGAGCGGGGATATCAGGTTGATGGCGAACAGGTCTGACGTGACCTCCGCGCTGGGAGAGACGACGAGCGCGGATCACCAACGGAGAAAGGGATGCGACGAGCCAGAAATTTCCCCAGCCCGCAGGTGCCCTCGGCAGGACTTGAACCCACAGCCACTTGATCCGAAGTCAAGCGCTCTATCCATTTGAGCTACGAGGGCAGACCAGTAGCCAGTCGCCAGTAGACAGTCATCAGACTTCTGGCGACTGATGACTGGCTACCGTCTGCTGGCAAGGGGTGCCTGACGGGGGTCGAACCCGCAACAACTGGATCCACAGTCCAGTACTCTGCCATTGAGCTACAGGCACCATACAAGACAAAATTATACCAAAAAGCGGGTTTCCCCGTTCAATCCGTTGACTCAATTTTCCGCCGGATTTCGGCGGCGGCCCGCGCCCTCGGAAAGGCCTCCTGCGTCCGCGTCCGTAAATCCTTCACCGTGACCATGCCTCTGGCGGCCTCGTCCGGCCCGGCGATGACCGCGAACCGGACCCCCGTCACGTCGGCGTACTTGAGCTGCCTGTCCAGTTTGGACGGTTCGGGATACCACTCGGCCCGGATCCCCGCCGCCCGCAACTCCCCGGCCAGCTTCAGCGCCTCGGTCAGGCTCGCCCGGTCGAACACCGTCACCAGCGCCTCGGCGGGCGAGGTCTTGAATAGGGGGACCTTGCCGTATTTCTGCGCGACCAGCCCGATCACCACGTCGCCCATCGCAAACCCCATGCCGGGGACGCGGTCGCCGCCCACGTCGCCCACCAGATTGTCGTAGCGCCCGCCGCCGAGGATCGCGCGGAACTCTCCCTCGCGGTCGCGCGCCTCGAAGACGGTCCCGGTGTAGTAGTCAAGCCCGCGGATCACCGTCGGGTCGTATTCGAGATAGTCGCCCATGCCCATCGCCTGCGCCGCTTCGAGGAAGGCCGCGCACTCCTCGGATTTCTTCCATAGCGCGCGGTCCTCCAGCAGAGCCTTCAGCCCGTCGAGCTGCGCC
>DATDRS010000518.1:0-17815 GCA_035291605.1 Anaerolineales bacterium | reverse complement strand
GCGTAGCGTTTCTTCTGCGCGCCGACGTTCTGAATCACGCCGCTGACGCCGCTCTGCTCGGCGGCCAGCACTGCCGCCTGCACGGCCTTGTCGAGCAGCGCGCTGCGGGCCGCGGCGCTGTCCACGGGCGGGGCGGCGTTGGAGAACTGCTGGTGCACCTCGGCCTCGATCATCGTCGAGAGCAGATTCACGTCCATCTTGACCCCGAGCTGGCCGAGATAGTCCTGCGCCGCTTTAATCGCAAACGCCTTCTTGCCCTGCCCCCCGCCCGCCAACTGCTGTTTGAGGCCGGATTGCTCGGCGGCGCGCACCGCGAAACTCACCGCCGCGTCAATGAACTGCTGCTGCTGGGCCGTCAGGCGCGAGTGAATCTCCGCGCTGCGCTGGCGCACCCACTGGAACAGAAAAGCAATCACAATCGGCAGGGCGATAATCAGCAGGGTTTGGGCCAAAAGGCTGAGGGCGTCGTTGAGCTGCATGGCTTATCTCCAGACACATGGGGATAGATGGGCGGGGAGTGTAGCACGAATAGATAGTGAGGCAAGTAGAGCCGTTCCGGCGGAATGTCTCTCCATAGCGCGTGGCATGTCGGCGGGCGAGAGGCGTTTACCTGCCACTCGCCCCTCGTCAAACGAGCGGCAGCGCCGCGACCACACCTTTGACCTCCCCCACCCTCAGCACCGTGCCCGGTTCGGCGTGCGCGGTCTTCACGAAGCCGAGCGCCGCCGGGCCGACGTCGGGGAGCGCACCGGCTGTGGTCACACGGCCGACAACCGTCTGCGCCTCGCCCGCGCGGATCTCGCTCCCCTCGGCCACGGGCGCTTCCAGCTTGAGGCCCACCAACCGGCGCGCCAGCTTGCCCCGGCTCTCCATGCGGGCGATGATTTCCTGACCGATATAACACCCCTTAGAAAAACTCACCGCCCCCCACAGGTTGGCTTCGAGCGGTATGTACTCCTCCGCGATCTCGCGCCCCACGTACGGCTCGCCCGCGGCCAACCGCAGCAACTGATACGCCGCTTCTCCCGCCGGAGCCGCGCCGGCCTCCACCGCCTGATTCCACACGCCCTCGAGGCGGTCGCGCGGCGCGATGACGGTGAACCCATCTCCGGCCAGCGGGCGGCCGCGCAAAACGATCAACCCCGCTTGCTCGACGAAACGATTCTCGGCGAGGGCCTCAGCCCCGGCGAGGAGCGCGTCCGCCGCCGCACCCGCGCGCGGCCCATAAATCCCTACCTGGCTCAGTTCACTTGAAGCCTCCTCAAATTTCACCTTGTCGCTGTAAAAAATATAACCGCTCAGCCACTTGCGCACGGAGGCGGACGCGCCCGCGCTCGTCAGGCACAACGCCGTCTCGCCCCGGTTGAGAACCCACAGCACATCCACGATGCGAGCCAGCGCTGTAGTCAGCACCGTCGGGCGCGCTTCCCCGACCGCCAGGCCGTCCAGGTCGTTCGTGGACATGCGGTGCAGCAAATCAATCCGGTCACGGCCCACCGCGCGGAGGCGCCCCTCGTGCGAACGGTCAATCACCACCGCGCCCCTCCGCGCGGCCCAATACTCGGCGTTCGGATCGCCGTAATGCAACGGAACCCTCTGCCCGCCGATCTCGATGGTCTCGGCGCTTGATTTCAACACCTCAGCCATTGCTCTTCGCCCTCCGCTCTACGCCTCTTCACGCTCACTCTCCCAACTTCATCTTACGCCATTCTACAATTTGCGCCGCGTGCTCGGCCTCGTGCCCAAAACCGTCCCCTTCGATCCATTCCAACAGCGCCTCGCCCCGCAGCCACGGCCTCGGCGCGTTGATCTCCTCGTCGCTGAGCGCCTCGACCTGCCGCAGGGTCTGTTTGCGCACGCCGTGAAAATCGGCCAGCACCCGGTCCAGCGGGCGGTTCTTGTTTTCTTTATGCCATTTGGCGTTCTGCGCATCAATGTCCTTCTGGCTGCGCGCGGGCGGCTGCGGCGGTTTGCCTTGCCGGGCTTTCGCCAGCAGCGTCACCAGTTCCGCTTCCCATGCAATGAGATGCGAGAGGACGTCCTTCACCGACCAGTCGCCGACGACGCCCGGATCGGTCATCTGCGTCTCGGTCAGGCCGGCCAGCGCCGCTTCCATCTGCGTGCGCGACTCTTTCAAAGCCTTCACCACTTCGTCCCGCTGCATATCCGTCTCCTCGAACAATAACACCGGGAGAACCGCCTGGTGTTGCTTGAAGCCGTTTCAATTGCCTGCCCGATCCTCATGCCGTGATCAGCACATCGCGAAATTATTTCCGCGTCATCAGAAACGCAATCACGTCGGCCAGTTCCTGCGGCGTCAGAGTCTCTTTGAAGTCCTTCGGCATCAACCCGTCTTGGAAACCGGGGACGATGAAGGCGCTGGGGCGCGTCACGGATTCGTAGAAGTAAATCTCCGGCGGATAACCCGCCCGGCGTTTTTCCGTTTCGCCCACCACGCCCTTGAGTGACGGCCCGACGATCTTCACGCCCGCTTCCAGCGAGTGGCAGCCCGAGCACCCCTTCGCGGCGAAGTCCGCGTTGCCCGCTTCCGGATTGCCGCCCGGCAGCGAGGCGAATTCCCCTTTCAGCGCGTCCAGCTCCCCGCCCCCCTGCCCCGAAGACGAGGCGCTCCTGGGTGGCTGGCTCACGACTGCGGCTGCGCCGCGGTTGGAGACCATCCACGAACCCACCAGCGCCACGATCACCAGCACCAGGATCACATCCAGAGTCAGCAACGCCCGATCCACCCCCCTGGCCGGGGCGAGCGACCCGACCGGTTTGCGTCTTTCGACAACGGCGAGGAGGTCAGCCATCAGATCATCCAGCGCCGTCTGGGGCAACTTGTCACCCATCTTGACTCTCTCGTCCAGCATGGTAAAGGCGCGCGCCAGCGCGAAACTCACCACCGCTGTCCCGACGATTGTGCCGACGACCATGCCAATCACAAGCTGGAGGCCGGTGACGTCGTCGCCTGGCCCGGCGATGAACGGAGGCAGGCCCTCGATATGCTCGCCCGGCAGCCGGAAGACTTTCATATTCGCCATCTCCGACAGGCCGGGGAGCGTCCCCAGCGACTTGCCCCAGTAACGGATGACCATCAAGGCAATCCCCAGGACGATGAGCGAAACCCAGAAGATAGTTAGCGAGCGCTGATCCGACAAAAACACCGAGGGCGCTGCGCCGGATTTCGAGGCTCGCTCGGCGGGCGGCCTGGGCGCCGCCTGGGCGCTGCCCGTCGGCGCCAGTTGCACTTTAGTAAATTGATTGAAAGCGATGGCTAAACCCGCGCCCAGGCCGATCGTCAACACAAGGATGCCGACCACGCTGCCTACAAAGATCAGGCCCATCGTCTGTCCCTGGGCGTCCAGGGTGAAGGTGGGGACGTAGTAGCCGCGCACTTTGGCGACCTGGGCCGCCAGGCCGCTGGTCGAGTACGAAGGCTGGCTCGTGAAGTAAACCGCCGAACCACCGGCGACAAGCAAGACGAACAAAAAAAGTATGGAAGGCAGATAGCGACGCAACAAAGAGTCTCCTCCTTAGTCCGCCCACGGCGTCGGACGGGTTTTGAGTTTCGCGCCGCCCGTGCGGAGCGCCCGGCGGGCGGCAGGCGAATTATACACTCCGAAGCCAAAAATCGCCGCGGCGATGAGATGTTACGGACGGAGCTTGATGAAGTGAGCCGCGAAGGCGGCCATCCACCCGGGCTGAGCACGCGCCGAGGCCGGAACTGCAAACTTGAGCGGCGAGAGCCGGACGTACTGCATGGCCAGCACGGCAAAGACGACCATGCCTGCCCATACCGCCGCCGCCAGGGCGACGTGCAGACCATTGAGGACGGCGGGCAGCCCGTGCAAGACATCCTGTGCGCCGACGACAACCTGGCCGCCGAAGGACAGGCCCGTGACCGTGGCGGCGACGACCACTGGCGCATTTTCGCGCCTCAGCCGCCAGGCCTGCGCGACCGAGACCGCCAGCATGATGCCGACCACGCCCGACGCATACCGGTGTCCCATGTGCCAGAGTCCCGATACCGTGTCAGGCGCCAACGAACCGCTGCACAGCGGCCAGCCCTCGCACGCCGCGCCCGCGCGGTTCGCCGTGACCAGCGCCCCCGTGACGATCAGCGCATACACACCCAGGGCCGCTATTCCAACCTGCCGGCTCACTGCGTCAAAGTACAAAAGCGAATCGCCGAGACGCGGATCGTTTTTGAGCTGGAACGCGACGACGGTGACGATGAGCAAAAACGCGAGCGCCAGCAGGGCGCTGGCCAGGTGGATGGCGACGATCGCCGGGCTGAGCGCCGTCGCGACGGTCGCCGCCCCCAGCAGGACTTGAATAGCGAACTGCGCCAGCGCCAGCAGCGCGGGCCAGACGATCCAGCGCACGCGTCGAAAGCTGCGCCAGGCCGCCCATGCCGTGCCGAAGATCAGCGGCGCAGCCAACGCGACGAGGATACGATGTGATAACGCAATGAAGACCGGCCAGGAGGTCAGAGGCGGGAAGAACTGGCCGTTACACAGCGGCCAGTGCCCGCCGCATCCCGGTCCGGAGCCGGTGACCCGCACTATCGCGCCGACGACAATCAGCAGATAGGTGATCAGGGAGGCGGTCAAAGCCAGCCACCTGAAGCGGTCTACATCCGGCGCGGCCGGCCGCGCGGCGTTAGCCATCGCGCCGGGATATGCCGCCGGCCGCGCGCGGTGGTTGACTCAGACGAGGGGGGCAGGACATGCGGGGAATTATAAACTACTCACAGGCGAAACCACCGGCGCCTCCATCGTCCGCCTCGCCAATGCTCCGACCCACGGATAATCGAAGGGCAAACCCTGATACGTCAGGTAAGCGCCGCGCACAGCGTAAACCAGGGCGGCCACGGGCAGCGCCAGCAAACCGGCGGCCAGCACAATCGTGACGACGAGCGACGCCGGCACCAGCAGCAGGCCGACCAGGACAAAGCTCAACGCAACCGTAATCACCCACGCTCCGGCGATGACGACGCTTCCCAGCGCAGCCATAAGCACAAACGCGATCCCCGTGAAGGACTGAAACGCCGTGGCTTGAAGGGCGTGAAAAGCCACGTAGGGCGAGCGTTCGCGGAAATACACATACATCCCCAGCGGGACCAACAGCGCCGCCACCGCCCCCAGGCCGCCGGTGGACAGGCTGACGACGAGCGTGAGCAGCGCCGTCAGGTGCGCCAGCATCGCCCAGTTGCGCTCGAATTGAGTGGGGCTGAGACTTCCAGGCATAACCGTTACCTCTCGATGTGTCCTCACAGGTTCATACGCGCCATCCGGCGGTAAGTTGCGGGATGGTCCAGGATGTTATAATCCCGCCGATGCTCCCCGAGACCCCTCTCACCAAACGCCAACTCGGCTGGCTCATCCTGGCCGCCGGCGTGATGCTGTCCCTCGCCGCACTCGGCGTTGACCTCATCGGCGCGGGCGCATTCGCCGGCCTCGGACCGGCGCAGCGGCAGGCCCTCGGGGCGGGCGGGTTGTTGATGTTATTCGGCGCTTCACTCCTGCCGCTCGGCCATCGCCCCGCATGAGCTTTGCGCTGCGCGACTGGAAATCGGGGAGGCCTCATCTTCACCCGCGCTGGCGTTGGGTCAGCGCCGCGCTGTTTGTCTTCGCTGCGCTCGCCCTGCTCGGCCAGTTCCTCGTCTACGTCCACTACTCCGCCTCGCTCCTGCGTTTCCCTTTCGACTACGACCAGGGAGAAGGCTTCGAGCTTTACGACGCCGTCCTGCACGCGCAAGGGCAGTGGCCGTATCAAGACAGCCAGGTCTTCCCTTTTTACAGCTCCATTTATCCCCCGCTCTTTCACCTCCTCGTCGTCCCGCTCATCTGGATTTTTGGGGCGCAGATGTGGACCGGGCGACTGGTCAGCTTTATCGCCTCGCTCATCGCAGCCGGGGCCATCGGCTGGGGAGTCCAGCGGGCGAGCGGGAACAAGGTCATCGCCTTGCTCTCCGGCCTGACCTTCCTGGCCTCCAACTACACCTTCCACATCGGGCCGCTCTTCCGCCAGCACATGACGATGGTCATGTTCGAGGCGCTGGCGATCGTGGCGCTGGCTCAACTCGACGACCCTGAGCCAAACGACAAAGCCCTCTGGTCTGGCCTGGTGTTTGTGCTCTGCGCGGGGTATACCAAGCAACTCGCCCTGGCCACCGCCCTGGCGGCCTTCGGGTTCCTGTTCCTGCGTGGGCCGCGGCGCGCCGTTCTGACGGGCGTCGGGCTGACCCTCGTCGCGGGCGGGATCTTCCTGTGGATCAACCTCGCCACGGAGGGGTGGTGGTATACCAGCATCATCCGGGCCAACATCAACGCCTACGACGCAGGGCAAGCGGTGAGCCTGTATCAGCAGTGGGCCAGCCTGCACCTCGTCATCGCGACCGTCGCCGCCGCGCGCCTGGTTTATGAAATCTATTTCACGCGCCTCTCGGCCTACGCCGTGTGGTTCGCCTTCGCCGCCGCCAACGGCGCGCTCTCCGGCAAGTTCGGCGCGGGCGAGGCCTATTTTGTCACGGCGACGGCGGCCGCGTGCGTTTTCTCCGGGGTTGCGCTGGCGAGACTGTGGGAGTGGTCAAGGAACAAAAGCGGACGTTGGGCGACGGCCGCCGCGCTCGCCATCCCTCTGCTCTACCTCGCCCAGACTTATCTGACGCTGCACCTCTACACGGAGGGGCCAATCTACGAACCGGTCGCGCGCGCGCTGGGCGTCTCGGGTGCGCGGGGTTACTACGACTCGCAGGGCTACACCCAGCTCGGGCCGCGCCCCACCCGCGCCGATCACGCCGCCGGAACCCAGATCGCCGAGCTGGCGCGCGCCGCCCCCGGCCCGGTGTTCTCCGAGGAAGCGGGGTTCATGTTCGTCGCCGGCAAGCCGGTCGTGACTAACGCTTTCCCTCAGCTCGTCATGTACCAGGCCGGGCTGTTCGACCCGGCGCAGGAAATCGAGATGATCAACCGCAAAGCCTTCGGGCTGGTCATCTTCCGCGCGCAGTTCTACCCGCCGCCCGTCCTCCAGGCCATCGGCGCGAACTACCAGCCTAAGAGGGAAATCTGGATGAACGGATTTCTCTATCGCCTCCTCGAGCCGCGGCCATGAGCAGCAGATAACCTATGGCGGATGGCCGATAGCCCGTCCCAGGAGTCACGCTATCCGCTCTTCGCCATCCGCCATCTGCTATTCGCCATCTGCAATCTGCATTAAAATAGCTCGCATGAGCGCATCGAAAATCGGCCGCTACGAGATCACCCGCGAGCTGGGCCGGGGCGGGATGGCGACGGTCTACCTCGCCCGCGATCCCTCGTTTAACCGGCAGGTCGCCGTCAAAGTCCTCCCGAGCCAGTTCACCCACGACCCACAGTTTCGCGTCCGCTTCGAGCGCGAGGCGCAGGTCATCGCGCGCCTCGAACACCCTTACATCGTCCCGGTCTACGATTTCGGCCAGCAGGGCGACCAGCCCTTTCTCGTCATGCGCTACCTGCCTGGCGGCACGCTCGAAAACCGCATCGCCGAAAAGCCTATGCCGCTGGCGCAGGTCGTCCCTATCATTCAGCGCATCGCCGCCGCGCTCGACGCCGCCCACAAACGCGGCGTCATCCATCGCGACCTCAAGCCGGGGAACATCATCTTCGACGCCGACGGCAGCGCTTATCTTTCCGACTTCGGCATCGCCAAACTCGCCCAGGAATCCTCCGCCCTCACCGGCACCGGCATGATGGTTGGCACGCCCGAGTACATGAGCCCCGAACAGGCCATGGGCGTGAAAGGCCTCGACCATCGCAGCGACCTCTACACCCTGGGCGTCATCATCTACGAAATGCTTACCGGCCAGCATCCCTACGAGGCCGAGACACCCGTCGGGTTGATGCTCAAACATGTGACCGAGCCGGTGCCATTGCTCGACGCGCTCCGCTTCGGCCTGCCCGGCGGGTGCAGCGCCGTGCTTGCACGCGCGATGGCCAAGAAGCCAGGTGATCGCTTTGCGAGCGCCGGCGCGCTCGTGGAAGCATTGAGCACGCTCGGGCTGGGGCGGCCGGCGGCTTCTCCCCGCCCCGCCGAAGGGACCAGGCCCCAACCCGCCCCGGCTCAATCGCGTAAACCGGCGCCCGCGCCAGCGCGGCGGCCTCCTGTCCCGGCGCCTGTTCCGCAGCCGGCCGGGCGGCACGCCCACCACGGCCTGCACGAAATCGCCTGCTCCAACTGCGGCGGCGCCGGACTGACGCTTCAACCTGACGGCCAGGTCGTCTGCCGGTTTTGCGGGACGGCGAACACCCTCGACGGGATGCTCTGCCCCGAATGCGAGCACCTGAATCCGGCTGACGCGGAGCATTGCGAGAATTGCAGTTCCGCGCTCGTCCGCTACTGCCCCACCTGCCAGGTCAAAAACTGGAGCGGGCTGGAACATTGCGCCGCGTGCGGCAGCCCGCTCGACGCGCTGGCCTACCTGAGCGAGCGCTGGCAACTCGGCACGCCGGCCTACCAGGCCCAGCAGCGCGACTCGGTCAAGGCCATCAAAGCGGCGGAGGAAGAAGCCGCCCAGCGCCGCATGGCACAGATGATGGAAGCCGAGCAGCAGCGCCAGAAAGGAATCCGTGAGGCCGCCGCGCGCCGCGCCGCCCGTGAGCGGCAGATCATGACCTACCTCGCCGTCGGCGTCATCCTCCTCGGCGTGCTCGTCGTTGGCGGCCTACTGGCTGCGTACCTGGCCAGGTAAGCCCGCATGCCTGCCTCGTCCAACTACACTGTCCAGCTCTCCATCTTCGAAGGCCCGCTCGACCTGCTCCTGCAGCTCATCGAGCGTGAAGAACTCGACATCACCAGGGTCTCGCTGGCGCAGGTCACCGACCAGTTCCTGGCCTACCTCAAGATCCTCGAGCGCCTGAACATCGCCGACATCGCAGATTTTCTCGTCGTCGCCGCGCGCCTGCTGCTCATCAAAAGCGAAGCGCTCCTGCCCCGCCCCCCTGAGCGCCAGCCGGACGAAGAAGACCCCGGCGACGAGCTGGCGCGGCAACTGCTGGCTTACAAACGCTACAAGGAAATTGCAGGCGCGCTGCACGAACGGGCCGAAGCGGGGCTGCGCACCTACCTGCGGCTCGCGCCCCCGCCCAAAGCAGGGGACTTCGGCCGGAAGCCCATGCTCGACATGCGCGGCCTCACCCCGCTGGCCCTGCTCGAAGCGCTGCGCCGCGCGCTGGCCGTCGCGCCGGACAAACCGGCGCTCGGCACGGTCGTCGCGCCGCACCGGGTCACCATCCGCGACCAGATTCGCCTCATCGCCCGCTCCCTGCGGGCCTCACCCCGGATCAGTTTTCAGAAGCTGCTGGAGAACGCGGCGAGCCGGATGGAAATCCTCGTCGCCTTCCTGGCCGTCCTCGAACTCGTCAAGCGCCGCAAGGTCGAGGCCCGGCAGGAGCAGATGTTCGGGGAAATCGAGTTAATCTCGGTGAGCGAATGGACGGAAGAGGATGTGTCAGAGCTGGAGTTTGAATAAGCAGCAGATCATGATCTCGTCGTGACGACTAAAGTCGTCTGCAGGCAAGCGCGTCTGAAGTCGCTACAAAGCGTGTAATCCCTGACGCCCCGACCCTCAGCGGCGCCTCCCATACCCCCACGCCCCCGCGCCAATCACAGCCCCCAGTGTATCAATCAGCACGTCGGTGGGCCTTGCCCCCCGTCCGGCCACAAACGACTGGTGAAACTCGTCGGTCACGCCGTACAGCCCGGCCAGGCAGATGGCGAAGAGCGCCTGGCGCAGCGTGGGGCGCCCGCCGTTGGCCAACCCGCGCAAGTAAGCTGCGCCCAGCAGGCTGTACCCCAGGAGGTGGCCGCTTTTCTTCACCACCCAATCCCAAATGCCAAAGTCAGGCACCTCGCTCTTGGAAAACGACGAGGCCGTGAAGATGGCCGCCATGATCCCGAACGCCGGCCCCCAGCGCCAGAGCCAGGTCTTCAATACATCGCCGATTAACGTGTGTTTCATCATTCGATTGTCCTGCAGGGGCAAAGCATTCGCGCTTCAGCCCGCCGCCAAACTGGCCGTCGAGCCGCGAATGCATCGCCCTTACTTGCCCGCGGCGAACACAGTGTTAGAATAAGCGCCCAGGCGAAACCCGGTTTCTAGGAAAACTGGTTTTCTTGGGCCAATACATCATGCCGGACACAGACAACGACAGCGGCGTTGACATCAACAACGAGGGTAACCTCACCGTCGGCGGCGACGTCGTCGGGCGCGATTCGACCACCACCACGACGACGACCACGACCACCACCGTTAGCGAAGGCGGGCCGGTGGCGCGCTATGCCGTGATTGGCGTCGTCGTCATCGCCGTGTCCGCCATCGTGATCGTCGCGCTGCTGGCGTCCCGCACCCCTCCGTCCCCGCCTCCTACTCCCAGCGTGGCGGCGACGATTTTGTCCACCACGGCGCCGCCCGCCTCGCCGACGCTCCAGCCCTCCACGGACGCCCCCTCGCCTGCTCCTCCAGCGACCGTTACGTCCCTGCCGCCGACGCCGACCGAGGCTCCGACGGCGACCGAAGGAGCATCACCTGTCCCGACCTCCAGGCCCCAGGCGACGCTCACCCCTTTCCCCATCTCGGCGCTGGCCGTGTACGACGATTTCGACGACAACTGCCTCGACGCGAGCCGCTGGCGCCTGCAGACTGGGCCGGCCTTCCCCGGCGAGCCGATGCCCACCCCGCTGCCTGCGCCGAACGGTTGCCTGCAGGCCGAAGAACAGTTCTTCACCGAAGGCCGGGACGGCCATCTCTCGGTCTTCGTATCGCTGGAGGGCGACCAGAGCCACAGCCTCGTGGAGGAAGCCACCGCCTGCTACAAGGCGGTGGAGGCGCGCGTGGCTTTAGACGATGCGGGAGTCTTCGACGCCAATCCGCGCACCGCCTACCTGAGCCTCGGCCTCGCGCTGACCCGCGTATCCGGAAACGGCTTCCTGGAGGTGCGCTTTGAAGGCGGCAGCACGAGCGGGCGGCTGGCCTCGCAGATCACCTCGCGCCTGACCATGCCCGAGGGCTACCAGAACTTCGGGCCGCTTCCCTACGACTTCCACCAGTTAGCCACGGTGGCCTTCCGGGTGACCGACGTCGGCCAGGGGCCGGGCCAGGTGGGCGCGGCGAAGAAGATCGCCATCTACGTGGACGGCCAACCCCTCGGCCCTTCGCTCTCCCTCCTCGCCGACCCGTGCGGGCTGACCATCGGCTACTACGCCGAACAGCAAACCTCGCTCGACGGCTATTTTGACGAAGTGCGGCTCCTGCCCTCGGAGTAGAGACAGACACTTAGCGCACCAGCGCAAGCGCCAGTGCGCTAAGTCAGAAGAGAGGTCGCAATCAGCCAGACCTTTAGGGTCTGCGAGACCCTCAAGGTCTTTTAACGGAAGAACTGCGCGATGGACACCAACAGGGCGATGCCGCCGATGATCATCCCGGCAATCGCCCAGTTGCGCCCCCGCATCAGCTCCCGCGAGGCCTGATACCCCAGCCAGCCGGTCCCGATGCCGATCAGGCTCAGGATCAGGCCCACGACCAGGGCAAGCACCGCTCGCTGGCTGATTTGCAGCGCGAGCATGGCGGCGACGCCGAACACGAGGCTCGACTGGGCGTACTTATTCCTGGGCGCTTTCGGTTTTGGTTCGGCGGGCGGCGTGGAGGGCGGCGCTGACGGCGATGTGGATGGTGGTGTTGACATTGAATAATCCCTTTCGATTGATGTTATTTGAAGCGGGCTTTGCCTGTTGGCAGGCCCGCAATTTTCCGCTTCAGGCTGTTCTTCCGGCGCCGGCTGCTTTTGCAGGTGGGCGCGCTTCGCGCCATGCCTGCCGCCGCGGCGAGTCTTGCGCTGATCGCCTCGGGCTACTCGTGCCGCGACCCATCCGGCATGATCGCCCCGCTCAACTGCGCCTCCCTGAGATTGACGCCTTCCAGGTTGACCTCGGTCAGGTTGGCGCCCCGGAATTGCGTCTCGGTCAGTTTAGCGCCCCGGAGATCAACCGCGCGCAGGATGGCGCTGGTCAGATCGGCCTGGGACAGGTCGGCGCCGCTCAAGTCCGCCCAGCTCAGGTCGGCCCAGCTGAGGTTGGCCCCGACGAGGTTCGCGCCGTGCAGCTTGGCCCCGCGCAGCTTGGCGCCGTTGAGGTTGGCGCCGCGCAAGTCGGCTGCGCTCAGATTGGCCCCGGTGAGATCGGCCGTCGCCAGATGCGCGCGGCTGAGGACCGCCCCGCTCAGGTCAATCTTGGCTAGCCACAAGGGGCCGGGCCGGTTGAGGAGATCGTAGATTTGAAAATGCGTGAATTCGGTCACTTTGTCGCTCCTTGCATGATCGTAAGTGTAGAGTGAAGACGAGACCAGATCAATATGACTTAACGGCCCTCAGCCTGATCAACTGTCCAGCGGCCGGCTCGGGTCCCACCGGGTGATCAGCGGCAAGTAGAGATCGTAATCTGTTTCAAGTCAGTTACAAAGCCGCAAAGAAAGAGAGAGAAGGCAACACGCACTTTCTCTCTTTATTCTTTAGCTGGCCCGCCCATTCAGCGCTTGATCAAGGGCAGGTAAACGTACGTCGCCTCCTGGAAGTTCTGACCGGTGATGGCAACGTCCACCACCGTCACCGACCGCGTAACGGGCGCAAACGCGTAGCCCGATTTTACTGCCTTCAGGGTGTACATGCCGGGCAGCAGGCTGAGGGTGTAATTGCCAGCGGCGTCGGTCAGCGCCGCCGCGCTACCTTCCAGGGTGCAAACCAGCACATCGGCCAGCGGGTTGCCGTCCTGGTCGCGTACCTGCCCGGAGACGTTGTAGCGCGTCCCAACAACTGGCGTGGCGATAAAGTCCACCCCGTTGCCGTCGCTGCCCGCGATCATCACCGTGCGCGTGACCGGGTTGAAGGTGTAGCCGCTCAACAGAGGCTGAACCACGTACGTACCGCCGCTCAGGCCATAGAAGTTGTAATCACCGGTTTGGGTGGTGGTAGTAAAAGCCCCGGTGTTAAGCAGGAGCGTCACCCCCGCCAACGGCAACGGCACCAGCGGCGTCGAGCCGGTCAGCTCCACCCGGCCCTGGATGGCGTAGGTCAGGCCCGCCTGATTCGGGCTGGCGCCCCATGTATCCAAGATGATGGTATTGCCCACGGTGTTTGTCACCACTACGCCCTGGCCAGAGGGGTTGAGCGTGGCGTGGAAAGGGCCGGTGGGGCTTCCCCAATAGTTGCCAGTAACGGTCACCACCGTGTTGTTCCCCACCGTGACCGTGATGCCGTTGCCGGTGGTCTTGCTCCCGTAGAAATCATTACCGCTAAAGGCAGAAAGCACCTGGCCTGTGTTACTGCCAGTTTTGGCAGCCTGCACCGCGCCGTTGTTGTTGAGGAAAATGTTATTGCTCACGGGCGAGAAGATGTTGCCCGCGCCCTCGATGAGGAACGACAGGCCGACTCCATTTTCCGTGAACGTGTTATTGGCCACGGGAGGGGACACATTGGCAGCGCTGGAGGCGCGGATGCGCAGGCCCGCCAGGGCGTATTTGATCACCGCGTAATCGAAGGTGTAGCCGCCCTGGGCCGGCGGGGTGAGGCCGCTGCTGGCCAGCGTGAGCGCGTACCAGTCCGTGCGGCTGGGCGTGGTGGCGCTGCCGTCGTTGTTGGTGTCGCCCCCGCTGCTGTCGTCCTTGAACGAGGTGAAGATCACTGGATCGCTCGGGGTACCCTGCACCGCCAGTTCGCCGTTCACCGTCATAGCGCAACGTCCGCCCTGGTTCGCACCCGTGCAGCCGATGGTCTTGAACTTGACGATGGTGCCTGCCGGCAGGTTGACGGTGGTGGTCACCCCAATGACCACATCGGTGATGACCACGTAAGGCAGCCGAATCCCTGTGTTGCCATTGTACACCTCGTTCCAGCCGGTGCAGTTCTGGCCGCCGCAGTTGAAGGTGCCGCCCAGGGCCACCGCCGGATAGCCGTTGTTCACAAACACATTGGTCGTGCTGGAATACACCGGGAAGGCCGAACCGCCCAGCACGATGGGGAACTGCGTGTGCGAGTCGAACGCGTTGCCGTACACCAGGGGGCGCGACACCCCGATGACGCTCGGGCTGGAAATGCCCGTGCCCAGGCCGTAGACATTGTTCTTGAACAGGTTGTCGTGGATGCTGGAGTTGATGTCGCCGGAACTCTTGATGAACAGATAGGCGCCGTAACCGTTCTCCTCAAACGTCGAGTTGGCAACCTCTGGGAGAAAGTTGCCGCTGGCCGGGCCTTCATATTCCACGCGCACCCCAAACGCCGAATACTTGACCAGCGCATACGCGAACTGTTTGGTCAGGCCTACCGGCTGGAGCTGCTTGGCGGAGAACACCACCGCGTGCCAGTTGCTCTTGGCCGGGGTGGTGGCTGCGCCATCGGCGTTGGTGTCGCCCCCGTAAGTGTCGTCCTTGTATGAGGTAAACACCACTCGATCCGCCGCGGAGGTGCTGGTCAGGTCCAGATCCCCATAGGCGTCAATAGTCAGACCCTTGCTCGTATCGAACTTGAAGATGGTGTTGGGTAGCACGGTCACGGTGTCTACGTCGGCGCAGGGGACGGGTTGGTTCTGGGCGTTGACGCAGTTGACGGGGCCAATCACCGTGTTCAGGGCCACTGCGTAAGGTATATCCACATTCTGCTGTGGCGAGCCGTTCACCAGTTCCCAGGCGCCAGAGTTCATAAAATATCCGCCCAGGCCAATAGCCAGGTGAATGTTGCCGGAGAAGGTGTTGTTGTTGTAGGTAGGGAAACCCGTGCCGTTAAGGAACACCGGGAAGCCTGTGTTGAGGTTGAATTGGTTGTCTATTACTACCGGACGCGAGGCCCCGGAGGGGAGTATGGGGAGGGCACGGGTGTAGATATCGGTGTGCAGGCCATAAGTGTTGTTGACGAACAAGTTGCCCTGGATGGTGGAAAGGATATCGGCCACGCCCGTCCGGCCGATAAGCAGATAGACCCCGCTCTTGTTGTACTCGAACGTGTTGCTCAGGACGGCAGGGGCGATGTCGGCGGCCCCCCAGTTGGCGATTTGTAGGCCGGCGCGGGCATAGCGGAACAGGGTGTAATCCACCGTGGTAGTGCTGTTGGTGATGATGACGCTGTGCCAGTTGTCCAGCGCGGGCGGATTGGTGTTGCCATCGTTGTTGGTGTCGCCCCCGTAGGTGTCATCGCGGTAGGAGGTGAACACCACGCGGTTGTTGTCGGCGCTTCCCAGGTCCAGTCTGCCTCCCACATGCATATAGCGCAGTGCAGCCGGCCTGGCCGGGTCGTAATAAAACTTGAAGATCGTGCCCGCTGGGACCGTGATGGTCGAGGATGGGTAAATGTGGAAGTCGGCGTAACGGTTGGGGACGTCCTGGGTACCAGACGGGGGATAACCAGGCAGGTGATAACCGGGCAGGTTATAGCCCACTACATTCCCATAGACCACATACGGCAGGTAGCCCTCCGGGACGATCTGCGTGGACACAGGCACTTTCTCCCACGTGCCACTGGCGAGGAAATGCCCACCGAGCGCAATAGCCGAGTGGCGATTAGTGCTGGCGAAGGTGTTGCCGCTATAGGTGGGGAACCCCGTGCCGTCCAGATAGATAGGGAAACTGGGCGAGGTAAAACCTGTGCCAATCGCATTCTCATCATGGTTATGGAATGTGTTATTGGCCAGATAAGGCCGTGAGGCCCCTATGGCCGTAGTCGTAGCAGGATAGGCCGTGCCCGTGCCCAGCCCATAAAGATTATAAGAAAAGGTGCAGTCGGAAACCGTGGAAGTGATGTCGCCGGCTTTGGCCGTCCACAACATCAGGCCGAAATAGTTGTTATTGAAGTTGACATTAGTGATGGGCGGGGCGATGGCGCTCCCCCCGTCGTTGTAAACCCGCAGGCCGTAATACCCATAGCGCACAATGGCGTCGTGGAAATTGTGCGAACTCTGGGTGATGCGAATTTCACGGTAATCGCCCGGGAGGGGTTGGGTGATGATGTCATCACCATTGGTGTCACCCCCATAAGTGTCATCTCGATAAGAAGTGAACACCACCTCGTTGCCCGCCGTGCCCGACAGGATCAGGGTGCCGGTAATGTACAAACCCGCCCGCCGACCCGGGTCAGGGTCAAGGATAGGGGCCGTGTAGATTTTGATGATGGTTCCGGCCTCCACGTAGACCGTAGCGGTGGCGGGGATGCCCACATCTTGCAGCACGTAAATGGTGTCGGAATACCACGTTTGGCTCGACACATTACCGGTCAGGTAAACACAAGCCACCTTGTCGCCGATGTTGCACGAGGGCTGGGCGTGCGCCGGAGCGGGCGTGGCCAGGTAAAGAACACTCGCTGCGCCCATGGCCAGAAGCAAAGCGCCCCAACGTGCCCGCAAGGTTGTTAAGATTACCATCGCCCAACTTCCTCTGCCGCCGTCGTCATCGCTCCGTCGGCGGGCGTGAGCGGGGTGGGAACATCCACAGCGTTGACCGGCGGCTGCACCAGGGGGGTGAACAGCAAACTGCCGAGGATCAGTAACACAGCCGCCGATCGTCGCGTGCGGCGAAGCGCAGAAGAATGATCTGACGAGAGAAAAAGATGTTTATGCCACATATTCCTGCCCTATCTCCGTCGGGTCACGGCTGATGATGGTTGGGCAATCTGCTTCGTGCTCATCGCTCACCCCGGTTGTGACAACCTCGTTGCCGTCGTGGGAGCTGTGATATCCGCCTCAAAGCGTTCAACCCTTCTATTGAATAATCACCGTGAGTCCAGACGACAAGCTGGCCCAATCGCCGCTGCTCCCCAAACAGACCGCGACCTCTGAAAAACACATTGATAGTGTGAGCGTATAGGTCCCTGGCGTCGCAATCGTGAGGTTATCCCGCCAGTTGAGCGTGCTGTTGGCCTGGCCCTTCGGCGCCAGCGAAGCTCCCTTCCAACTGGTATGGAAGTCGCCGTTGCCGATCGCGACGCCGAGAAATCCGTACGACAGCACGGCGTCGGTGTTATTGGTCACGGTGAAGCGGAACCAGATTCTCTCGTTCGGCGCAAAGGTCAGCCGGCGCGCCTCCAGCCGGAACGTCCCCGTCACCCCGTGGGCGGTCACCGGCCCGGACGAAAATTGGCCGCCCCGGCTGGTTGCGGTCGGCGAGGGCGTGGCCGTCGGCGCCCGGGTGGCCGCCGCGGCCGGGCGGCGGGTGGCCGTCGCCGTAGGCGTTTCCGTCACGGGCGCGGCCGTCTTGGTCTGCAGCGGCGTGTCCGTCGGCTGTTCCTTGGTGGGGACCAGCGTATACGTGGGATAAGGCGTGTACGTCGGGTAAGGCGGATAGGGAGTATAGGTGGGCAGCGGCGTGGTCGTCACGAGCTGCGTGACGACGATGACCTCCGGCGTAGGCACAACACACGCGGCCAGGAGGCCGGCGATTAAAACGAAAAACAAACCGTAGGCAAAGGCGTGCATCACTCGTCGCAACTTGGCATTCCAAACGCTCAAGAGTAAACTGGTCTTCATGCTATATCTATCCACTTCTAAAAAGGTAACGGGTACGCAAATCCTATTGGGGACTTGCGGAGAAGACGATGAAGCCTAAATCCCACGTCAATGTGGTCCGCCGGGGCACGGGCGAAGCGCTCGTCGCATCGGCCCGCTGGTGCAGCAGCAGCCTCTGCCGGCTGCGCGGCCTCCAGTTCCGGCGGGGCCTGGCGCCAGGTGAAGCGCTGATCCTGGTCGAGGAGATGGACACGATCATGAATTCCTCTATCCACATGTTCTTTGTCTTCTTCCC
>DATDRS010000517.1:0-42392 GCA_035291605.1 Anaerolineales bacterium | reverse complement strand
CGAATCAAATGGAATCTCGCGCACGCGCGGGGAGCGGCGGGACTCAGCCTCTAGGTCCAACCCTCCTTTCAGCGCGGCGACCTGCAAGGCGGCCTCGGTGGGATCGCCCAGAATGGTCCAGCGTGAGGCTTCGCCGTTCGGAGGGAGCAGGCGAGCATTGTTGCACAGCCCGGCGGCGACGAGCAGCTGGCGGAGGTCGTCATTAGCGGAGGCAGGCAGCGATTGCCCGCTGGTCGTGATTTGCCCTTCCGGCGCATAGCCAACGCCCGTCACCGTAAACGGCCGACCTGCCAGCCAGAGATGGCGCACGGTCATTTCGTTTTGCGTCAGCGTGCCGGTCTTGTCGGTGCAGATGACGGTGGTGCTGCCCAGGGTCTCGACCGCCGATAAGCGCTTGATCAGCGCGTGCCGCTTCGCCATGCGCTGCGTGCTCATCGCCAGCGAGAGGGTCACGGTCGGCAGCATCCCCTCCGGCACGAAGGCGACGATCATCCCCATCGCAAAAATGAAAGCCGCCAGCAGGTCGCTGCCCACCACCAAAACCGCCAGCACGAAGAAGAGCACGCCAATGCTGGTGGCCAGCACGGTGACCACCCGGGTGACACGAGCCATCTCTTTCTGCAGCGGGCTGAGCTCCTCGCCTACGCTCTGGGTGAGGTACGCGATCTTGCCGAACTCCGTGTTCATGGCCGTCGCGAACACCGCCGCCGTGCCCGTCCCGGCAGCGACGCTTGTCCCGGCAAACACCAGGTTGGGCAGCTCGGGGCGCGCGAGGTTGTTTTCAGCGATGGCGTCACTCGTCTTGCGCACCGGGTGGGATTCGCCGCTGAGCGTGGATTGATCCACGCGCAGTTCAGCAGCCTGCACCAGCCGGGCGTCGGCGGAAATATGGTCGCCCTCGGCCAGCAGGATCACATCCCCGGGCGCTAACTCTTCCGCCAGGATGTGCCGCTCTTCGCCCTCTCGCATCACACGCGCGTAGGTGGGCAGCAGCCGGCGCAAGGCTTCGGTGGCTTTCTCGGCTTTGTATTCCTGCCAGAAGCTGAACACGCCATTGATCACGTTGACCATCCAGATCGCGATCCCCAGTTGCGGCATCTGAGCGATGAAACCGACCAGGCCGCCTGCCCACAGGAGAAGGGCCATGAGATGCGTGAAATTGGCCAGGAACTTGATCCACAGCGGTTTGCCCTTCACCTCGCGCAGCACGTTGCGCCCGAAGCGCTGCAGGCGTTCTTCCGCTTCGGCCTGGGTCAGCCCTTCCGGTCGTGTCGCCAGCGCGCCATACACTTCATCTCTGGGCAGGGTGTGGAGTCTGGCTCGCAATGTCTCACCTGCCCAAACATCGGTTGACATGGTCATCCTGTGCGCAGGCCGGCAAACTCCCTATCGAGCCGGTGGACCAATACCTGTATTTTCTCCACCGCCTCTGCGGCGGGCAATTCCTTCATCCGTGCAATTTCGGCGACGACCGGGAGCGCGGTGACGCGCTCAAGCGAGACCCCAGACTCCACGGCCGCGGCGGCGCGGCGATGAAAATCCAGAATCGCGCGCAGCATCCAGTAGGCTTTGGGCAGCGGGCAGAAGCGGTCAATCTCGTGGTAGGCCGACTGCTGGAGGAAGTCCTCGCGCAGCATTCGGGCGACGGCCAACACTTCGCGCTGCGTCTCGGCCAGCGCGTCCGGCCCCACCAATTGCACAATTTCCAGCAGTTCCACCTCGCGCTGAAGCAGCGCCATCGCCTCGCGGATCAGCTCGTTCCAATCCAGCGCGCCCTCGCGGGCGTACCACTCGCGCAGGTTGTAAAGCGTGTAGCTGCGCGTCCAGTTGATGGAGGGGAAGTGGCGGCGGCGCGAGAGGTCGTAATCCAATGCCCAAAACGTGCCGACCACCCGCAGCGAGTTTTGCGTCATTGGCTCGGAGAAGTCGCCGCCCGGCGGCGAGACCGCTCCGACGACCGTCACCGAGCCAGTGCGGGAGCCCCCACCCGCACCCTCCCCCTGGGAGGAGGCGGGCCCACCCAAACACATCACGCGCCCCGACCGTTCGTAGAACTCCGAGAGGCGGGCGGCCAAGTACGCCGGGTAGCCCTCCTCGCCCGGCATCTCCTCCAATCGCCCGGAAATCTCGCGCAGTGCCTCGCCCCAGCGCGACGTGCTGTCCGCGAGCAGCACCACGTCGTAGCCCATGTCGCGGTAATATTCGGCCATGGTGATGCCGGTATAAATGCTGGCCTCGCGCGCGGCGACGGGCATGTTTGACGTGTTCGCGATCAGGATGGTGCGCTCCATGAGCGGCGCGCCGTGGCGCGCGTCTTCGAGCGTTGGAAACTCTTCGAGCACTTCCGTCATCTCGTTGCCGCGTTCGCCGCAGCCCACGTACACTACCACGTCCGCCTCCGACCACCGCGCGAGCGAGTGCTCGGTGACCGTCTTACCCGTGCCGAACCCGCCGGGGATGATGGCCGCGCCGCCTTTGGCCACGGGGAAGAATGCGTCAATGATGCGCGTCCCGGTGATGAGGGGCTGATCGGGGTCGAGTTTGGCCTGATAGGGACGCGGCTTACGCACCGGCCACTTTTGAACGAGCGTGATCTCACGCCGACCCGCCTGCCCGTTGCTCTCGACGTCGAGCACGACGACCGGCTCCTGCACGGTGAACTCGCCCTCGCGTGCAGCGACGATGCGCCCGTGCACATCCGGCGGGACGAGCACGCGGTGCTCAATCGTCCGGCTCTCCGGCGCAATCCCGAGCACATCGCCCGGCCCCACGCGCTGCCCGACCTTCACGCGCGGGGTGAAGAGCCAGCGTTTCTCTTGCGGCAACGCCGAGGCCGCCACGCCGCGCTCGAGGAAGTTCCCCGTCGCGGCGGCCAGATCCACCAGCGGTCGTTGCAGTCCGTCGTAGACGCGCCCGAGCAGACCGGGCCCGAGCTCGGCGACGAGCGGCAGGCCGGTGTTGAGCACCGGTTCACCCACCTTCAGCCCGCTGGTGTCCTCATATACCTGAACCGTAGTGAGATCGCCGTGGAGCCGGATCACTTCGCCGATCAGGCCCAGCTCGCCCACGCGCACCACGTCGTAGAGGCGCACGTCTTCCAAGCCAACGGCTCCCACCACTGGCCCGGCCACGCGGATGACCGTTCCTTTCCGACCCTTCGGCCATTCGTTCATAAGGCCCTCTCTTCACCAAAACAGCAGTCGCCCTGGCGTGACTTCCACAATACAGCGCACACGGCAATCGAAGAAACGATTGGCAGCGCCATAAGCGATAAGCCAGATGCCGTCAACCGCCTTGTTCCTCCCGAAACGTAATATGAAACCCAATCGCCCGCCGAATCAACTCGGCGATCTGCCTGCGGCGCGAACCGGCCGGCCCCAGCGGCTCCCCGCCGGGGATAGCGAGATGGGGTAATCGGTCGGCGGCCTCCAGCCTGCGCCGAAAACCGGGATCGAATCCGGCCAGCAGTCCGTCGTCCACGGC
Organism: Anaerolineales bacterium; assembly: GCA_035291605.1. Lineage (GTDB taxonomy): Bacteria > Chloroflexota > Anaerolineae > Anaerolineales > UBA6663 > DATDRS01. Next base: position 38,909 of record DATDRS010000517.1, on the reverse strand, counting down.
GAGCAGCCCGGCTTCGTTCGTGTCCAGCCACTCGGCGATCAGCCGCTGGGCCGCCTCCACATCTTCGGCGGGGAAGGCTTCCACTCCGGCGAGGTGGAAGCCCGGAACGAGGGAGGGGCGGGTGACGACCAGCAGACGACTCATGACTAGCCAATCTCCAAATCCAAGATCAGTCCACGAACATCAACTCGGCGCGGATGCGTTCCGGTTTCTCCCCCAGCATGAGTCCCTGCGCAATCGCGCGCAGGTTTGCGACTTCATTGGTCTTGAGCGCAACGTAGCCTACCAGCACGCCAATACCGAGCGGGTCACGCGCGCACAGACCGGCGGCGTGCCGGAGCTGTCGCCGCGCCAGCGCGCGCTCGAAAATGCTCAGGCGACCCGTGGCGCTGTAGCCTTGCATGGCGCTGGCCAGTATTGGGCCATAAGGCGTCCCGACCAACACGCTCACGGCTTCCCCAACCGATGATTTGCGAACGGCTTCGGTCAACAGCCCAAACCGGACGTGACCGGGATCGACAAAAAGCGCCGTGAGGTCGTCTGCGCCGAAACGCTCGCGCAGAGTCAGCGCGGCATCGGCGACGCTGCCGAGGCGCAAGGCCGTCATGATGTTCGTCACATCGGCCTCCAGCCTGAGCGCCTCGAACAGCGTCCTCCCCTCTTCGTCCGCCTCGCGCGCCGCCTGCATCGCCGTGTGCACGTGCCAGCGATCCAGAGCTAATTCCAGTTCCGACACCTCCACACCTTCCCCCCGCCGTCGCGCACGGAGTTCGAGCAAGGGCTGCGACAACGGCGCGGCCCATGTGGCCAGCAAATCAATCGCGGCGCGAAAGTTTTGAGAACGGGCCAGTTCGGACAGGTCTACCGGGCGCAGTTCGCCGATGGGCAGGGTGCTGGCGAGGATTTCGCTGGCGGGCACTTGCCGCACCAGCCCGCGCAGCACGGTTTTGACGTTGTGCAGGTCGTAACGGCGCAAGACCAGAGCCGCCAAATCACCCGCTTGATCGCGGAAGAAACGGCGCGCTTTGCCCACCGTCGCCACCAGATCGTTTCGCAACGCCTCGGCCAGGCATTCCATGCCCACCGCCCGGACAAGCGCGGCCTCCACCGCATCGCGATAGGCTGTATCTGTGAGCGCGTTGATCAACCCCTGCACGCTGCCGACCTCGGTCAACCCTTCCAGCGCCCGGCGAGGAATCAGGCGGGACTTCATCGCGCGCAGACGGGTATTGCCGTAATCAAAGTCAGCCATCACAATGCCTCCCACCTGCCAGTTGACTGCCTCGACTCGCAGGTGGCATCCATCACGCCAACCGTCGCTCGCAGGCTTATCCGCCGACCCCGCCTCCGAGTAGCAGCAGCATCGCTGCTGCGGCAAAGCCCAAGATCACCATCGTCTCTGGAATGGCAAGAAACAGGATCACTGTCCCGACCATCTCCGGTCGCTCGGCCAGCAAGCCGAGGCCGGCCGAGCCGATGCGGGCCTGGGCGATGGCCGTGGCGATGGCGCCCAGCCCCACCGCCATCCCAAAGCCAATGGGTATCAAGGTGGTGGCATCCATGTGGTCCTCCCAGGTTAGCCTCAAGGAACTGACACAAGTTCCGTGGATTCCTCTTCCTGCGGCTGCCCTTTCTCGAAAAACGCCGCCAAGTCTCGCCGCAAGAACGGAGTCGCGCGTTCGAGGCGCGCTTCGAGGGTGTTGACGGCGACGATCCTCCCATCGCCGCTGCGGGCCACCAGGCCTCCCCAGCAGTCGAGCGAGGTCTTGATCACCAGATCAATGCCGAGGTCATGCAGAATGCGGCGAAGCAACGCTTCATCGCGCGGGTCGGCCTCGAGCCACGATGGGGCACTGCCGGTCCCCACCGCCTCGTCGCCCAGAACCCGGATCGCTTCCTCGGTCAGGCGACGTAAGATGAGGGGGTAGTCCGAGTCGGCGCGCAGGTTGGCGAGCTGCAGACGCGCTTCGGCCAGCGCCGTTTCCACCAAGTGGTTGCGAACCTCGCCTATCGTGCGCAGCGCCTCGAGCCTGGCATGGTGCAACTGTCGCGCTCGTTCGCCAGGGACTGCAAGCAGAACCGCTTGCCGGGCTTCGTCCCGCCGGGACGTTGCCGTGCGCTCGGCCTCGGCCAGGATTTGCCGGGCACATGTCCCCGTCTCGGCTCGCAGGCGAGCCACCTCAGCCTCGCCGGAGGCCTCGATTGCCGCCAATATCGCTTCGAGGCTCATCCGCCGAGGCCCCCGCCTGTGAGCAGTACCATTGCCGCCACAGCAAAGCCCAGGATGACCATCGTCTCCGGAATGGCGATCAGCAAGATGACTGGCCCGAGCATCTCCGGCTTCTCGGCGATTACGCCGGCGCCGGCCGATCCGATGCGGCCTTGCGCCAACCCGGTGCCGATGGCGGCCAAGCCGACCGCGAGTCCTGCGCCAATGGCGATTAATCCGGTAGCATCCATGTGTTCCTCCGTAATGTACGGCGAGTGACGAGTGGCGTGTGGCGTCACCCGTCACCGGCCACCCGTCGCGCTCCTGAACGGCTCAAACGGCCTCCCCCCACCCTCGTAGAACTTCCGAAAGAATTCGACGTAGTGCAAGCGCAAGCTGTGAATGGTGGGGCTGAATGTGCCCAGCACCAGGTTGAGTGCGTGAATGAGCACGGCGATAATGATCCCGACGACGACGTTGCCAATGCTCCCCACCATGTCGTTGGCGACACGCGCGAGGTATACGGACGCCAGTCCGATGGCTGCGATGCGCAGATAGGAGAGGATATTCCCCACGACCCCGATGAACTCGATAGGACCCATGAGCAGACCGAGCCACCCCAACGACGCACCCAACAGGACAATCCCGACAACCAGCGCCGCGATGCCGGGCGTCATGAATCCTTGCGGCAACCACTCAACCAGCACGGTCACAATCAAGAACAGCCCGATCAATCCCACAAGCATTCCGCCGCGCTCCAGCAGATGATTCCGGCTGCGCTCTCGCAGCGCCTCCCACACGCCGAGGATCAGCCCCAACGTGACGTGGCCGGCCCCCACGGCCACAGTGAACAGCAGCAGCCCGGTCACGTGCTCCGGACTCGTGCGGTCAAGCCAGAGCGGGTGCAGGCCAATATGCTCGCCGAGCGTGCCGAACGCCTCGCCATACAGAAATCCGAAGGCCACACTCCACGCCGAACCCATCATCAGCACTTGGACGATGTCGCGCACGACGCCCGGCTTGCGGAAGCGGCGCAGCAGATAGAGGCACGACAACAATAACAACGCCCCATAGCCCACATCGCCGAGGATCATGCCGAAGAAGATCGGCAGGAAGAACGCCATCAGCATTGTGGGATCTATGCCTTCGTAGCGCGGAAGGGCCAGCAGGCGCACCAGGCTTTCAAATGGCCGGGCGAGAGCAGGGTTTACCAACGCGACCGGGGCGCGCTTCTCGTCCGCGTGGGTGAACGGCAGTACCTGCATCACCACCGTGTTCCCCACCTGGGAGGCCAAGGCCTCGCGCACGCGCGCCACCTCTCGCTCCGGTGTCCAACCGGCGAGCACAAAGGTCTGATCAGTCTCGCCCAAGTGAGACAGGATGGCAAACTCCTCCAGTCGGTCGCGCAGGCACGCGCGCCACCGTTCGAGGCGCGGCGCCCACGTCTCGGCCAGCGACGACAAATCGGCTTTGATGGCGGTGAGCTCGTGCGGGATAGCGGCGAGCCGTTTGCTCAGCGCGGCCACCGCCACATCCGGTGGCTGATCGGCGAAGGCTTCCGGCAGCCGAAGGCGCGAGATGTCCTCGCGGCCCAAGAGCGTTTCCACCTCGCTCGCAAATTCGCGCGGGAAAACAAGCAGCATCGCGCGCGTGGAGGCGTCCACGTCCTCTGCCACCACTTCAGCTCGCCCGCCCGAAAGATTCACGACCCGTTCGGCAATGGCATCCAACACGGCCAGGTGCGTGCGGCTGACGAGCACGCCAACCGAGGCATTAGCCGCGTCGCGCGCCGAGGTGGGCACGATGGGCAGCAGTTTGCGCAGGGTGGCCTCGTAGCGCGGGAGTGAAGCCCGCTCGGCCTCCAAAGCATCCTGCTTGGACACAAGCGCCTGCACCTGCGGGCCGAGCACTTCTAGACCGGTACGCGCCGCAGTCTGGCAATCGGCCTCGGGCGTCTCGGACCCGGTGCGCGGAGCCTCGGCGGCGGCCCGGCCAGCACCGAGGACGGACGACAGCCCCTCGATCCTCGCCACCAAATAGCCGAGTTCTTCCTGTGTCCGCACCGTGTCACGATCCAGGTGCAGCGGGCGCGCGGAGACGCCGCCCGCCTCAGACAAATCTTCGATTTGGATACAGCCCAGGTGATGCAGGGCATGCATCGTGGCTGCGAGGCGGGTCTTGAGGCCCACAATTTGGATGCGGGCCATCTTGAGTCTCATAGTGACATCTCGCAATCGAACATTGATGATGACTGATTTGTGATCGCTGACTGGAATCACCAGTCATCAACTCTCATCGATCAACGATCAGTGCATCACGAAACAGGGATGGACGTAAAAGCGCCTACAATGAACTTGACCGCCCGCGCGATGGCAGCCTCGAGTTGCGCCTCGCCCGCCCGTTGAAGCATCTCCGCCTGGGCGCGCGCTTGCGCGACGATGGCGGCGGCCTCGCGTTCCACATCGGAACGGGCGGCTTGCCGCTGAGCCTCGCCCTCGCGTTGCCCCTCTGTCTCGGCGGCGGCGACGAGTTTGCGGGCGCGTTCCTCTGCCTCTGCGAGGGCGGTCTGAGCCGCCTCGCGTTCGGCGGCCAAGCCGCGCTTGACCTCGGCCTCTTTGCGGCGAATGACTTCAAGCAACGGCAACGGCGTGAGCACCGGCTCAGGGGTGACGATGGGCGACGTCATCGTGGCTGTCTCTCCGCGCTCAGACATCACGGATCTGAGGTTGCTCATTTGTCGACCGACTTCTCGCCATTCGCCTTCCCCGTTTCCCATCCTTGAAGCAGACGATAAGCCACCATGGGCGCCTCGACCGGCGCGGCCGGACTGCGCAGAGCCTTCAACAGCGGCTGTAGTTGTCTTTGCGTCTCAGCCAGCCCAATCCGATGCAGCGCGTGGTAAGCGGCCTGGTACATATCGTCCATCGGCGCATAGCGGGCGAGTCTTTCCAAGATTGCAGGTACGGCTGGCAAACCGATGGCCGCCAACGCATCGGCTGCCGCCCACCGCACGCTGTAGTCGGTGTCGCCGAGCGCCTCGGCCACGCCGGCTACGGCTTGCCGGTCGCCAATCCCGCCCAGGGCGCGGACGGCGTGCCAGCGCACATGCGGTCTGGCAGACTTGAGCGCATCCAGCAGGGCCGGGAGGGCCTTGTCTCCCATCTCGCCTAAAGCGCACGAGGCATCCCAGTGCAGAGCCTCGTCGTCACAGGCCAGAGCTTCCACCAAGGTCCAGCCTCCGCGTTCGTCTTTGAGTTTTCCCAGCGCGTTCACTGCCCGCAGCTTGCATTCCCGATCGCCTGTGCGCACGGTTTCGATGAGCACCTCCATGCCACATGCGTCCCCTCGCAAACCCAACAGGACAGCCGCGGTGCTGCGGATGTGGCACTCGGCGTCGTTCAGGCCTGCCTGCAAAACGGCGATTTTCACGGGCACAGACGCCGTCCCCTGGCCGTCTTCGACAAACAGGCGCATGAGGGCCTTATCAATACGGTCGGAGGTCTCGCGTTCAACCCGGCGCAGGCAGTCGGCGTATTCGCCCCAGTGGCGCAGCGCCAGACACTCCAGCAGGCGTTGCCACAGCAATTGTCCGGCGCTGTCTTGAATGGTTTCCAGCATGATCTGCTGGAGCCAGTGGTTGGTTGACCCCAACTGGCTGAGCACGCTGTCCACGGCCACCGGGTGGCCCGCCAGCGCGCGCGCCAGCAGTTCTGCCTCGGCCGGGTGTCGTTGCGAAGTAGTATCGGTGGCGATCATGATTGCCTCCTCGTGGAGCAGGATAGAGCCTCGCCCTACTTTCTCGTGTAGTCCGGCAGGATGACTGGCGACGGCTTAAGGCCATCCGGCCCGGCCTCGCGGCGTGCCTGCTCCCAACGCTCGAGGTGCGCCAGCGTCGGCGAGCCAGGCTGGGCGTGATGCGCCCACTCGGCCGCGGCGACCCCCGCGCGCCGCCCGAAGACGCAAATGTCGAGCAGGCTGTTGCCCATCAGGCGGTTGCGCCCGTGAATCCCTCCGGCCGCCTCGCCCGCCACAAACAGGCCGGGGACGCCAGTGCTGCCGTCGGGCCGGATGGCGACACCGCCGTTCTGGTAGTGCAGTGTCGGGTAGACGAGAATCGGTTCGCGTGTCATGTCCAGGTCGAAGCGTTTATACTGCCGCACCATCGCGGGCAATTCACGGGCAATCGTGCCGGGACCTTTGAGCGCGTCAATCAGCGGTGTGTCCAGCCAAATGGCCGGCTGGCCGGTGGGCGTCACCACGCCTCGCTGGCGTTCCACACATTCGCGGATGAAGGCCGCAGCTTCGACATCGCGCGTTTCGAGCGGATACACAAACTGCTCGCCATCCGCGTTGCAGACCTGCGCGCCGAGGCCGCGCACTTTTTCGGTCACCAGTTGGCCGAGAATTTGCTCGGGGAACGCCGCGCCCGTAGGGTGATATTGCATCGTGTCAATGAAGGCGAGTTTCGCCCCGGCTCGGTAGGCGAGCACCAAGCCATCGCCGGTTGCTCCGTAATGATTTGTCGTTGGAAAGCCCTGATAGTGCAGCCGCCCGCTCCCGCCCGTGGCGATGATGACGGCTTTTGCCCACACGACCATCCACCGATCGGTATCGAGGTCTTTCAGGATCGCTCCAGCCACGCGGCCTTCGGCGTCGAGCAGCAATTCGATGGCCGGGCGGAATTCCCATACCCGCATGGACGGCCCTGCCCCATGACTGTGCGAGCGCACTTCATCGCGCAGGGTGCGCATGATCTCCGCGCCGGTGTAATCACGCGCGGCATGCATCCGTTTGCGGCTGGTGCCGCCGCCGTGGATGGTGCGCATGGTTCCGTCGGGTTCCTTGTCGAACATCGCGCCGAGGGATTCCAGCCAGGCCATCACGGCCGGAGCATCCATCACCAGCACCTCCACCAGATCAGGGTCGTTGGTGAAGCCGCCGCCCCCCATCACGTCGAGATAATGAATGGCTGGCGAGTCGTTCTCTTTGTCCGCCGCCTGAATGCCGCCCTGCGCCATCATCGTGTTCGCATCGCCGAAGCGTAGTTTTGTAGTGAGCAGAACGTCCACACCGTTCTGCCGGGCGAGCAACGCGGCGCTCGCTCCGGCTCCGCCCCCGCCGATGACCAGCACGTCGCAGGCGGCGTCGGGGACATCGGAGAGATTGGAAAATTGCCCTACAAGCGAGGGGCCTTCGAGGACATCGGCGAGTTCGCGCGGGGCGCGGTCACCTTTGTTCGGACCGAGGCGAATCCCGCGGAAAGCGTTGGCGATGTAATCCGGATGGAAAGCGCGCAGGAGGGACTCGCGTTCCTGAGGCGCAAGGCGCGGGAAGATCTCATGCATGCGGCGCGGGCGCGAGGCTTCCACTTTCGCCAGCGACTCGCGCAGCGCTGGAGGGTAAGACATCGTGACCTCCCTCAGGCAGGGGACAAGCTGACCCGCCTCGGTAGATCAACGGGTCAGCTTCACTTCAGTCAAGCCTGCTGGTATGGTAGTGCCGGTCTGGGCAGGGCGCATCGGGCCGAGGCCCTAAAGGAACGCGGTACGGAACCTATCTTGGGGCCGAATCAACCTGAGGCCCAGGGGAGTGGCTGCACCGGATCGCCAGCCGTGTGATGCAAGGTCCCCTGAATCTGACGACTGAGCGAGGAGATGAGCAACATGAGCGGCACACCGTGGTCGCACGCAGCCTCGCACATCCCGCACCCTGAGCACGAGGCAAGCCATCGGCTCACGTCCACCAGTTCAGCCAGCGGCGGGTGCGCGCCGTGTACGCCCAGCATTCCGCTGAGTTCACCGTTGTACAGGGGGCAGGCATCCAGGCAGTCGCCGCACAGTGAACAGTTGGCGAACCATGCCAGAACATGGCCGAGGTCGCCAAAGCGCTGCCCGTCGTGAGCAGTGCTCTCCAGATTTGCGCGTACCCGCGCGCGCTGCCCGGCAACCGCCCCGACGGCCACCTCACGACGGGCGACCTGGGGTTCGGCCGCCAATCCGGCGGTCACTGCCTCCAGACCCAGACGCGCGTCAATGGCCTCATCGTGCGCGATGAGGAGGAGATATTCACCCGGATTGACGCCGATCACGCCGAGGGTCACATCCGCCCCGCGTGGAGCCGGCCAGGCGCACACCTGGCAGGCGGCGCGGAATTGGTTGGGCGAGAAGCCGCCAGTCCCCGCATAAGTCAGGGCCTCGCGTGTCATGGCGGCAACACCTTCTACCTGAACACGCTCGTTATAGCGGTCGGCCGGGAAGGTGGCGGGGCAGTCTATGCCCAAAATAATGACTGACTCGGCCTCTGGAGGCAGCCGCCCTTGCTGCCTCAACTCCACGAGGGTGCGCAATTCACACGGGCGCAGCAGGGCAGCCATACGCCGACCCGCATAATGTCGGGCATAGTCGCCGATGGTCGCGGCCGCATTATTCAGCATGACTGGCGCGAATGGGTTGACCGCGGCCAGTCCAGCCGGATCTTCGATGACCTGCGAGACCACCGTGGATCGGGCTGGGACTTCGACGGGTGCGAGCAGTGCCTGCAGCCTGTAGCGTCTCCACCACGCGGCCAGAAACTGGCGCAGCGCACTCAAGGCATCTCCGTCGCGTACCCGGATGAGACGATTGATGTTCATAGGTCATCTCCTGCTGCTCGCAGTCAGTGTCTCCGCTGCCACGGCAGCACAGGCATATTCAAGCGTAAGCTCCAAAGCCTCCGCCGCAACCACGCGCCGGGCCAGGCGCTGGGGTTCGATCTGCGGTGACGGGCCAGGCCCGGCATAGATCATTGTGGTCCGATCCACCGCCCGCTGGAGCATCTCCGTGGTAAACAGCCGCACCTGTGCGGCGGGCGCGCGCACTGGTTCGCCCTTGTCGGCGAGCCACGCGGCATGATAAACCAGCCAGCGCGCGCTTTCGACCTCCGTGCGCATTTCGGCCAGCATGCGCTGCACGGCGGGCCGCACCGACAGCGTCGCGCCAAGCGCAACCCAGTCTCTCGCGTGCTCGCCCGCCATTTCGATCAACCGCTCGACGAGTCCCACGTAGCGCGCTCCGGTGTGAATCCACACCCGGGGGGCCTCCGCCGCGCCGAGGGCCAATGCCCGGCCCGGCTCACCGAGAATCGCATCCCGCCCGACGCGGCAATCATGTAATGTCAAAATGATTTCACTGTTGGCGGGGGCGCTCGCCCCGGCGTGGTTCGCGTCGAGGAGAAACGCCGTGAGGCCTTCAGGCAATCTGGCAAAGACGACGAGGAAATCATCTGGGTCGGGGAGTACGGCGAGGGATTTGCGCCCGTTGAGGATGAATCCGTCGCCGTTGGCGGTGGCCGTCGTCGTCCACGTTTCGGGGCGGAGCGCCTTTGGCTCGCGCGCGGCGATGACAGCCCGGCGCTCACCGGCGAGCGCCGGCTCGAGGAAGGCTTGCACTTGATCGCCCGCGCAGGCAAATAGCAGCGGCGGAACATCGCCCAACTCGACGGGGACGATCGTCTGGCCGAGTTCTTCCTCGATCAAGCAAGCGGTTACGGTATCCAATCCGCCGCCGCCGAACTTCTCCGGCACGGTCACACCCCACAGTCCGAGTTGCCCAATGGCCGAGCGCAGGTGCGCGCGTTCTTCAGGCGTGAGCGCCCCGGCGTTGAAGTACTTCATCTCCAGCGGCCGCGCTTCTTTTTGCACAAAGCGCCGGAGCAGGTCGCGGAGCATGAGAGTGTCGGGAGAAAAGTCGAAGTCCATGGTCGGTAGGCAGAAAGCCGTAGGCGGTAAGCGGTCAACCCTTGGGAGTCCCCGTCTTGTCAGGATTCTATCTCTCTGGCGTTGTAACACTCCTTCAACGCCGCCAGCGGCAGTGATTTCAATGCGGCGACCTCGGCGCGAAAAGCCCCAGTCCCGATTTCCTGCACGCGCTTGTGAAGATGCTCGGCCGGTGGAGCGAGATATTTTCCGTACAGCCGCCGCCCGAGGAGGGCGACGTTGGAGGGGACAAGTTCCGCTGGACAGCGGGCGATGCACAAGCCGCACATGATGCAGTCAAACGAGGCTTCGGCCAATGCCGGTAGATCGCCGCGCATCGCCGCCGCCATGTAGCCGAGCACATCCAACTCTTGTGGGCAGGCTTTGGTGCAGGTGTTGCAGCCCAAGCAGCGCAGGATTTCGGGATACAGCTCAAGCAGCGTCTCACCGGAGGGCTTGAGTGCGTCGAGGCGATAGGCTGGGCGCTGTGCGGGGAAAAACGGAATCTGCCCCAGGACCATGCCGGGTTGCGCCACGGTCTGACAGGCGAGGGCATAGCGCAAACGATAGTCGCCGTTCAATCGGTAAACAGTTCCACAGGCGCCACAGAACCCGCCCCGGCACCCGACCCCGCGCGTCAGGCGAAAGCCAGACCACTCGAAGGCCCTGAGGATCGTCAATCCTTCAGGGACCGCGTAGCGTTGACCGAGGATGAAGATGTCAATCATGAGAACTCCAGGCATCAGTGATCACTGATTTCTGGTCACTGATTACTGATTACCGAGCACCAGATCCAGCACAAACATCTCGTCCGTCGCCGCTTTGTTCAACAATTCGGCCATGCCCTCGGCCAGATGAGTCTGCACGAGATAGTGCTTGATCGTCGGATCCACCTGGGGACAGGCAAGCGCGCAGTTGCCGCAGCGATCACAGTCCTCATCCACGAGAGTTTCCAGCGCCAACGATGAACGCGACTCGACCCGCCGCAGTCGCCTGGGGTCGCGGGCGAGCACCGGGCAGGCGTCCATACAGCAGCCACAGCCCAGGCAGGCTTTTGTGCCGGTGATGTCCTCCGTGATCTTGAGCATGTGCCCTGGCCCGAACCCCGAACTCAGCAGGCGGCAGCGGGCGACGGGCGGGCGCGGCTGCGAGAAAACCAGTCGTAAGATACGCTGTATGCGGATGGGATCCGTCTGGGCCTGAAGCGGCATCATGCTCTCCCATTATGGGGCGGCGCGTTAAGTCTCTTGCTACCCGTCACGGTTGTCCCGCTACAATAATATCCAATCGCGAATCACATCCGAGCGGATGCGACTAATCGCCGCCGTCAGCGGCAGGTGCTTCGGACAGGCATCTTCACAGAGTCCACACCCCGCACATGCCGCTAGCCAACACCTCACCGCATCGTGTGACACAAAACGTGCGCCACTTTCCCCGCGCGGCGAGAGCTCCCCCCTGTAAATAGGGCAGGCGGTCAGGCACGCCTGGCACGGCGCACAGTTCGCCAGGTACATGACCCATTCGTTCACATCTTTGGGCAAACCAGCCGGCAGGGCGTGCGTGATCCGCTCGCGGGCGCGGCTTCGTCGTTCGATGAGCGTCAGGCGCATTTGGTCGTGTTGGGCGATCAGTGTTGGCGAGGCTACGCCGTCGGTGATCTGGTCCAGCCGCAGACGTTGAGCCATCTCGCCATCACACGTGGTAATCAGAATGGTTTGGCGCGTGGGAAGCCCCAGCACATGAATGTTCAGGTCGGTTCCAAGCGGGATGGGCGAAGCGCACATTTGGCATGCGAGCCGATTGCGATAAAGCAAGATCCCGCCCTGGCGGGCAAACTGGAGCGTCTCGCGCGTCAGCTGTTGAGCACCGCGCATTTCGGCGTGCCACGCGTAATCCTCCGCCGGAAATGTGCCCAGGCAATCCACGCCGATGATCAGGATGTGGTCGAGATGGAAGGAATCGCGTTTAGCCATCTCGGTCAGAGCGCGCAGTTCACACGGGCGCAGCACCACGCCGAGACGGGAAAGTGGATGCTCACGGACCAGTTGAACGACGAGCCTTGCCGTAGAGGCGGCCAAGAGGGGGGCAAACGGATCCGCCCGATCCAAATGCGCTGGATCATCGGTGAAGAGTGGCTTCGCCCCGAGGGCGCCCGGCAGGTACTGTGGGACGAGCATGCCTTCCAGGCCGACGTTCAACCACAGATCGCGCAGAAATTTTTGGACAGTCCCCAGCACCTCGCCGTGACTGTGAAGTATCCATTGAGTGTTCATGGCTTCACCTCCATGGGTCATACGCGGCGGTGGCCGTTCAGATCGTCCCGCCCAGTGCGGTGCGCAGGTCGTTTACGGCGTCGAGGGCATGGCTCCACTCGCCATAGGGAACCCAACTCGCCGCCACGCGGTCAGGCGCTAGTCCGGCCTGCTCCAGACGACACCGCATGACCTTAAGACGTTCTTCTATGGCGTAGTCCGAGGCCGCTCCCCACTGACCTCCCTCCGCACAACCCACTATGACTACGCCCTCCGCTCCGCCCAAAATCAACCGTAGAATGTGCGCCAACTCGAAGTCACGCGAGCAGGGCAAATGCACCCTGGTCACACCGGAAGGAACAGGGCCAAGGGGCCTCTGGCCCCCCTCCAGGCATCCCTCGCAGACGCACACGACGATTTGAGGCGTTTTCCGTCGCACCTCAGACCTCCAGTCCTTTCATAGCGTACTATGTGCCCTTGCCCCACGTAATCCGCCCCCTACCCGAAATCGCGCTCGCACATGCCCTATCTCGAAAACAGGCACACCCTATTGCGTTAGTGTTCTTCCCCTACTTCCCGATCACCACACCCACCGGGTCTATCTCTTGCAGCAACCGGCGTTCCTCTTCAGTCGGAGGCGCGCTGACCTCTATGCGCTGCGGAACGGCAATCTCAAAAGCGCTATGGCTCTGAATATCCTCCGGCGTCACGCCGGGGTGCATCGCCAGGAGTCTTAGCCGCTTGGTCTTCTCATCGAAGCCATAGACGCCCAGTTGAGTGATGACGCGATAGGGGCCGGTATCCTCCGGCAGCCCCGCACGTTCGCGCGCCTCAGGGCCATCGAGGTAGCCCGGCGTCGTGATGAAGTTCACCCGCTCGACAAAGCGGCGTTTATCCTGCCGCATGACGATGATGGTGCGATGGCAGAGCGAGCCGATGTCGTTGGCTCCGCCGCTGCCGGGGAGGCGCACCGTCGGGTGCTCCCACGCGCCGATGACGGTGGTGTTAATGTTGCCGTACTGGTCAATCATCGCCGCGCCCAAAAAGCCGTAGTCCACGTAACCCGCCTGGCACGCGCTCATCACGTCGTGCATGCTGGAGGCCGCGGCGGCGCGATAGAATGTGCGGGAGTCGCCGACCGAGATGGGCAGCACCGGAACGCGTGGGCCGACGCCTCCCGCTTCGAAGATGATGAGCAGTCCCGGCGCATGAGTCCGCTGCGCCAGCAGGGCCGCGATCATCGGCAAGCCTGTGCCTACGAGGATGGATCTCTTGTCCTCCAGCATCCGCGCCGCCACGCACGCCAGGAGTTCCGTCGAGGTATAAGTTGCCACCGGTTCAGCGATCATCAGCCCCTCCTCATCTGTCCTTCAACCACGGCGCACGCATCGGCTCCTTGAGCTGCTCCACCCGCTTCAAGTAATTGAGTTTGCGAATGCCGCCCGCCAGGTCAAGGTATTCTTCGAAGCCGCACACACCGAAGACATACTTCTCGAAGTAAGCCTTCGCGCCCGTAGGCGTTTGCGAAAGATCAAGCCATTCGCCGATGTGTTCTTCGTCGAAGAAATACAGGTAGGGCATCAAGGTCGGGTGCGCGCCGTACGGCACTTCGCATACGGCGTCCACCACGTAAAACGGAATCACCGTGCGGCACGGCTCCGCGCGGATGACCTCGGTGTCCACGACCTCTTCGGCGGTGAGGATCACGCGCCGGGCCGCGCGCGCCAGTTCAAAGTCCTCCACGAGGATGCCCTCAATCTGGGCGTTGCCGTACCTGTCGCAGCGCGGCACGTGGAACAGCGCCACGTCGGGATGCGCCGCCGGGATCAGGCAGACCGGCTTCCCACTCCACGGGTCGCGCATCACCTTGCACGCGCTGTGCGCGAGCGTGTCCGTGCCCAGCATGTTGCGCGAAGGGATAAATGGAATCCCCATCATTCCGGCGAGGAAGCGCCACTGGTAGCCCGCGTTCGAAATCTCGGCGACGACTTGGCATTGCCCGCTTTCCACCGCCCGACGCCCCGCCGGGGAGAGGCCGCGCAGCTCGTGGCCGAAGGCATAGGCCACCTCGACCTTGCTCACGCACCCTGCGCCGACGAGCAGGTCCACGTCGTGCACGGCGGTCTTACCTGCCATCACCAGCCCGCGCTTCCGCTGGCGGATGATCTCGTACACCAAGGCCATCGGGATGCGGATGTGCCCGAAGCCCCCAAAGGCGATGAAGTCGCCGTCGTGGACAAACTGCTCTACGGCCTCCTTCACACTCATGCGCTTGTCCTGAAGGTCGCGCGATTTGTTCTCCCGAATCCAGCGCCGGTTCTCGTCCGGGTCGTGCCAGCCGATGAGTTCGCCGGAGCCTTCTTGAAGAATCTCGACGTTCATATCTGCTTCCTCTCAAACCACTCCCATCACCGTCAACGTGATGCGTGATGCGTGACTCGTGAAGTCTTTATGCCTCATGAGTCACGCTCCACGCCTCCACCAGCGCTGCCATTTCATACCGCCCGTCCGTCAGCGCCTCGATCTGCGCCATGACCTGATCGAGGGTGAAGTGTTTGACGTTGATCGCGCCGGAGGGGCAGGCGGTGGCGCACGCGCCGCACCCCTGGCACAACACCGGGTTCACCGTCATCACGCCGCGCACGGGATGCAGTGACAGCGCGCCGAACGCGCACACCTGCGCGCACTGGCCGCAACCCGCGCACAACTCTTCGTCCACGAACGAGGTCGCCGCCTCGACCGGCACCTGGCCGCGCATCAACGGGATCATCGCCGCCGAGGCCGCCGCTCGCGCCTGCGCGATGGCCTCCGAAATATCCTTCGGCCCCTGGCAGCACCCGGCGAGGAAGATGCCGGCCATCGCCGTGTCCACGGGCCGCAGTTTGGGGTGGGCTTCCATGAAGAACCCATCCGCCGAGCGCGCAAGTTTGAGCAACCCGGCAACCGCCGCGGTGTCTGCGCGAGGCACCATCCCTACCGCCAGCACCACCAAGTCGGCCTCGATCTCCACCGGCTCGCCGAGCAGCGTATCCTCGGCTCTGACGGCCACATGACCATCGCGCCGAATGATCTCGGACGGATTTCCGCGCCGATATACCACGCCCTCTTCCCGCACGCGGTCGTAGAACTCTTCAAAGCCTTTGCCGAACGCGCGCACGTCTATGTAGAACACGGTCACCTGCGCCTCTGGCAGCCGCTCGCGGACGAGATGCGCCTGTTTCGCAGTGACCATGCAGCACACACGCGAGCAATACGGGTTACCCAGCGTCTGGTCGCGCGACCCAACACATTGAATGAACACGACTTGTTTCGGCTCATGGCCATTGACACGGATTGACTCACTTGCGGCCAGCCGCTCAAGCTCAGGCGTGGTGATGACTTCGGGATACACGCCGTATCCGAACTCCGGCTTGCGGTGCGCGTCGAAAGGCTCGAAACCGGTGGCGACCACAATCGCGCCTGCCGGGACTTCGACCACGTGCGCCTCATCGTTCGCAGGCCGCACTCGAACGCGGAAGTTGCCCACGTACCCGCCGACCTCCGCCACCTCTGCTTCGGTCATCACCCTGATGCGCGGGTGAGTCGTTACACGCCCAATCAACTGGTTCACCAGATTCACGGCGGACTCGAGGGTGGGGAAGGTGCGATACAGGTGAGCGGCGCGCCCGCCGAGGTTCGGTGCGCGCTCGACGAGCGTGACCTGAAAGCCGGCGTCGGCGATGTCCAGCGCGGCCTGCATCCCGGCCACCCCGCCGCCAATGACGAGCGCCGCCGGGGTGACAGGAACCTGCCGCGTTTCGAGCGGCTGCAAACGCGCGGCTTTGGCGACGGCGGAGGCCACAAGGCTCATGGCCTTGAGCGTGGCCGCCTCGCCAGCGGGATGCACCCACGAGCATTGCTCGCGGATGTTCGCCATCTCGAAGCAGTACGGGTTCAACCCGGCGTCGGCGACGGCGGCGCGGAACGTCGGCTCGTGCATGCGCGGCGAGCAGGAGGCCACTACCACGCGATTGAGTTTCAGTTCGGCGATGTCCTGCTTGATGAGCGACTGGCCGGGGTCGGAGCACATGTAGGTGTAATCGCGGGACACCACCACGCCCGGCAGATGCGCGGCGTATTCGACCGCCGCTTTCACGTCCACGGTCGCGCCGATGTTGATGCCGCAGTGGCAGATGTACACGCCGATGCGTGGAGTGAATGCCATAGCGCCGTCCTCTACGTGCGCTCCAGCCACAAGCCCAGCATGTGGCGGATCGTGATGATCTCACAAGCAAACACTATGTTATCCCTCACATCAATGACTTCATCGGATTCGATTTCGACTCCGCATTCCTCGCGGGTTTCGCGTTGCGTGGCCTGACGGATGGTCTCCCCCAGCCGAACCAAGCCGCCGGGCACGCTCCATCGCCCTCGGCCAGGGTCATCGGCGCGCCGGACGAGCAGGACCCGGTCCTGTTGCAAGACGATCGCGTGAGCCGAAACTAAAGGGCACGGCGGGTATTCGCGCTGAACAAATTCAGAGGATTCAGCTCCAGCACACACATCAGCCTCACAGTGCCTGCGCCGCGATCTCGGCGATGTCCATCACCCGAATCTTTTCCTCGGCCTTGATGTGCTTCACCGCCTCGTCCAGCGTGAGCAGGCAGAAGGGGCAGGCGGTGGCGAGAATCTCCGCGCCAGTCTCCAATGCTTCCTTGACCCGCAACTGCGCGAGGCGCACGTTTGGGTTTGTCCCCTCCAGCCACATGCGCCCGCCGCCGCCCTCGCAGCACAGGCTCTTCTCGCGCGAGCGATCCATCTCCACCAGTTTCAGGCCGGGGATGCTCTTCAGCACCGCACGCGGCTCGTCGAAGACTTTGTTGTGCTTGCCCAGATAGCACGGGTCGTGATACGTCGCCGTCTTCTCGACTTTGCCCGCGAATCTCAAATCTCCACTCTCCAATAGCCCCGCCAACAATTGGGTATAGTGTTGCACCCGCAACCCGTTCTTCGGATAATCGTTCTTGAAGACGTTGAAGCAGTGGGGAGAGGTCGTGAACATCTTGCCCACATTCAGCTCTTTGAACATCCCCGTGTTTTCTTCCACCAGCATCTCGAACAGCCCGGCCTCACCCAATCGCCGGACTTCGCTCGCACAGCAGTTTTCCTGTTCTCCGAGAATGCCAAAGTCCACGCCGGTGGATTGCAGGACGCGCACCAGCGCGCGAGACACCTGCTGCACGCGCGGGTCGTAGGAGGGCGTGCAGCCGACGTAGTACAGGTATTCGGCGCCCTCGGCGATGGACTTCACCGACAAATCCTTGGCCCACGCGGCGCGGTCTTCGCGCGGCATCGTCAGCGGATTGCCGTGCCGGAATGTGCTCTCCAATGCGGTCTTGACGTTCGGGTGGACGCGGCCCTTCTCCACAAACGCGCTGCGCAGGGCGATGATGGCCTCCATCGGGTTGACCTGCTTGGGGCAGCGGCTGTAGCACGTGGAGCACGTCGTGCAGTCCCACAACTCCTCGCGCCCCTCGAGGTCGAAACCGTTCCCGGCGATCAACAACCGATAGACCAGGTTCCGCGGGTTGAGCCTCGTCTTGATCGCCATCGGGCAGCCGCCCGTGCACTTGCCGCACTGGATACACGCCAACAACCCGTGCTCCCGAACGAATTGGCGGCTTTCAATTTGAAGCATGTCGTGCTCCTATCTCTTCAACCATCAAGACACAAAGACACTCAGTGCCTCAGGTAAATTGCAGTTCTGGCGTGCCTTCGGGTTTTTGTGGTAAATCTTCAACCGCGCGGCTTTTCGCCAGCAAAATCATCGCCGCCGAGGCGGCCGCTTTGGCCTGCGTCACCGTGTCCGGGATGTCCTTTGGGCCTTGGCAACACCCGGCCAGGAACACGCCCGGCACACCGCTCTCCATCACCCCCAGTTTGGGATGCGCTTCGCGGAAGAACCCATCGTCGTCCAGCGTCAGGTTAAGCATCCGGGCGATATCCGCCGCGCCCTGGCGCGGTCGCAGGCCCACAGCCAGCACGACCAGATCGGCTTCCACTTCCACCGGCTCGCCCAGCAGCGTGTCTTCCGCGCGCACGACCACGTGATCTGCGCGCCTGATAATCTCCGACGGGTTCCCGCGCCGATAAAGAATGCCCTCGCACCGCACGCGGTCGTAGAATTCTTCGAAGCCCTTGCCGAAGGCGCGGATGTCCATGTAGAACACGGTGATCTCTGCGCCGGGCAGTCGGTCGTGGGCGAGATGCGCCTGTTTGGCCACGGCCATGCAACACACGCGCGAGCAATACGGGATGCCCAGGCTCTTGTCGCGCGAACCCACACATTGCATGAAGACCACCTTCTTCGGCAGGTGGCCGTTCAGTGAAATCCTGCCCATCGTCGGGCCGGAGGCCGAGGCCAGCCGCTCGAATTCCAGCGTGGTGATGACCTCAGGATACGCGCCGTAACCCAATTCGGGCTTGAGGCGCGGGTCGAACACGTCGAAGCCGGTGGCGACCACAATCGCTCCCACTTCCACTTCGACGTTCTCTTCTTTCTGCGTGAAATCAATTGCACCCGACGGACAGGCATCCTTGCACTTGAACGTCTTGCCGCACACTCCGCGCGTGAGGTAGACGCAGGCCTCCGGGTCCACCGTGTAGACCAGCGGCACGGCCTGCGGGAATGGCGCGTAGATGGCCGCGCGCTTCCCAATGCCCGCGTTGAAGTCGCTGGACACGCGGCCGCTCAGGCGGCAGGCCTCGGCGCACAACCCGCATCCCCGGCACTTAGCCACGTCCACGTAGCGCGGCTTCTTCTTGATGTGTGCGTGAAAGTCGCCCGCGTGGCCTGCCACACTCACCACCTCTGCGTAGGTGAGCAGTTCGATGTTGGGATGCCGGCCTGCATCCACCATCTTCGGCGTGAGGATGCAGGATGAACAGTCCAACGTCGGGAAGGTCTTGTCGAGCTGCGACATCCGCCCGCCGAGGCTGGGCGAGCGCTCGATCAGGTAGACTTTGAACCCGGCGTCGGCGATGTCGAGCGCGGCCTGTATCCCGGCGATGCCGCCGCCGATGACGAGCGCAGCCTGGGGGATTGGGCGAGGGGGTGATTGGATGATTGGGGGAGTCATTTCTCCTCACCTATCTCCGTCCACTCATTTGCCTGGAATGTGATCAGCGGCAGCGGTTCGTCCGCGTTCCGGCCCGGCATGTAGTTGAAGGCGGCCTGCACCTGCGCGCCGACCGCGCTGAAGATGGCGCCGACCGGAATCTCCGACGGGCAGGCCGAGGTGCACATGCCGCAACCCACACACGACGCGCTCATGTGATTCATGCGCGTCATGTGGAAGAGCAGAGTGTCGCCGAGCAGCCGCGTCGCGCCTTTGCGGCGGGCGGCGGTCAGGTAATGCTCCGGCGCGTGGTCGAATGAAGTCGTCTTGAACAGGCAGGTCTTGCAGTAGCAGATGGGGCAGGCCGTCATGCAGTTGTGGCAGCGGATGCAGGCCGCGAACAGCGACGCGATGCCGCCATCTGAAGTCATCGGTGCGCGAATGGCCGCCAGTTCTTTTTCGCGGACCTGACGGCGCGCGGCGATCAACCGCTCGGCGACGGCCTGACGTTCGGCGGCTCCATCGGCCGCTGCCGTCATTCCCAATTGGGCAGCGATCTCGTCTGGCATCGTCACCGGAATCCCCTGCGTTGTGTCCACCCCGAATAAATGCAGGCGTATGTCGGCGTGTTCGGGGGTCGGCTGAACGCACATCAGGCACGCGGAGCGCAAAGGGAGCCCATCGAGTGACGGATCCCGCCCCTCTTTCGCCGCCGACAGGTGCTCTGCAAGACTGATATCTCGGCGCTCCACGCTCCACGCTCCACGCTCTACGCACCCGGCCACCTCATACGTGCCCGGACAATCCACACCGACGAGGAGGACGCTCTTCAGGGTTGCCTGCTGGAGCTTCACCAGCTCGATCAGCGCGCGAATCTCGCACGACCGCAGAACCGCGCCGATGCGCGCGGGGGCATGTTTGCCGGTGAGCGCAGAGACCGCACGCGCGCCGTTGATGGGCATGATCGGCGCGAGCGGATCGGCCAGGCTCAACCGGGCGGGGTCGGTGACCAGCGCGGGCACGACGGTGCTGCCCGTGTCTAGCGGCACGTACAGCGCGTCCAACACCTTCGTCTCCAACAGTCGCCGAAGGAAGCCGCGTATCGCCACAAGCACATTGCCGTTTTCGATGGGGATCACTGTGTTCATACTCAACCTCGCCTCACACCGCCCACGCCTCCCGCATCGGATTCGGGCCGAGTTCCTTGAGAGCGGCCACCATTTCGGTCATCGTCACGGCAAAGCGCTGCCCCTCGCTCGCGCTGATCCAGCGCAGCCACACGCGCCGCTCGTCGAACCCTGCCGCTTTCAGAATCTCGTGCAACGCCACGTACCGGCGGCGGGTCTTGTAATTGCCGGTCTGATAATGACAGTCGCCCGGATGGCAGCCGCCAATGAACACGCCGTCCGCGCCTTCGATCAGCGGCTTGAGCGCGTACATCGGGTCCACCGCGCCGCTGCACATCAGCCGCACGATGCGCACGTTCGGCGGATATTGCAGCCGCGACGTGCCGGCCAAGTCTGCACCCGTGTACGTGCACCAGTTGCAGAGAAACGCGACGATACGGGGTTCGAAGTCTTTGTCGTCCATGCTGCCTCTTATCCCGACAAGGTGACCTGGTGACAAGGCGAAGGGACTCATCACCCGGTCACCCGGTCAGGCAATAGCCGCCTCCAACATCCCAAACACCTGCCCGAACTCGAAGCCCTTCTGCTGGCTGGCTTTGTTGGGACAGGCCGCCACGCACGCGCCGCAACCCTGACACAGCACCTCGATGACTTCGGCGTGCGCCATGCCCGGTTCGAGTCTGCGCGCCCCATACGGACAGACGTCCACGCAAACGCCGCAGGCCGCGCACAGGCGCGGGTTGACGCTGGCGACGATCGGCGTGGCCTCTAACTGCGGTTTCGCCAAAAGAGACACGGCCCGCACCGCCGCTGCCTGCGCCTGTGCGATCGTCTCTTCAATGAAACGCGGCGAGTGCGCCAGCCCGGCGAGGAAGATGCCCTCGGCGGCGAAGTCTACCGGGCGCAATTTGACATGCGCTTCGAGGAAGAAGCCGTCCTCGTTGAGCGGGACTTTCAAAAGCTGGGCGAGCGCCGCGTTGCCCGGCTCCGGCTCGATGCCCGTGCTCAACACCAGCCAGTCGGGCGAGAGGGCGATGACGTCGTTTTCGGGCTGGACAGCCACTCGCACTTGCAGCCGTCCGCCGCCGTCCGCCGACACTTCGGGCTTCATCGTCGCGTCGTATTCGAGGAAGATCACGCCGGCCTCGCGGGCCTCGCGATACAACTGCTCACGGAAGCCGTAACTGCGCAGGTCGCGGTACAGCACGACGACCTGCGTATCCGGCGATGGCCGCTTGATGGCGAGCGCATTCTTCAATGCCTGTGTGCAACAAATGCGCGAGCAGTACGGGTGCGCCTCGTCGCGCGAGCCGACGCACTGGATCATCACAACGGAAGCGGGGAACTGGGGGTGCGAAGTGGGAAGTACGAGGCGTTCCTCGAGCTCGCGTTGAGTGATGACGTTGGGATGCCGGCCGTAGAGATAGTCTTTCGGCGCGTAGCTCCGTGCGCCCGTGGCGACGACGACCGCGCCATGCTCGAGTTCAAGTTGTGACCCATCCGTCTTTGAACGCACGGTGGTGGAGTAGTGGCCGGTGTAGCCGCTCAGGCTGACCACCTGGACGTCGGCCATCACGTGAATACGCGGCTCGGATTCAACGGCGGCGATGGTCTCGCGCAACAAGGTTTGTGGGTCGCGGCCGTGGGGCGTGCGCGTATAAATGTGGCGCAGATTGCCGCCGAGTTCGGCCTCGCGCTCGACGAGGTACACGCCGAACCCCTGCCGCGCGATGGAGAGCGCCGCCGTCATCCCGGCCAGCCCGCCGCCGATGACGAGTGCCCGCCGATCCACTTCGAACGTGTTGCGCGTGATCGGGCGCAGTTTGCAGGCTTTGGCCACGGCCATCGCCGCGAGCTGCTTGGCTTTTTCGGTCGCCGACCGCGGCGCGGAGCGGTGCACCCACGAGTCCTGCTCACGGATGTTCGCCATCTCAAACAAGTGGCGGTTGAGACCGGCCTGCCGGATGGTGTCCTGGAACAATGGCTCGTGCGTGCGCGGCGTACACGAGGCGACCACCACCCGATTCAGTCCATACTCCTGAATGCGCTGGCGGATGCGTTCCTGCGTGTCTTGCGAGCAGGTGTACAGATTGTGCTCGGCGTAGGCCACGCCCGGCAGCGTCCTCGCGTACTCCACGACCTCCGGCACATTCACTACAGCCCCAATGTTGATGCCGCAATGACAGATGAAGACGCCCACCCGCGCCGGTTCGTCGGAGATGTCCCGCTCAGGTGGATACTCCGGGACGCGCGTCAACGTCCCTCGGGCCTCGCCCAGCAGCGCCGAGACCTGCGCCGCCGCGCACGAGGCCTCGATGACCGACTCGGGGATGTCCTTCGGTTCGGCAAACGCCCCGGCCACGAACACGCCCGGCCGCGAGGTCCGCCCCGGGGTGTGTGGCGCGACATCGGCGAAGCCGAACTCGTTCAACTTCACGCCGAGGCGCTCGGCCATCTCGCGCGCCGCCGCCGAAGGCCGCAAACCCACCGAGAGCACGACCAGATCAAATTCCTCTTCATGCGGCACGGGATGAGCGCCATCCGCGCCCTCGTAAGTCACGTAAGTCAACCGCAGGTTGTGGCTCCCCGGCGCTTCCTTCACCGAGGACACCATACACCGGACGTAATGGATGCCGTGCTCGGTCTGCGCGCGCTCGATGTAGCGCTCGAAGCCTTTGCCGAACGAGCGGATGTCAATGTAGAAGATAGTCGGCTCGATGTGCGCGTCGTGCTCCTTGGCGATGATGGCCTCTTTGGTAGCATACATGCAGCACACGGATGAGCAATAAGCTCCGCCCTGTGCGTTCTCCGCAGAGGGGCTTCGATAGTCTCGCGAGCCTACGCATTGAATCCACGCCACCTTGCGTGGGTGCGCACCGTCCGATGGCCGTTGCACCACTCCCCCAAATGGGCCGGAGGCCGAGAGCATCCGCTCGAACTGCACGCTGGTGACTACGTTCGGGAAACGTCCACAACCGTATTCGGGGCGGACATTCCCCGGCATGGCCTCGACGCCCGGGGTCAACACCACCGCGCCCACGTTCAGTTCAGTGATGTGCTCAACGTCAGCGTGAACAATCGCCCCTGCGCGGCAGGCGTAGACGCATTGGTTGCACTCCGAGCAAACGCCGCAGCGCAGGCAGCGCATTGCCTCGGCCCGCGCCTGCTCATCGGTCAGTTCGCCAAACATTTCGACAAAGCCAGCCTTGCGCACTGCCACCGGTCGTTTTGGCACTTCGACCCGCGGCGCAACGGAGGCTTTGCCGCTTGCCATACGCTCTGCGACTTCGGACTGCGTGAGTTTGACGACATGGCGCGCTGCGTGTTGCGTCTTGTGTGTTCCGTCCGTCTTTTCGAGATGGGCTGCCATGGAACGGGCGGCGCGGTGACCGGCGGCAATCGCGTCCACCACAAAAGCCGTGCCGGTCACCACGTCGCCGCCCGCGAAAATTCCCGGCACATTCGTCGCCAGAGTTTCGGGGTCAACCTGCACGCGTCCACCGCGCTGCGTACTCACCGGTTTGAGGCAATTCGCCTCGGGCCGCTGGCCGATGGCGAAGATCACCACGTCGGCGGGAATGATTTCTTCGGTGTCAGGAATTTCATCAAAGTCTGGCCGTCCCTCAACGAACCCTCGGAAGTTGACCTTGACCGTGCGCACCCCCGTCACGCGCCCTCCGTCACGCGTCACCTCTTTGAACGTGCGGGAGGGGAAGACCTCGACGCCCTCTTCCTCGGCGTCCTGCACCTCCCACGTGTGCGCGGGCATTTGCTCACGACTCTCCAGGCAGGCCATGCCCACCCACGCCGCGCTGAGGCGCACCGCCGTCATCGCCGCGTCAATCGCCACGTTCCCGCCGCCGAGGACGAGGACACGCCGATGGGTAACTGGAGAGGCGTAATTAGCGATTGGAGATTGCAGGCTGACCTCGCGCAAGAACTCAGTCGCCAGCAGCGCCTGGGGGAGATCGTTGCCGGGGATGGGGAGTTTGACTCCGGCGTGCGCTCCGATGGCGACAAAGACCGCATCGTACTCGTGAAGGAGGGCCTCCACGTGTTCGATGCGGTGATTGAGCTTGAGTTCAATCCCTTGAGCGACGACGGCGTCAATCTCGCGCTGCACGACCTCGGGCGGCAGACGATAGGCCGGGATGCCGACCCGCATCATGCCGCCAGGGACAGGCAGCGCCTCGAAGACGGTGACGGCGCAACCCTGCCGGACCAAATCCTGCGCGCAGGTCAAACCGGCGGGGCCGGAGCCGACGATGGCGACGCGCTTGCCGGTCAGCGGACGAGCGCCCTCCACTGACGGCCAACCGCCCGCCGCCCACGGATGATCCCGCGCCCAATCGGCGACGAACCGCTTGAGCGCCATGATGTTCACGGGCGCGTCGGCCTGCGCGCGATTGCAGGCCTCCTCACAACGATGGTTGCACACGCGACCGCAAATCGAGGGGAATGGATTGTCTTCGAGGATGGTGCGATAGGCATCAGCGAAGCGCCCCTCGGCGATGAGCGCGATATAGCCCTGCGCCCGCTGATGGACAGGGCAGGCATCCCGACATGGGGCCGTGCCTTGCTTCTCGATAGCGAACGCGTTGGGGATCGCCTGTGGGTAGAGTTTGTAAATCGCCTTCCGTTGTGAGAGGCCGCCGTTGAATGTGTCGGGGAGGCTGATGGGGCAGGCCGCCGCGCAATCGCCGCAGCCGGTGCATTTCGTCCGATCCACGTAGCGCGGGTGTTGACGCACCGTCACCGTGAGGTCGCCCGGCTCACCGGATATGGACTCGACCTCGGCGCAGTTCAGCAGTTCGATGTTGAGATGCCGCCCGACCTCGACCAGTTTGGGCGACATGATGCACATGGCGCAATCGTTGGTCGGGAAAGTCTTGTCGAGCTGGGCCATCGTCCCGCCGATGGCGGGTGCACGGTCGAGCAGATAGACTTTGATGCCGGCTTCGGCCAGATCGAGCGCGGCCTGCATCCCGGCAATTCCTGCGCCGACCACCAGCGCCGCGCCGACCGGGCCTTTTCGCCCCTGCCGGAAATCCTCGACTTTCTCGCGTCCGCTGCCTGAGGCCGTCATCCGCGACTCCGCTGGAAACTCGCCGCAGAGTTCGCCGTGTGCGCTGAGACTTCCAATGCCTTCCCTGCGCGCTTCGCGTCAGCGTTCTCTGCGATGAAAAATGGCCGTCAATCCACTAACCCCGCCGAGCGCAACATGGGCCGGGGGTCAATCAAGTGCTTGCCCCACCATTTGTGCGCGTCAGGGAGGCCAAACGCAAGCCCAAGCAGTTCGGTGAAGTAAAACGCCGGCATCTTCGCTTGACCCGTCTGCCGCATTTCGAGATTGACCTGACACAGGGGACAGGCCGTCACGAACGCCTCGGCCCCGGCCTCGCGCGCCCGCTCCGCCAGCCGCGTGACCAACCCGGACACGATGTCTGAGCGGCTGAGCGAGAGGCTCCCGCCGCAACAATCCGTGGCATACGACCACGTTTTGACATCGGCGCCCACCGCCCGGAGCAGGTCGGCCATCACGTGCGGATCGTCCGGGTCATCAAACCGTGCGATTTCCGGCGGGCGGACGAGCAGGCAGCCGTAATAGGTGACAACTTTGAGTCCTCGCAGCGGACGCCGTACTTGCGCCGCGATTCGCTGCGGGCCGTAGTCTTCGTGCAGCACGGCGAGCAGGGGCCGGATGGCGATCTCACCCGTAAACTTGAAGCCGACGATTGTCTCGATTTCGGCCCGCGCGCCAGGATCGGTCCTCAGCACGTAATCCGCGTTTTTCATCCGGCTGAAGCATGCCGCGCACGGCGTCACCAGATCGTGTCCAACCGTTTGGGCCAACGCCAGGGTGCGCGCAGGCAGTGCAAGCGCGAGTGTGTGGTTGAGCGCGTGCGCCGACGACGCGCCGCAACAGTTCCACCCGGCAAGCTCGCGCAACTCCAGGCCGAGGCGCCGGAACACAGCCTGCGCGGAAAGCCCATACTCGAGACCCGTCGAGTGCAGGCTGCACCCCGGATAAAACGAGTAGCTCACCGATCACTCCTCCGAAAGATCTGCTGGACTTCTGCTACTGCCCCTGAGCGTTCCGGCAAAATGGGAACCTTGCCACGCAAAAACAGACCTAGCCCCGCGCCCACGTCATTGAAGAGCGGGACGTGCGCCAGGACTTTGAACGCGCCCAAGAGGGCCGCCTCGTGCGACCGGCCCAGCCGTTGAACGACTCTCAAGAACAGCGTGTGGAACAGAGCCGCATCCCTCTCTCCGGCCGGGTAATCCTCGGCTAGAGCCAGTTGCCGCAACGCGTCCATCACCGCTGCGATGTCAATCGCATTCGGGCAGCGGGTGGCGCAGGTGTAGCATCCTGCGCACAGCCAGAGGTCGCGACTGCGTAGAACGGCGTCACGCCGGCCGAGCATCGCCAACCGCAAGAGATGATCGGGGCCGTAATCCATCGCGCCGACCACCGGGCAGCCCGCCGTGCACTTGTGGCAGTGGTAGCACAGCTCGATGCGCTGGCCGGAGCGCCGCTGGATTTCAGACGCGAGGTTATCTTTCACGCTGGCTCCTTCCGTCGGCTCCAAATCCCGGCGCCGGGGCGGGCGGCCGGATCAGGCCGAAACCTTCTCGCTCGCCAGGCGCTGGAGAAGGTGCTTGAGAGACTCCTCCTGCGACTTCAGCATGTTGCGAAAGCCTTTTTTCTCTGTATGCCTGATCTCATCCCGCAAGTCATCCAGGCAACATTCGAGAACCTGGCGCAGCAGTTCGGTCTCCTCAGGAGTCAGTTCAAGTCGGATCATAGTTTCGCCCTCCGGATGTGTGTCAGAGATAACGCCCGCGATGCTTCCCGGCCCGGCTTAGCCTTGAGAAACGCCATGTATTTCCTGTAGAAGCCGTTCTTTTGTTTCCACTTCTGCCAGCTTGGTCGAGGCATAGATGGACGCTTCCGTCATGAGTTGTTTCGCTTCTTCTGCTGGCAGTTTATGCAAACTCTGCAGCGTATGCCCTTTGGTGCGCAGGTAGGCTTCGATGAAAAGTTTTTCCAATCGGGCCTGCGGCTCGTCAGTGACAGCCTGGTCTTGCGGGGATGTTTCGCGCATGAGTCACCTCCACTCTTGAAAGGACGAGGTCTTGAAAAGATGGTGTGCGCGGTTAAACGCTGCACCGCCGCACACCTACACAGTACGGCGGATTTCAGTCCATCGTCATCCGCCGCCCGCTCGAAATAGCCTCCGGCACATACCCTATCTTGGAAAACAAAAAGACCCTACCGAGGTAGGGTCTTTGCGAAAACCCGGTGGGCGCCCTGCTACAGAAAGCTTTCCAACAAGGCCCCCACCTGCGCCATCGAGAACACCGGCCCGTCTACGCAGATCAACTTATCGCCCAGGTTGCAGCGCCCGCACTTGCCAATGCCGCAGTGCATGCGGGCTTCGAGCGTAACGTAGTTCTTCTCCGGCGTGAAGCCCAGTGGCTGCAACACTTTGCCGACGAAGTGGATCATGACCGGCGGGCCGCAGGTGATGGTGATGGCGCTCTCCGGCGAGGGCGCGACCTTCTCCAACAACTCGGTAATCAGCCCGACGTTGTGATCCCAGGTGGCGTCTGGCTCGTCCACTGTGAGGTGGACATCGGTGTCAGGCGCGGCGCGCCACTCGTCGTACTCGTCGGTGAATACCAGCAGCGACGGGCGGCGCGCGGCCCACAGGATGGTGAAGTGGCCGTAGTCGGCGCGGTGGTCGAGTACGGTCTGGATCACGGGCCGCAAGGGCGCGCCGCCGATGCCGCCGCCGAGCACGATCAGGTTCTTGCCCTTGAACGCCTCCATCGGGAACGCATTCCCCATCGGCCTGCGCACCCCGACGACGTCGCCCGCGCCGAGTTCGTGCAGGCCGGTGGTCACCGCGCCCAACCGGTTGACGGCGAACTCGAGCATCGGGGTGCGGTGGGGAGTGGAGGCGATGCCAAAGGGGGCTTCGCCCACCCCAAAGGCGGAAACGAACGCGAATTGGCCGGGCCGGTAGTTGGCGAAGGCCTCGCGTCCCCCGTTCAGCAGTTCGACGCGGAAGAGCTTGATCTCGGTGGCCAAGTCTTTGACTTCGACCAACCGGCCCAGATACGGCAGCATGGGATTGTGTCTGTTTGCGTGAACCATAGGCAATCCTCCCCGATCTAACGGTTGTGGGACGAGCCGCCGGCTTGGCCTACATGGGCCAGCACTTCGGTGATGTCAATGTTCTCCGGGCAGGCGTCAATACACCGTCCGCAACCGGTGCAGGCCACCGGGCCGTACTGCTGTGGATAGTAGTAGAACTTGCAGAAGAAGCGGTTGCGCAGCCGCTGGCCTTTCGTCGGACGCGGATTATGCCCGCCCGCGATGCGCCGGTAGTTCACGCCCGCGCAACTGTCCCAACAGCGAATGCGCTCATATTGGTTGTGCCCGTTGTTCGACGGCATCGCTTCATCGCGCACGTCAAAGCAGCGGCAGGCCGGACACACATACGCACAGATACGGCAGCTCAGGCAGCGCTCGGCTAGGCGATCCCAGTATTCGTCGTTGAAGTAGGGAGGCCAATCTAGAGATCGGAGATCAGAGATGACAGGTTGTTGAGTGCTGAGGTCTGATCGGTCTGGGATTTGGGGTTCGACATCCAATCCCCAGCCTCTGGCCTCCTTCAGCAATGCATCTCCTTTCGCTGTAACGATCTGCACCGTATATCCGCCCTCGACCTCCGTAAGCATCACGTCCACGTCGCGCGGATCGTCGAGCGCGATGCCGAGGGTGGTGCAGAAGCAGGTGGGGCCTAACTCCCTGCAGGCCAAACCGATCAGCGTCGTATTCTCTCGGCGGCGGGCGTAATAGGGGTCAACCGGTTCGGTATCCAGAAAGAGCGCGTCCAGCACCTTCATTCCGCGCGCGTCGCAGGGCCGCACGCCGAAGATGACCTGCTCGCCTTCAGCCAGAGTTTCGATCAGTCTGATCTGCTGACCGGTTTTCTCGATCATGAGCAGGCGCTCGGTCGCGGGGATGAAAGCATCTTTGATGGACATCACCGGGCGTGTGAAATCCCAGACCACCTCCGCGCTGCTCGTCACCGGGCGATAGAGCAGCACGCCGTCCACGTCGCGGGGGGCGATGAGCGTTTTCCCGCCGGCCAGGCGGTCAAGCCAACGTGCCAGTTCCTCGCGGGGCATGGCATTCATGGCCGCACCTCCTCTCCACTGAGGATCGTGACGAAGGGTGAGGGCATCGGCGCGCCTCCGGCGCGGTGGCCGAAGGCCGCCTCGACCTCCTTCGCCAGTTTGCGGTTGAGCAGGCTGATCGGAATCTTCATCGGGCAGACTCGCTCGCACTCATTGCACCCTACGCACCGCCCGGCCAAATGATACGCCCGCCCGAGGTGGAATGTCCGCTTCTCGCTTGGCTCGATGCCCATGCCCGCCCACAGCGAGTCGTCGCGCTCGTAGAGGCAGGTCGGGCAGTTGCACATGGGGCAGACTTGACGGCAGGCGTTGCAGCGAATGCAGCGGTCGAACTGGCTGAGCCAGAACCCGGCGCGCTCGGCGGGCGTCATGGCCTCCAATTGGGCGAGGTCGTGAGACAAGTTGGAAACTTGCCCTACCTCGGGCGGCTCGCCGATGAGCGTGTCATAGACGACCGGCATTCGGTCAATGCACCTCGCGCACCGGGCTTGCAACTGACCTTCGCTGACCGGCTCAAATCCTGCACCCTCGACGATTCCTTCGCACGCCAAACCAATCACGTGCACCTGCTCGCGCAGGAACTGCTGCTCAGCCAGCAGCACATTGATCGCACGGCTGTCACAAGGCTTAACGACGACGGCCACACGCTTCCGCGGCGCGCCGGGTTTCGTCGCATACAATTTCTCGCGCAGGTAGGCGGTAAGATTGTGCGTGCACGCTCGATTCCAAACAAGACGCTCCACGTCATCGGGCTGATACACGAACGCCGGCCGCGTGCGCCCTCGCGGCCCCACCTCGTACCCGATGACGCACTCGACCTGACCCGTTGAGAGCAGTTCACGTGCTTTGGCTCGAATGGAGTCAGTGAAGAGTGAACCGTGATCCGTGATCCGGGCCGGCTGCCCGCCGAGGGCTGAGTCCAGCTCACTGATTGCCGATAACGGATGACGGATCACGGGCAACCGCCTGCTGATCATTGTCCACTGGCATGGCCCCTGCGCCCGCACCGCCTCGGTAAACTCGTTCACGATCCGAGCGAAGCGGTCGCCCTCGGAGGCCGACACCCAGTCCAGCCGCAAACGCTCCGGCTCAAGCCCGGCGAACTCCATCAACTTCTGCAGGATGGGCAGGCGCTTGGCGGCACGATGGTTGCCAGTATCGTAGTGGCACTCCCCAATGTGACAGCCGAGCACCAGCACGCCCTCCGCGCCCTGATCAAAGGTGCGCATGATCAGTTCCGGCGACACGCGCCCTGAACACGGCACGCGCACGACGCGCAGATTCGAGGGATACTTCAATCGGGCTGTGCCCGCCGTGTCCGCGCCAGTGTAACTGCACCAGGTGCACAGGTAGCCGATGATCTTGGGTTCATACATGGGCCACCTCCTGTAGGGTCGCTTCGCGAATCGTCCCTACCAGCGCGCCGATCATCTCCGCGATGATCTGCCGGTCGTCGTAATGGATCAACGTCATGGCTTTGTTCGGGCAGGCCGCCGCGCACGTACCGCAGCCTTTGCACATGAAGCCGTTGACCGAGGCCACGCCGTTTACGAGTTCAATCGCGCCGTACGGACAGGCCGCCACGCATTGGCCACAGCCCGCACAGCGCAGCGTCATCACTTCAGCGATGGAGGGTTCGAGTGCAATGGTGCCCTGGTCAATCAGCGAGAGCGCAGCCGCGGCGGCCCCGCCGGCCTGCGCCACGCTGTCGGGAATGTCCTTTGGACTCTGGCACGCGCCCGCGAGGTAGATGCCCTCGGTAGCCGTCTCGACCGGCGCGAGTTTTGGATGTCGCTCGAGGAAGAATCCGTCGCGGCTACGGCTGACCCCGAACAGGCGGGCGACCTGCGCCGCGTCTGCGCGCGGCTCGAAGCCGGCGGCGAGAATCACCATGTCCACTTCGACGTGATCGGGTTGGTTGTAGAAGTTCTCATCCCAGCGCACAACCAGATGACCATTCAATTGGGCGATGTCCTTCACCCGGCCGTGATAGAAGTGCACGCCCATGGTCTCGGTGCGGTTGTAGAACTCCTCATAGCCCTTGCCGAAGGCGCGCATGTCCCGGTAGATCTCGTGCACCTCTGCGTTCACATAGTCATGAACGAGTTGAGCGATCTTGAGCGAATACATGCAGCAGGCGCGCGAGCAGTATGGGTTGTATTTCTCGTCGCGGCTGCCTACGCAGTGCACGATGGCGACGCTCTTCGGCGGCTGGCCGTTCTTGAGCAGCACTTTTCCGTTCGTCGGGCCGCTGGGGTTGATCAGCCGCTCGAACTCCATGCCGGTAATCACGCCGTCTAGTTTGCCGTAGCCCAACTCGGGCGCGCGAGCGGGATCGAAATCCTTGAAGCCCGTCGCGAGGATGATCGTGCCCACGTTCAGGTCAACGAACTGATCCTGCATCTCGTGGTTGATCGCGCCGCGCTCGCAGGCCGCCACGCACTCCAGACACTCGGAGCAAATGCCGCAGCGCAGACAGCGTTCGGCCTCGGCCAGCGCTTCAGCCTCGGTCAGCGTCAAATCCACCTCGCGGAAATTGTTCCCGCGCTCGTCGAGCGGGATGCTGGAGATAGAGACGCGGGGACGGTTCGCGGCTTCGCCGTGCGCGAACTTCTCTTCAATCTCCTCTCGGCTGAGTTCGACGACCGGCATCTTACGCGGCTCCTTCAATCCATTCTCGCCGCGCAGGTAGCGGTCAATACAGCGCGCCGCATGATGCCCCTCGCCGATGGCATCCACCACGAAGAACGTCTGGCCCCGGCGCACGTCGCCCGCACAGAACACGCCGCGCATGGTCGTCATCATTTCGGAGTCGGTCTGGATGCCGACGGGGTAGCACGTGTTGATGCTCCCGTCGGGCGGCAGGAAGGAAAAATCCGGCCCCTGCCCGATGGCCCAGATCACGAGGTCGGCGGGCAGGACGTGTTCGGTTCCCGGAATCTGGGTGATGTCCGGGCGGCCGCGTTTGAATCCCCGGAACACAACCTCGACACATCGCACCCCGATAATCTTCTCGTCTTTGACCACGATCTCTTTGAACGTCCGACCGGGGAAGATTTGGATGCCTTCAGACTCGGCGACGCCGATCTCCCACTTGAAACTCGGCATCTCGCCGCGCGGCTCAAGACAGGCGATCCGCACCTCGGGACTGCCGAGGCGGATGGCGGTACGCGCGGTGTCGAGCGCGACGTTGCCGCCGCCAAGCACGACGATGCTCTTGCCGTTCAGATCAATCTTCTCTCCCAGGTCCACACGGCGGAGCAGATCGAGGCTGAGCCAGTTGTCGGGATGATTCGAGTGGCGGATGGGGAGTTTTTTGGCGAAATGCGCCCCGGTCGCGATCAGCGCCGCATGGTAACCGTTGTCGAGCAGGGCCGGCACATCGTCCACCCGTGTGTTCAATCGCAGTTCCACGCCCTCGTCCACGATCTGCTGAATCTCCCAATCCAGCAGTTCGGTCGGGAGGCGGTGCGGCGGGATGCCGACCCGCATCATGCCGCCCGCGACGGGCAGGGAGTCGATGACGGTGACCGCGTGGCCGAGCCGGATGAGGTCGAGCGCGGCGGTGAGACCCGCGGGGCCAGCGCCGATGATGGCGACCTTCTTTCCGGTCGGAGTCGGTTTATGCGCGAAGGGGGTGCCGACGACCGACTTGTCGCGCATGTTCGGGAGTTCAGCGCGGTGGACATAGGCCCAGTCGGAGACGAACCGCTTGAGGCCCATGATGTTGACCGGCTCGTCGTACTTGCCGCGGCTGCACGCATCTTCGCAGCGGTGATTGCACACGCGCCCGCACACCGAAGGGAACGGGTGCTCGCGCCGGATGGCCCAATACGCATCGGCGTAACGCCTCTGGTGGATGAGAGCGATGTAACCCTGCGCGCGCTGATCGGTGGGGCAGGCGTCGCGGCAGGGAGCGATGCCGCGTTTCTGAATCGTGTAAGCGTTAGGGACGGATTGCGCCGAGTGGCGGTACGCCGCTTTGCGCATGGAAAGCCCGAGGTCGAACGGATTGCTGACCTCGATGGGGCATGCACTCGCGCACAGGCCGCAGCCGGTGCACTTGGTCTCGTCAATGTAGCGCGCCTTGCGGCGCACGCGCACGTTGAAGTTGCCGACGTAACCCGAGACCGATTCGACTTCGCTGTAACTCAGCAGTTCGATGTTTGCGTGGCGTCCCACGGACACCATCTTGGGCGCGAGGATTCAAGCCGCGCAGTCGAGCGTGGGGAACGTCTTGTACAGTTGGGCCATGTGCCCGCCGATGCTCGGCTCCTGCTCGACCAGATACACTTGTTTGCCCGCGTCAGCCAGCCGCAGCGCCGCCTCGATACCTGCAATCCCGCCGCCGACGATGAGCGCCGAGGGATTCATCTTCACCTCGCGCATGGTCAGCGGCGCGTGATGGCGCACCCGCCGCACGGCGGCCTCGACCATGCTCTTGGCCTTGGCCGTCGCCAGCGCCCGGTCGCTGATGACCCACGAGCACTGCTCGCGGATGTTCGCCATCTGGAAGAAGAACGGATTCAGCCCGGCCTCGGCGCACGCCCGGCGGAACGTCGGCTCGTGCATGAGGGGTGAGCACGAGGCCACCACTACGCGGTTCAGCCCGTGTTCGCGAACGTCCTGCTTGATCAAATCCTGGCCGGGGGCGGAGCACAGGTAAGCGTAATCGCGCGCCACGACCACGTTGTCCAACCCCTGAGCATGTTCGGCCACGGCCTTCACGTCCACCGTGGCGGCGATGTTCGTGCCGCAGTGACAGACGTAGACGCCGGTTCGTGGTTTAGATAGATTCATATCGCAGCCTCCCACCGCAATCCTGGTGCACGGATTTTCAGAGTGGACGGAGGGCACGGAATTTTTAATCCCTCAGCGTCATCCGTGTGTATCCGCGTCATCCGTGCGCTGGAGAATCTTGGCAAACAATGCGCCTTCGATTTCAGCAAGCACCTGCTCCTGCGAGAATCCAAATTGGGTGACGGCTCCGGCGGGGCAGGCCGCCGCGCACGCGCCGCACCCTTTACACAGCACTTCGTTGATGTGCGCGGCCAGGCGCCCATCCACCTGCACCATCTCAATGGCCTTGTACGGGCACAAGCCCTCGCACGTTCGGCAGCCGCCGCATTTGATCTGATTGACAAACGACGTGAACGGCTCCAGCGCAACTTGCCCGGCATCCATGAGCGCGAGCGCCGCCGCCGCCGCCGCGCCCCCCTGCGCCACGCTGTCTGGGATATCCTTTGGGCTTTGACACGCTCCGGCGAGGAAGACGCCGTCGGTCGCGGTTTCGACCGGGGCGAGTTTCGGGTGCTTTTCAAGGAAGAAGCCGTCGGGGCTGCGGCTGACGCCGAAGATGCGCGCGACCTCCGCCTGATCGGCCCGCGGCTCGAGGCCGGTTGCCAGCACCACCATGTCCACCAGCACGTCATTGGGTTGGCCGGTGTAGACGTCGGTCGTCATCACCTTCAAATGTCCATCCTGCTTGCTCACCACGATGTCGCGGTCGAAGCGCACGAAGCGGACGCCCTCGCGCCCAACGCGCTGGTAGAACGATTCGTAGTCTTTGCCGAACGTCCGCATATCCCGGTAGAACTCGACGACCTCGGCCTCCACCGCATCGCGGATCAGGTGCGCGAGCTTGAGCGCGTACATGCAGCACACGCGCGAGCAGTAGGCGTGGTGCTCGGCGCTGCGGCTGCCCACACAGTGCAGGATGGCGATGCGTTCCGGCTTGCGCCCATCTTTGAGCCTCACCCGGCCCGTGGTCGGCCCGCCGGAGTTCACCAGCCGTTCGAACTCCATACCGGTCAGCACGTTGTCCAACACACCGTAGCCGTATTGCGGCGCAGCGCGTGGGTCGAAGTCCTTGAAGCCAGTGGCCAAGATGATTGTCCCCACTTCAATGTCGAGTAATTCGTCTTTCTGCTCAAAGTTGATAGCGCCGGTCGGGCAGAACTTCTGGCAGGCCCGGCACTTGCCCTTGAGGAAGTAAGCGCAGTTCTGCGTATCAATGACAGGCACGCGCGGCACCGCCTGCGGGAATGGAAAGTAAATAGCGGGGCGAGTCCCTAGCCCGAGGTCGAACGCAGAGGGGATTTTCTTCCACGGGCACTTCTCGGCGCAGGTGGCGCAACCGGTGCATTTGCTCTCGTCCACGTAGCGCGCCTTCTTGCGCACGCGCACGTTGAAGTTGCCAACGTAGCCCGAGACCGATTCGACCTCGCTGTAGGCCAGCAGGCTGATGTTTGCGTGGCGTCCCACGGACACCATCTTGGGCGTGAGGATTCAAGCCGCACAGTCGAGTGTGGGGAACGTCTTGTACAGTTGGGCCATGTGGCCGCCGATGCTCGGTTCCCGTTCGACCAGGTAGACGTGCTTGCCCGCATCGGCCAATCGCAGTGCGGCCTCGATGCCCGCAATCCCGCCGCCCACCACGAGCGCCGACTGCCTCACCTCCGCGTGGCGCGTCTCCAGCGGTTCCTGCAGGCGTACGCGGCGCACCGCCGCCGACACCAATGCTTTGGCTTTCTCGGTCGCCTTGGCCCGGTCGTCCGTAACCCACGAACAATGCTCGCGGATGTTCGTCATCTGGAATAGGTAGGGGTTCAACCCGGCTTCGGCGCACGCTCTCCGGAAGGTGACTTCGTGCATGAGGGGTGAGCACGAGGCCACCACCACACGCTCCAGGCCCTTGCCGCGGATGTCGTCTTTAATCAGGGCCTGGCCTGGGTCAGAACACATATAAGCATAGTGGCGGGCGACCGTGACGCCCTCCAGCCCGGCGGCGAAGTTCGTCACTGCCTCCACGTCCACCGTGCCGGCGATGTTCGTGCCGCAGTGGCAAATATAGATGCCGACTTTTTCTGCTCGCGTCATCCGGCTCGCCTCCTTTCGACGATCAATCTGAAAAGGAATACCGACAGTCGCAACAGTCGCCGCCTTCGGAGACCGCTTGGGCGCGTTTGAACGTCACGCCCTGCGGCAGGTATTTTGGGATGTGGAGGTCTCCCCGGCAGGACGATCATCAACCTTCCTTAGGGCGATCCCTCTGCTCGTGCCGCCGGCCCCTCGCCGCCCGCGGCGACTGGTAACGCGACGATGACCCGCGTGCCTTTATCCGGGCAGCTTTGAACGGCGACGCGCCCCCCCAAACGGGTGACCAGGTCTTTGACAATCGCCAGCCCCAGGCCCGTGCCTTCACTTTCGATCTCTTTAGCGTTCGGCGCGCGGTAAAACTCTTCAAACAAATGGCCCATCGCATCTTCCGGAATCCCGATGCCGGTATCCTCGACCAGCACGCGGGCCTCGCCGTCGGCGTGCGAGAGCGTCGCCGTCACGCGACCGCCGGAGGGCGTGTACTTGACCGCGTTCGAAAGCAGGTTATCGAAGATGCGGTCGAGACTGTCCACGGTCGCTGTCACCATGATGGCCGCTTCGCCCGCCTCCTTTCGGCAATCGAGCGTCAGCCCTTTCTCTCGTGCGGGGGCTTCAAAACGTCTCACGACCTTTTCGACCACCGCCCCCAGCGCAACGGGCTCGCGTTTCTCTCGCAGACTGAGGTCGGTCTTGCCCGCCGCGAGGTCGAGCAGGTCATCAATCAACTTTTGCAGGAAATCCACACGGCGGGTGGAACGGTTGAGGATGTCCCGCTGTTGTGCAGAGATGTCCCCCGCGTATCCCCCGGCCAGGGTGCGCAGCAGGGTGCGCGTCACGCTCACGGGTGAGCGCAACTCGTGGGTCACCCGGCGAACGAACTGGCTCTTGGCCACATCGAGCGCCTCCATGGCCTGATAGGCCATCGCATTCTCAATGGCAATACTGCCCTGCGCGGCGATGGCGGCGATGAATGTCTCGTCATCCGGCGTGAAGCGGTCGGGTTCGACTGCGTAGACCCGCAGAAGGCCGAGCGGCCCACTCTTGCCGACGAGCGGCGCAGACAGCACCGATCGGATCCCCTCTTGCCGCGCCTCCTCCGGGTATTGAATCAGCGGACTGCTCGGCGCATCGGGGATGTTTACGATCTTGCCCGACAGCACTTCGCGCGCCAGAGGGTTGATGTCCACCTCGATCGGCCCCTTGTCCAGATAGGCCTGGCTCAATCCATAAACGGCCACCGGCTCCAGCCGTCCGCTCTTGTCCAGCAGCCGGATCGAGCAGGCGCGCACGCCCATGACCTCGGCGGTGCTCTTGACCAGCCGGTTCAACACTTCCGGCAGGTCAAGCGTCGAGCCGACGGCGCGGGCGCCTTCGTTGAGGGTCTGCAAACGGGCCGTTGCACGCCGCAGGCTCTCGCTCAGGCCGACGATCTCTTCTTCTCTGCGGCGCAAACGCGCGTGGATCGAAGCGGCGAGATAGACCGCGAACAGACCGGTGCTGGTGAAGAAAAAGAGCACGGCGACCACGTACAGGCCGTTTTGATAGAGCGGATGCTCGAGGAAGCCGCCGACTGGCTCATGCGGCAGGAGCGCATAGAACTCCAGCAACGCCGTTCCCGAAAGCAAGGCAGCGGCGAGCAGCGCAAAGGCAAAGGCCGTGCGCGGAGGGAAGAAGATCGAGGCGATGACGATGTGGAAAATGAAGAACAGGATGGCCGGGCTTTCGATGCCGCCGGAGAAGTGAATCAGCAGCGTCATCGCCAGCCAGTCCAAAGTTACCTGCCACATCGCCAGTCGGCTAAATGCCCCTGCCGGGGCCGAGGCTTGAGCGAGGCGGCGCTCTCTCAGGTAAAAGATCAGGTTGTAGAGGAGGATGCTCGCACCGATGATGTATAGCGGCCCCGCCGGAGCGTGCAGCCGGAACACGGCCCCCACGACCCATGTCGCTAACAACACGCCCGCCCCAGCCATCCAGCGTAAGCGGATAAGCCAGCCAACGCTGGCCACCAACTCGGCCTCAACCAGCGTGTGCCGTCCAGTTGAGATCGAAGGCTTCGGCAGTCCGCCGAGGCCGGCGGGTGGAGAACGAGGCGTCATGTCCGTTCTCTACTTCTCCAGAAACTTGCGCACCATCGCCAGCAGCATTTCTGGATCAATGGGTTTTTCGAGGAACACTTGCACTGGCAAATAGTCCTCGTCCGGCGTAAACCGCAGGGGTGTGGTGGTGTGAATCG
Organism: Anaerolineales bacterium; assembly: GCA_035291605.1. Classification (GTDB taxonomy): domain Bacteria; phylum Chloroflexota; class Anaerolineae; order Anaerolineales; family UBA6663; genus DATDRS01. The sequence goes on along the minus strand of DATDRS010000517.1, from coordinate 167 downwards.
CCGTCAGGATAAGGATCGGCGTCTCGCGAAAATCTTTGAACTCCGATTTTGGGTCGGGACTATGCACATCTAAAGCCACCTGGAACCCGGCCGTGGTCGAGTCCATCATCACGTCCAGCACGATCAGGTCCGGCTTGACCTGCTTGACGGCTGCAAGCCCCTCGGCC
>DATDRS010000516.1:0-2233 GCA_035291605.1 Anaerolineales bacterium | reverse complement strand
CGAGAAATCAGTGTCGGGCACGTCCAGCGCCATCCATACGACGAGGCGCACCCAGCCGGTGATCTCGGTATCTTGTGCAAACGGCTCAGTGTGGTAGATCAGCCCGTTGCCGAACAGGTTGAGAGCATAGCGCTGGTCGGTCAGGTAATCCTTAATCTCCTCGCGCTCCAATTCAGCGGGGCGCACGTCGAGCGGGTCGTAAAGGTACGAGTCGGGCTTGCTCTGGACTGGTTTCTGCACCCTCAGCGCGCCGGAGCGAAAAACGTCATTGGCATAGCCGTATTCCGAGTTGAGATAGAACTTGCGGCGGGCTGTCGCAGTCTGCTCCAGTTTGTCCGCGTATTTCCACTTCTCCTCGCCCATCACATAGTAGGCCACGCGCTTTTTCAGGAAGTCCGGCTTTGGGCCGTCCCTCATCGTCCAGTCGTACCACTGGCGGTGCAGGTCGTTCAGGTCCAGGATGCTGGCGTCGGCGAATTTCAGGCCGCCAAACTCTTTGTTGGGCGTGCGCGTTCCGGCGTGATCCCATGGGCCAAAGAGCAGAAAATGGCGAGCCCGCGCGCGGGCTGTGCCGTGGCGCATATGCCGCCAGTAGAACTCCATCGCACCGGGCTGGTCATCGTCGTAGTGGCCGGTGATCGTGAGGATCGGGATGTTGATACGCTGGTATTCATCCGACGACGGAGTGATAAAGGCCCACTGGTCGGGAGTCGGGCGCCGGAGCCACATCTGAAAGTGCGGCGAGGGATTGCCGACGATCTGATCGAGTTCCTTGAACGGGCGATGCTTCAGGTACATCTCGCGAAAGCGTCCAATCCAGAATACCGCCTCGTTGAAAAGATTGCTGTTGCCCGTCACGCCGCTGGTGAAGGTGAGCCACTGTGTTTCGTAGGAATAAAAGATGTTGTTGGCGAAAGGGAAGTCAACGCCCGGGTGGGCCGAGGCCGCCGGGACAATCGTGGCCAGGTGCTTCGGGAACTCTTTGAGCGCCGCCCACTGGTTGTAGCCTGCATAGGAGCCGCCCCACATCGCCACCTGCCCATCGCACCACGGCTGGCGGGCAAGATGCTCCACAATGTCGTGCCCGTCGCGCCCATCATGGAGAAGTGGCTCAAACGCCCCCTCCGAGTTGCCGCGCCCGCGCACATCCACGATCACGAAGACGTAGCCGTGGCGGGCGAAGTACATCCCGCGCGGGTGATACGAGTCGGAGATGTAAGGTGTGTGGGTGAAGACGACGGGCAGGGGTTTCGTTTGCCCTTCCGGTTTGTAGGCGGTGCCGTTCAGCTGGATGCCGTCCCGCATCGGGATCTTCAGCCCCCAGACCAATTCGACGCCCTGCTCTTCTGTTTTGGATTTATCCTGTGTCGCCCCTGCGCCATTCGCGCCCATGAGACGCCTATTGGTTGCAACAAGGTCTTGCCGGAAGCGGGTATGCATGCAGCTCCTCCTGTGAGGTCAGGCATCTAAGACTTCTTCTTTCATGCGCACCGGCCCGGCGACGAACTCGCCCTCCAGGTTGACGATGGCGCTGTCGCCGACGTTGATCCACTCCCCCGCGTGGGCATAGAACTTCTGCTTGAAAGCGTAATGGTCAGGAATATCGTCCTTGCGGAGGGCGATGCAGGCGCCCAGCACAAAAACCCGGCCCTCTTTGGCAACATGCCGCAGCGTCGAGAGCCACGGCTCGCCCCGATCCCACGTGGCGGCGACGTAAATCTGCACGCCCCAGGCGTACATGCTGTAGCGCGCGAGCGGCATGTAATTCTCCCAGCACATCAGCCGCGCGCCTTCGCGCCGGGCGGCGGCGATCAAGTCACAGACTTTGTCAACGGTCGCTTCGTGATCCAGGAATACCGGCGCGGCCTGGACGGAAGCAATTTTGAAGGGGGTGGCCTTCGAGGTCGGCATTATTTGCATCCCATCCTAACAGGGGAAGACGACGACGTGATCAAGCTCGAATGCGAAGCTCATCAGGCTACACCTCCGGCGCGCCTCGACAGGGGCGCAACTGTATAACTAAAGTCCATCCAGAGCAAACGTGACGGCTCACACTCACACTGCCGCGCCGGGAAATGAATTTCCCGTACGCGTAAAATAGGGTATCATCACCCAAATCACACCTCTGCTACCGGAGACTCATCCATGGATACCACCGAAGCCCTGCTCAAAGAACTGACTGAGGCGCACGGCGTGCCCGGCCACGAGGCCGAAATCCGCGCCGTGATGCGCC
>DATDRS010000515.1:0-16756 GCA_035291605.1 Anaerolineales bacterium | reverse complement strand
GGCGGGATCGCGCGCACGATCTCGTACACTTTCGCGGCGTAGGCCTTCGGGTCGGGCGGGTTGGACGCGAAGCGGGGCATGGTCTGAGTATAGCACCGTAGTATAATCGCTGTGTGAAACGCCGGCTTATGCTATTTGGGGTAGTCGTCGCGGCGACTTCAGTCGCGCTGGCAGGTTGTGACGTTCACCCGCTGACTCCGACTCCAATGGAAACAACCGCGCCCCCGGCGATCGTCGCCGTCGTGACCTTTACGCCCGCGCCGACCTTTACGCCCGCGCCGACCGTGACGCCGCTCCCAACCGAGACGCCCGCCCCCACGGTCGAGGCAGCCCAGACCGCGGCGCTGAGCCCGACCGAGCCTGCGCCCCGGCTGGCGGCGGCGAACCCGGTCGTGCAGCCTGTCCCGACGGCGGTTCCGCCGGTCGCGGTCGCGCCGCCGCCCTCGGCCGACGTCGCCGCCGCGGAGCAATACGCGGTTGGCCTGATCAACGCCCAGCGCGCGGCGGCGGGCGTCCCGCCGCTCGGCCGGGACGAAACTCTGATGGGCATCGCCCGCGCGCGTGTTGCGGATATGGTCGCTCGGGGCTACACTGGGCATCACGACCCGGCGACGGGCGAGCAGCTGGCGCGCGCGCTGATGCGCGCGGCGGGGTATACGAGCGCCTACCTGGGCGAGAACTGGTACGGCTCGGCAAACGGCCCCGTGGCGATCGTAGACGTCGCGATGAACTGGTTCATGACCGACCCGCCGCACGCCCGGAACATCCTCAGCCCCAACTACGCGAGCGTGGGCGTGGGGATCGCCTTCAATGGCCGCCAGTGGCTGTTGGTGCAGGATTTTGCAGGACAGTAGGGTCTCTTGATGACCAATAAAGAACTTTCCGAAGTCTTCGCCGCTATCGCCGACCTGCTCGAGATCAAGGGCGAGGTCATCTATAAAATCCTGGCTTACCGCCGGGCGGCGCAGACGTTGAGCGAGCACGGGCGCAGCGTGGCCGAGGTCTGGAAGGAAGGCCGGCTCAAAGACATCCCCGGCGTCGGCGACGCGATCGCCGAGAAGATTGACGAGCTCCTGCGCACGGGCCGGCTGGGCTTTTACGAGAAATTGAAGAGCGAGATCCCGGTCGGGCTGGTGGAGGTGCTCAAGGTGCCCGACGTGGGGCCGAAGAAGGCGGCCCTGTTCTGGAAGAAACTGGGCCTCACCACCGTGGCCGAGCTGGAGCGCACGGCGCGCGCGGGCAAGCTCCGCGATCTGCCGGGGATGGGCGAAAAATCGGAGGCCAAGATCATCGCCGGGATCGAGGCGCGCAAACGGGCCTCGGGGCGGGTCGCGCTCGGCCGGGCCTGGCCCGTCGCCCAGGAACTGCTCAGGTTTTTGCGCGGCCTTTCGGGGGTGAAAGCGGCCGAGGCCGCCGGAAGCCTCCGGCGCATGCGGGCGACGATCGGGGACCTGGATTTCCTGGTCGCGGCCTACGACGCGCAGCCGATCATGGCGGCCTTCGTGCGCCACCCGCAGGTGGCGCGCGTGCTGGGGCAGGGGCCGACGAAGGCCTCGGTCGAGCTTTCCAACGGCCTGCAGGCCGACCTGCGCGTCCTGCCGCCCGAACGCTTCGGGACGCTGTTGCAGTACTTCACCGGCAGCAAGGAGCACAACGTCAGGCTCCGCGAGCTGGCGCTCGACAAGGGGCTGTCGCTCTCGGAGCACGCTTTCACCAGGAAGGGCGGGCGGGAGATCCTGTGCGCCACGGAAGAAGAAGTGTACAAGGCCCTTGGCCTGGCGTACATCCCGCCCGAGCTGCGCGAAGACCGGGGCGAGATTCAGGCCGCCGCCCAGGACAAACTGCCGCGCCTGATCGAGCCGGGGGACCTGCAAAGCGATTTGCACGCGCACACGACCTGGAGCGACGGCAAGGCGACGGTGAAGGAGATGGCCCTCGCGGCGCGGAGCCGGAGCCTCAAGTGCCTGGCGATCACCGACCACTCGCAGAGCCTGGGCGTGACCGGGGGGCTGACCCCGGAGCGGCTGCGCGCCCAGCGCCGCGAGCTTGACGCGGCGCAGGCCGAGCTCGGCGCGGGATTCAGCTTGCTGCAGGGCGCGGAGGTCGAAATCCGCGCCGACGGGCAGCTTGACTACAGCGACGATGTGTTGGAAGATTTAGACATCGTCGTGGCCTCGCTCCATACTTCCTTGCGGCAGGAGCGCGACAAGATCACGGCCCGGCTCGTGCAGGCGATCCAGAACCGGCACGTGGACATCATCGGCCACCCCACCGGGCGGCTGCTGCCCGACCGCGAGGGCGCGGATCTGGATATGGACGCCGTGCTGCACGCCGCCGCCGAGTCGGGGATGGCGCTGGAGATCAACGCCAATCCGGCGCGGCTCGACCTGGACGACGTATACGCCAGGCGCGCGCTCGAGCTTGGCTGCCTGCTTTCAATCAACACCGACGCGCACAATCCGGCGGATTTTGATCTGGCCCACTTCGGGGTGGGCACGGCCCGGAGGGCCTGGGCGACGGCAGAGGCAGTCATCAACACCTGGCCGACCGAAAAGCTGCTGCACTGGCTCGACGAGCGCGGGCATCGGCGGGTTCGCAAAGGAACGGGGATGCTGGTTGAGGTCGCCGCGCCTGCGCCCCCCGTGGCGCCGGAGAAGCCGGCCGCCAGGCGGAGGCCGGTCGTCGGGAAGAGGCCTGCCCGGCGGAGGCCGGTCGTCGGGAAGAGGCCTGCCAGGCGGAAGGCGGGTGGGGCGGTCTCTAAGAGGACGACGGCGAAAAGAATAAAGAGCAAAAAGTAAGGCTCATCTTCAGAATATGAGCCAAATGTGAATAGGCATTGGCAAGGCGTAATTTTTTTGTCTTGCCGCAGGTTAGAAAGGCGTAAGGACTATGGTCATCCGATTGGCGACTCCCGAAAATTCGAGTACGATTGAGCACATGCCTGCTGCTGCTGCCATTGTCCGCCGCGCCTTTCCGGGCGTTAGCGACCAGGCGGTGGAGGCCCTGTGTGCCGTCGCCTCCATGCGCACCTACCCGCCCGGCCATACGCTGTGCCACGAAGGCGAGATCGAGCACATCTTTTACATTGTCGCCGAGGGACAGGTCGCGATTACGCAGAAGCTGGGCGACGATGAACAGCGCGTCCTCGCCATCCGTCACCCCGGCGAGTTCTTCGGCGAGATGGCCCTCATCGAGCACAAGCCGCGCACGGCCAGCATCACGACGCTGGTCGAGACGTCCGTCCTCGAAATCTCCGAGCACGAGTTCCACGAGCTGCTCAGCAACAGCTCGAATATGGCCATGGCCATGATCCAGCGCTTCGTCTCCAACGTGCGTGCGGCAGGGCAGAACACGATCGCCGACCTGACCCGCAAGAACGAGGAGCTTCGCAAAGCCTACGAGGACCTCAAAGCCGCGCAGGCCGAGATCGTGCAGAAGGAGAAGCTCGAACGCGAGCTGGAGATCGCGGGCGAGGTCCAGCGCAGCCTGCTCCCCTCGCAGTTCCCGGTCATGCCCGGGTACACGTTTGCGGGGCGCAACGTCCCGGCGCGGCACGTGGGCGGCGACCTGTACGACGTGATCCGGGTGGACGACGAGCACGCCGGCCTGCTCATGGCCGACGTGTCCGACAAGAGCGTGCACGCAGCGCTGTTCATGGCGGTCACGCGCACGCTGTTCCTCGCGCACGCCCGGCGCAGCACCTCGCCGGGGGAAGTGGCGATGGCCGTGCATCACGGGATCATGGAAGTTTCGTCGAATGACGAGATGTTCGTCACCGTGTTCTACGGCGTGCTGCATCTGCCGACCGGCCACCTGCGCTACGTCCGCGCCGGGCAGGACAAGCCGCTGCTCTTCCGCAAGGATTCTGCGCTGCCGCTGGCGCTCGAGGCCGAAGGCCGCTTTCTGGGGATGTGGCCGGACTTGACGCTGGAGGAGCGCTCGATACAGCTTCAGCCGGGCGACCTGCTGGTGGCTTATTCCGACGGCGTGCCCGACGCGGTGAACGAGGCCCTTGAGATCTATTCCACCGAGCGCCTGATTACGCTGATCTCGCGCCACCGCGCCGACGCTGCGCCGGCGGTGTGCCAGGCTGTCTTTGACGACGTCTTTGCTTTTCGGGGGACGGCCCCGGCCTTCGACGATATCACGGTGCTGGTGGCCAAGTACGACGGCGGCCTGTAACCCCTCGCCTTTGTGACCCTCCCCGTTTCTCCGCGAGACTCAGCCGGATACATTCCGTGGTGGCTGCTGGCGCTGACGGCCTTTTTGTGTCTGATGGCCGCCGGGGCGCTGGCGGCCTTGCTGGCGGCGACGCGCCCGGCCGATCTGCCCGGCCCGACCGTGACGGCCGTCATCCTCACCGTCCCGCTCTCGAACGCGATGGCCACGGCGACCCTCCAATCGGCGCCGACGCCCATCCCCGGCGCGGACCCGGCGGATACGCCGCCCCCGCCGCCCTCCACTGCGTTGAAAGTGGGCGACTACGTGCAGGTCACCGGCACGGGGGAGCAGGGCTTTCTCAATCTGCGCGCCGAGCCGGGCACGAGCAGCCCCGTGAACTACCTGGCCATCGAGCGGGAGGTGCTGCAGGTGCAGGCCGGCCCGGCGGAGGCGGACGGTTTCGTGTGGTGGTATCTCGTCGATCCGGCCACGAACACCAAATACGGCTGGGCGGTGCAGAACTATTTGCAGGCGGTGCAGGGGCCATAGAGAAAATTTTGATATGTCACGTCCAACCGCGATTACCCTCGACCGGACCCGTAAAGTCCTCGTGATCCCCTGGGATGACGGACACAAGAGCGAATATCCGCTGGCCGGATTGCGCGAGGCCTGCCCGTGCGTGGAGTGCCGCGGCGGGCACGAGAACATGGGCCGGCCGCCGGACCCCGATGTGTTCAGCCTCTCGTTGTCTCCCGCGAAAAGCTACGTCATCACCAGGATCATGCCGGTGGGCAACTACGCCATCCAGCCGGAATGGGAGGATGGACACCACACCGGCATTTACACGTGGGCCTACCTGCGCGGCCTGTGCCCATGTGAAGCGTGCCGGGCTAAACCAGCAAAAAGTGACGAGTGACGGTCGGCGAGAGACGGGACTCACGACGCCTGTCAACCGTCACCCGCCACACTCAAAAGGAGATGCGCATTGCCTGTCAGGCGCCCTTTCAAGGCTGAAGACCTTTACGCACTGCAATTTGTCGAAGACCCGCACATCAGCCCGGACGGAAAGCAGATTGCTTTTGTCAAATTGAGTCTGGACAAACTGGGAAACAAGTACGTGCGGCACATCTGGCTCGCCGCGCTCGACGGCGCGAAAGCGCGCACGCGCCAGTTCACCTTCGGCGCGAAATCCGCGACGACGCCGCGCTGGCGCCCGGACGGGAAGGCGCTGGCGTTTGTGGCGGCGCGCGACAGCCAGCCGCAGATTTATCTCATCAGCCTGGAGGGGGGCGAGGCGCGCCCGCTGACCTCCATGCCCAACGGCGCGACGAATCCCGTCTGGAGTCCGGACGGCCGGAAGATCGCTTTCCTTTCCCCGGTCAACGCCGAGGAGCGCCGCCGCGAAGATACGGGCAAGGCCGACCCGTCGCCGGCCTCGGCGCTGGAGGCCAGGCACCGCGACGAGATGAAGGAAGACAAGGAGAAACAGAAGGCCGACCCGCGCGTCATTACCCGCCTGCCGTACCGGACCGGCACGGAGTACATGGGCGACCGTTTCTCGCACATTTACGTGACGGAGGTGGGCGCGAGCGACGAGGCGGAGCCTGGCAAACCGTACCGCCTCACTGAAGGCGAGATGAACTTCAACGAAATCGCCTGGTCGAAGGACGGCGCGGTCATTATTTCCGCTCAGTCACGCACGCCGGAGGATTTTCCGTGGGAGCACGAAAGCCTGGTGCGCCTTCCGGCTGCGGGCAAGCGCAGGCCGTTCCGGTATATCACCGCTCCCGGCTATGAGTATTTCGCGCCGCAGGTATCGCCGGATGGCAAATGGATTGCCGCGCTCCGCGTTTTAGATTCGGGATCGTTCGGCCACCGGCTGGACCTGGCGGTGATGCCGGCGGGCGGAGGCGAGGCGCGCGCCCTGACGGCGGATCTGGACCGGAGCGTGGAGGCGTTTCACTGGTCGGCAGACTCGCGCGCTCTGTATTTTCAAGCGGAGGATCACGGCGATGTAGGGGTTTATCGCGTGAGCGTGCGGGGCGGGGGGATGGAGAAGGTCGTCGGTGGACGGCGGATGGTGCTGGGGTTCAGCGTTGACCGCGCCGGCCGCATCGCGTTCGCCGCCTGCACGCCCGAACGCCCGGTTGACCTCTATATCGCCAAAGCCGACGGCCAATCCGAAAAACGTCTCACCGCGTTCAACGACCAGCTGCTGGCCGAGCGCGAAGTCGCCAGGACGGAAGCCATGCACTACACCGCCGCGGACGGCTGCGAGATCCAGGGCTGGATGGTCAAGCCCATCGGCTTCCGCAAGGGGAAGAAGTACCCGCTTGCGGTGAACATGCACGGCGGGCCGCACGTCATGTGGGGGCCAGGTCACCCGAGCATGTGGCTGGAGTGGCAGCTCCACGCGGCGCGCGGTTATGTGGTGTTCTACTGTAACCCGCGCGGGTCGGAGGGCTATGGCGAGGCGCACACCACCGCCATTCAAAACAACTGGGGCGAAGTAGCGATGCAGGATGTCCTGGCCGGGGTAGACAAAGTCGTGAGCCTGGGCTTTGTGGACCCGAAGCGCCTGGCGCTCACGGGCGGCAGTTACGCCGGATACCTGACGGCGTGGATTGTGGGGCACGATCAGCGCTTTGCGTGCGCCTGGGCGCAGCGCGGCCTGTATAACCTGATGTCGTGGTACGGCGCCACCGACGTGCCGTGGCTCATCGAGCGCGAGTTCGAGATCTATCCGTTCGACGACTATCAAAAAGCCTGGCAGCACTCGCCGCTGGCCTACGTGCGGGACATTCACACGCCGCTGGCGATTGAGCATCAGGACCAGGACTGGCGCTGCCCGCCCGCCGACGCCGAGCAGCTCTTTACTGCGCTCAAGCGATTGAAGCGCACGGTGGTGTTCTACCGTTATCCTCGCGAGGGGCACGAGATGTCCCGCTCCGGCGAGCCTCAGCACCGCGTGGACCGGCTGAACCGGATGGTCGCGTGGTTTGACAGGTATTGCATGAAGCGCAGATAGGGGATAAGGTAGAGCCGCCAGGATTCTATTGACAATGGCGAATCAAAACGCCCGGCTCATACGGAGCCGGGCGTTTGCTTGTGGCGCTCTGCTGTTCGCCATCCGCTCTCTGTTACTTCGCCTTGATGGTGATGGCCTTCGGGCGAACCGCTTCGGACTTGGGCAGCGTGATGGTGAGCACGCCGTTCTCAAATTCCGCCTATAGCGATTCGAGTAACTGCAAAAGCACCTGTCTCACGCTTGTCTTGCGCGTGGAGACGCAGGGCATGACCAGAATATCCGGGCCGACGCCCAGCGCGCGGCGGAGCTTGGCCGGCGAGGCGGCGCCCTCGACATCCTGCCTGTTGGCGGCGATGACGTACGGCACGGCGTGCGCCGAGGTGAACATATCAATCAACGCCTGCGCTTCGCCCACGGTATCCAGGTCCGCCGCGTCCACGAGCAGGACAAAGCCATCCATTTCCTGGGCCAGGATGTCCCACATAAAATCGAACCGGGCCTGGCCGGGCGTGCCGTGCAGGTGCAGGACGGCGTCGTTGAGCGTGACGCGCCCGTAATCCATCGCCACCGTCGTCGTCTTTTTGGTGAGGCCCTCGATGCGGCGCGTGATTTTGCGCTCGGTGGAGACGACCGCGATGTCGCTGATCGTCTTGATGAACCGGGTTTTGCCCGCGCGGAAGGGGCCGGTGACGACGATTTTGTAAGCGTGACTCATCTTGGCCTCGTTTACTTTTCGCGCGCGGCTTTCTCGTCCGGCTTGCGGAAGTCCACGAACCGGTACCCCACGCCGCGCTCCGTGAGGATGTATTTCGGATGGGCCGGGTCCAGCTCGAGTTTTTGGCGCAGGTAGTTGATGTACAGCCGCAGGTAATGCGTCTCCTCGCGGTACTCGTAGCCCCACACCTTGGCCAGCAGTTGATCGTGCGGCACGACCCACCCGGCGTTGTTGACCAGATGGTAAAGCAGGCGATATTCGGTCGGGCGGAGCTTGACGGGCCGGCCCTCGACCAGCACCTCGCGTCGGTCGAAGTTGAGACTCAGGCGGTCGTCCACCTGAAGGGTGGTCTTCTCGGCCGGGGCCGGCGCTTCGGTCCGGCGCAGGACCGCTTTGACGCGGCTGACCAGTTCGCGCGGGCTGAAGGGCTTGGTGACGTAGTCGTCCGCGCCCAACTCGAGGCCGCGTACCCGGTCGTCTTCCTCGCCCCGCGCGGTAAGCATGATCACCGGCACGCTCGAAATTTCGCGCAGCAGCCGGAGGGTCTCAAAGCCGTCCAGCTCGGGCATGGCCACGTCCAGCAGCGCCAGATCCGGCAGGGTGTCGCGCACCTGCTTGAGCGCGGCTAATCCGTCGGCGGCTTCGACGACCTCAAAGCCGTCATGCTCGAGATTCATCCGGATAAAACGAATCATGCGCGGCTCGTCGTCCACGACCAGGATGCGGCGCCGCTCGTGTAATTCAGGCATAGACTGGCGGAAGGCGGACGGATGAAGGCGCGAAGACTTTTTCCGCTCCCATCGCTACTCTCTGACGAAGCCAACGACCTTTTCTTCCTCGTCCGAAGGCAGGAGTTCGATGAACCCGACGCGGCTGACGGGCCAGATGACGGTGGTGACATTCGCCGCGAGATAGCGCAGGTCTTTGCCGTCCCGCATGCGTGGGTTCTGGGCGATGATGATGGTGTCGGTTGGCTCAGGCAGTTTTTCTATTTCGGCCACAATTGGCTCTTCGTTCGAAATGTGGATCAACACCGTATACGCCATACAAACCTCCGTAGAGTAAGAATGTCGAGTGGAGTCCGGCGGACCGACACTCGGATTTATAGATTGAAGTAGACGCGGATCGAGAGTTTGCCCAGGCGGATTTCGTCGCCGCTTTCCAGGCGGACGGGTTCATTGGCGACGAGAGGGGAGCCGTTCAACTGCGTGCCGTTCGAGCTTCCGAGGTCCATCAGGAGCAGCTGGCGGCGGTCAACCCGCAGCGAGGCATGGCGGCGAGACACGCCTTTCTCGCGCGCGCCGTAAGGGGTGAGATTGACATCGGGCGGTTGGCCGGCCTCGACTTCGCGGCCCAGGTAATATTCGACGCGCCCTTCCAGGACCATGGGCTGGGGTACGCCCACGACCATCAGCGCGATCTGGCCGGTATTGAGATTGGTGATGGCGGCGGCGGGGTTGGCGGTTTTGGGCAGATCCGTCAGTTGTCTGGAATTGAAGGTGACGGTGGGAGGCAGCTCGATCCCGCTATCCCACAGGCGCGCGCCGCACTCCGAGCAGAACAGCTCCCCCTCGTATTCCTGGTGGCGGCAAGCAGGGCAGGTGATCATTTCTGAATATCTTTAGGCTGAGACGCTAAAAGCAAAGCGCGTGTCCCGTATTTCAAGTTCTTCTTGGCCTCTTCGGACAGACTCTGCGTCTTTTCCAGGCGGCGCGCCTCGGCGAGCGCCGCTTTGGCCAGATCGGTCTGGCCGCTGGACAGCAGGCGCGTGCCGAGGGTGGAGAGCCGCTTGGTGGCGCTGGCAATGTCGCCGGCGGTGGCCTCCTGCCAGGCGCGCTCCTGCATATTATATTGCGATAGCTTGCTTAAGGCCTCCACGATGGCAGTGGGCGGTGGGAGGCGCGGCGCATCCGCCAGGCCGGGGAGGATAATATCCACCGTCGTGCGTTCCCCGCGCCGGCCCAGGCTGACGACGTCCGCATACAGCGCCAGCCGGGCGATGGAGCGCTCGCCCTCGGCCGAGAGCGGCGGCAGCAAAAACTTGAGCAGGACCGACACGCCCTGCTGTTTAGGCAGACTCCCCAGCCGGAGGGAGGTGCCATCCACCGGGACCTGGCCCACTTCCTGGCCCATCTTGAAGGCCGAGATCAGTTTCACCTCCACGTCAGGGGTGATGTACAGGGTCAGGCGTTCCGCATAGGTGGAGCCCAGACCGCGCACTTTGTTCCAGAGGAAGGTCTTCACCTGCTCGGGCGAATTGACGTAGGCGGCCGTGCCCCCCGTGCAGGCTGTGAGCTCGTCGAGGAATCGATCGTTCCATTCGTCGCCGATGCCCAACCCGGTGATGATGATGCCGTCGGTGGCGGCCAGCGTGGCCAGCAGGATACAGTCGTCTTCGTCGCCGTAGGTCTGGCCGTCAGTGAGCAGGATCAAGTGGTTCACCGCCGAAGGGCTGAGCCGCTTCTGAAGCTCGACCAGCCCACGCATCAGCCCTTGCAGGATCTCGGTGCCGCCGCCGGCATTGATCGTGCTGATTTTGGCCTTGGCCAAGGTCCGTTCCGCCAATCCCTGTTGAGCCGGGACGATCACTTCGGCCTTGTCGCTGTAAGCGACGACGGAGAAGGAATCATTGTCGCGCAGGCTGTCAATGACCTGCGAAACTGCGGTTTTGACCTGGTCTAACCTGGCCCCCTGCATGGACGTGGAGCGGTCAATCACAACGCACAGATTGACCGGCGGGGCGGGCAGCTCCGTCTCGCCGCCCAGCGAGGCGGTGATGTTAACGAGAGTGTAAAACACCTGGGGCTCAAGCTGCACCGGCAGTGTCTTCCGGCTGGGGATCCAGTGGATGCTCACCAGCGGCCCGCTCCCGGCCTTCTGTAACGCCGTGTCATACGCCGTGCGCTGGGCCGGGTCGCTCAGGATGACATAGGCGTTGGCGATGAGCTTGAATTCTTCCGTCGCCGAAGGGTGCGGATTAACGTCCGGGTGGAAACGCCGGGCCGCATTCCGGTAGGCGGCCTTAATCTCGTCGGGGGTAGCCCGGTGCGCCAGGCCCAGAAGGTCGTAGAGGTCGCCGGTGGTCATAGGCTACGCGATAGGCTCGGGCGGGACCTGTACCATGACGGCGGTGATGTTGTCCGGCCCTCCGGCGGCGTTGGCGGCTGCGACGAGCGCCTCACAGGCTGCCTGCGGAGTGTGGGATTGCTGCACCGTTTTCAAGATTTTTTCGTCTGGCACGAGACCCCATAGACCGTCCGAGCATAACAAGAGGGACGCGCCCGGAGGCAGACGGCGCGCGATCACATCCACCTCCAAGCCTTCTCCCTGTCCCACGGCGCGGTACAGGACGCTGCGCTGTGGATGCACCGCGGCTTCGGCGGCAGTGATTTGCCCCAGTTCCTGCAGGCGCTGCACGAGCGAGTGGTCGCGGGTGATTTGCTCAAAGGTGTCTTCGGTGATGATATAGGCGCGGCTGTCGCCCACGTGCGACAGGATAAGTTGCTCGCCGATCAGCAAGGCGCAGGTCAGCGTGGTGCCGCCCTCGGGCACGCTGCTGACCACGGCGGTGTTCGCCGCCGCCATGGCGCTTTCCATGACCTCCTGCAAAGGGGGGCGCTCCACCTCGGAGTGCGGGTCGGCCAGCAGGGAGGGCAAGATCTGCTCCATGCTAATGCGCGCCACAGTGCGGGCCGCGATGCCGCTGGCGCGCTCGCCCAGGGAATGGCCGCCCATCCCGTCGGCGACGACAAACAAGCCGAAGCTGGGCATCGTCTCCAGCCCGGCCAGTTCACCCGTGAAGACGAGCAGCACGTCCTCATTGTGGCTGCGGACCCGGCCTACGTCCTGCGCGACGCCGAGGCGCATCCGCCGGGGCGGGCGAGAGTCGGTCAGGGCCGTCATGGCGTCGGGCGGCAGTTGCGCGGCCATCTCGGGTGACAGCGGGACCGTGGCGTCCAGATCGCGCGGCGGCGGGGGAGACGCGGCTGGGGCGGGGGCCTCTGTCTTTTGCTTGCCAAACAACTTCTCAAGAATGGAATTGAGCACAAATGCCTCCCCGGTCAGGCCGTGAGCGCGTAAAGGCTGTGGTCGAGCGAGCCGATGTATACGACGTCGTCAACGATGGCAGGGGACGAGGTGAACGGCGCGCCGGAATGGAACTTCCAGCGCAGTTTGCCGGCCGCGATGTCAACGGCGTAGACGTGCCCGTCAATAGCGCCGAAGTACACCGCGCCTTTGTTGATCGCCGGCGAGGAATTGACCTGCCCCTCCGCCTCGAACTTCCAGGTCTCGCGACCAGAGCGGATGTCAATCGCATAGAGGAAGTTATCGGCTGAGCCGATGAGCAGCAAATTGCCCTCGGCCGCCGGCGAGGAAATGACGCCCTTATTCGTGCGGAATTTCCATACGTTCCAGCCGGACTTGGCCTCCAGCGCGTACACGTAGTTATCCAGCGACCCGACATAGATGTTTCCATTGTAGAACAGCGGCGACGAGGTGAGGGCGCGCTTGGCCTTGAAACGCCATTTTTGCTGGCCGCTGAAATCAATGCAATAGAACTCGCCCGACTCGCAGCCAAAGAAAATCAAATCGCTCGACACCGCCGGGCGGCAGCGCACCGGGGCCACCGCCGGGGACTTCCAGGCCCGGCGTCCCGTGAGCATGTTCACGGCGTGCAGGTTCTCGTCGTCCGAGCCGATAAATACGTGGCCCTCGGCCACACGCGGGGAGCCGCGCACCGGCCCCTCCGTGTAATAGGTCCACTGGATGCGGCCGCTCTTGGCCGACACCGCGTGCAGGCGTCGGTCCTCGGAGCCGATGAAGAGCGTATCCTGGTGCACGGCCGGCGAGCCGGGCAGGCCGCCATCTGTCGCGTATTTCCACAGCAGCTTGCCGTCGGACGCATTGACGGCGTACAAGTTATTGTCGTACGCGCCGATGTACACAACGCCTTTGTGGACCAGCGGGCTGCCGCGCAGTTCGTCCTCGCACTTGAAGACCCAGATCGGAGCGACTTCGCCGCTGACCTTCACCGCCGCGCCCGGCGCGCCGCTCATCGTCTTTGGTGGAGAGGCCGAGGCCAACTGGTGTGTGAGGATGCCGGTCGTGGCGCGCCGCAGAGACAGGAGCGCGTCTTTCATGGCCTTGGCGCCGGGGAAGCGTTCCGACGGGTTGTAGTTCAAAGACGCGTTGATGACGGCCTCCAGTTCCAGGCTCACGGCCGGGTTGGCTTTACGGACGGGTCGCTCGGAAAAGGAGAACGGCGGCTCGATGCGCGGGTCCTGCTTGGTGAGCAGGTGGTGGAGGGTCGCCCCCAGGGCGTAAATGTCCCCGGCGGGACTGGCTTCGCCGCGATATTGCTCAGGGGGAGAATACCCCTCGGTCCCGATCATGGTCCCCTTTTGTCCGGCCATGAAGGGGCGGGCAATGCCGAAGTCAATCAGCCGGATGTTGGTGTGCAAATCCAGCATGACGTTTGAAGGCTTCATGTCGCGGAAGATGATCGGCTCGGGCTTGTGGCTGTGCAGATACGAGAGCACGTCGCACAACTGGATGGCCCACTCGACGACCTGCTCCTCAGGGATGGAGTCGGAGATGTCGTTCAGATAGGCTTCCAGGTCCTTGCCCTCGATGAACTCCTGCACCAGGAAGGACTTGTCGCCCTGCGTGAAGTAATCGTAAATCTTGGGGATGGCGGGATGGTTGAGTTCGGCGAGGATGTTCGCTTCGCGCTCGAAGGTCTTGACAATCATCTCGCGCATGCTGGGGTCCGCCTGGTTGATGATCTCTTTGACGGCCACGAGCTTGGTGACGTTCGGAAAGCGCATATCGCGGGCTTTGTAGACCGAGCCCATGCCGCCGACGCCCAGCACGCCCTGGATCAAAAACCGGTCCTGAAGCAACGCGCCGACCTTCAGGCTGCTCTCCCCGGTGCCCTGACCGCCTTTGCCAATGGTTTTTGTGATTTTATGCGTCTCGAACACAGTTCACCGCCGTTTCTGTGGCCGCACCCAATCCGTCTGCTCAGGATTTCTAAAGAAATTATAGCGGTGTCTGTCCTCTGATGCAATTGCGTACATTGGTACCCTATCCCTCCTCCAGTTAGCGGGAGGAGAAGGCCGGCGTGTCATACTTCCGTGCGTGATGTCCGGCGCAAATGGTACGACACAGCCTTTAAGGTCTGATCTCCTCCGCTCCGCCCCCCGGCGCGCAGCCAGCGCATGAGTCCTGTAAAGAAGCGACTTCAGTCGCCCAACCTTCCGGGACTGAAGTCGCTATTAGCGATGACTCTTTACTCGCTACGCTCCTGCGCGTCCATCACGGCCGCCGCCGCAATCGAGACCACCTCGTCCACGTCGTCGCTCGCCTGCAGGACGTGCACCGGCGCGTCCAGGCCGAGCAGCACCGGGCCAATCGTCTCCGCGCCGCCGAGGCGCTGCAACAGTTTGTAGGCAATGTTCGCCGCCTCCAGGTTGGGGAAGACCAGCACGTTCGGGTCTTTCACGCGGCTGAAAGGGAAGCGCGCCGCCAGCATCTCGGGTACCACGGCCACGTCGGCCTGCATCTCGCCATCCACTTCCAGCTCCGGCCGGCGGGCGCGCACCAGCTCCACCGCGCGGCGCACCTTCTCCGACAGCCCGTGCTTCACGCTGCCGAAGTTGGAGAAGGAGAGCATCGCCACGCGCGGCGTGAGGCCGAGGCGCGTCGCCAGATCGGCGGAGAGCGCCGCGATCTCGGCCAGGTCTTCCGCCGTCGGCTCGATGTTCACCGTCGCGTCGCTGAAAATGTATACCTGGCCGCAGACGATGACGAGATATGCTCCGGCGGCCCTGCTCACGCCTGGCTTGGTGTGAAAGATTTGCAGGGCCGGGCGGATGACCTCGGGATACTCGTACGTCAGGCCGGAGACGAACGCGTCGGCGTCGCCCTCGTGCACCATCATGAGACCGAAGAGGTTCGGCTCGTGGATGCGCTCGTGGGCGTGGGCCAGGGTCACGCCTTTGCGCTGGCGCAGATTGAAGTAGGCCGCGGCATACAGGCCCTGCTTCCCGTCGCTGTTTGGGTCCACCACGACGGGCGTGAAGTGCAGGCCGAGTTCCTTCACCT
Organism: Anaerolineales bacterium; assembly: GCA_035291605.1. Lineage (GTDB taxonomy): Bacteria > Chloroflexota > Anaerolineae > Anaerolineales > UBA6663 > DATDRS01. The sequence continues at coordinate 1,745 of DATDRS010000515.1, read as the reverse complement.
GCTGTCGAATCTTCTCCGGGTTGCCGAGCAGGATCGGCTGGCCGATGCGTTCGTCCACCACCTGCGCGGCGGCGCGGATGATCTTGGGCGCCTCGCCCTCGGCGAACACCACCCGCTTGGGCGCGGCTTTGGCCCGGTTGATGATCGTGCGCCGGACGCGGCGGCCGGGGCCGAGGCGCGCCGCCAACTGCTCGCGGTATTTCTCCAGGTCAATCTCCTGCCGCGCCACGCCGCTCTGCATCGCCGCTTCGGCCACGGCGGGGGATTCCCACAGCAACACGCGCGGATCGAGCGGCTTCGGGATCAGATAGTCCGGGCCGAACTTGAGCGAGGAGACCCCATAGGCCGTGAGGACGGAGTCCGGCACGTCCTCGTGGGCGAGGGAGGCCAGCGCCTTGGCCGCCGCGAGTTTCATCTCGTCGTTGATCGCCTTCGCCCGCACGTCGAGCGCGCCCCGGAAGATGAACGGGAACCCAAGCACGTTGTTGATCTGATTGGGATAGTCCGAGCGGCCGGTCGCCACCAGCGCGTCGGGCCGGGCCTCTTTGGCGAGTTCGTACTGGATTTCGGGGTCGGGGTTGGCGAGCGCGAAGATGATCGGCTTGTCGGCCATCGTCTTCACCATCGCGGGCGTGAGCAGGTCCTTCACCGAGAGGCCGAGGAACAGGTCCGCGCCTTTCATGGCGTCCGCAAGCGTGCGGGCGTCGGTCTTCGCCGCGAAGCGCTGTTTGTACTGGTTCATCCCCTCGGCGCGCCCTGCGTAGACCACGCCCTTCGTGTCCACGAGCATGATGTTCTCACGCCGCACGCCGAATTTGACGTACAGCTCGGCGCAGGCGATGGCCGAGGCCCCCGCGCCCGAGACGACGACGCGCAACCGGGCGAGATCTTTGCCGGTGGTCTCCATCGCGTTGATCAGCGCCGCGCTGGAGATGATCGCCGTACCGTGCTGGTCGTCGTGGAATACCGGGATGTCGAGCATGGATTTGAGCGTCTCTTCGACGTAGAAGCACTCCGGCGCTTTGATGTCCTCCAGGTTGATCCCGCCGAAGGTCGGCGCGATGGCTTTGACCACGCGGATGATCTCATCCGGGTCGTGGGCGTCCACTTCGATGTCGAACACGTCCACGTCGGCGAAGCGCTTGAAGAGCACGCCCTTGCCCTCCATCACCGGCTTGGAGGCCAGCGCGCCGCGGTCGCCGAGGCCGAGGATGGCCGTGCCGTTGGAGACCACGGCGACCAGGTTCGCTTTCGCCGTGTACTCGTAGGCGGTCGCGGGATTGCGCTCGAGTTCTTCCACGACCTGCGCGACGCCGGGGGTATACGCCAGCGACAGGTCGCGTTGGGTCGCCATCGGCTTCGTCGGGATGACCTCGATCTTGCCGGGCCGCCCCCGGCGGTGGTATTCGAAAACTTCCTCGGTAGTGACTGCCATGATGATTTTCCTTCTCACCCACGTGTAGAGACGCGGCATGCCGCGTCTCTACGGGAATATTACCGTTTATCCATCGCCACGTAATCCCGCTGGTCGTGTCCCAGATAAATCTGGCGCGGGCGGGCGATCTTCTGCTCCGGGTCGGTGATCATCTCCTGCCACTGCGTCAGCCAGCCCACCGTGCGCGGGATGGCGAACAGCACCGGGAAGAACGCCACCGGGAAGCCCATCGCCTGGTAGATGAGGCCCGAGTAGAAGTCCACGTTCGGGTACAGTTTGCGCGAGACGAAGTAGTCGTCCTGCAGGGCAA
>DATDRS010000514.1:0-3078 GCA_035291605.1 Anaerolineales bacterium | reverse complement strand
GCCATCCTGCGCCTCCCGTACGACCGCTCCCTGCCGCTGGCGGGCATTGAGTACGCCAAAAAATCGCTGCACTACACCTACAACCGCATGCATCTCAAGCCAGAGGCGCGCCTGCGCAAGATCGTCGCCGGCGTGGCGGTGGAACTCGCCTTTCAGCGCTGGCTGGACGAGGCGCACGTTCCGTATGACCGGTTGGGGATGACGCCCTTCACCGAGAAGGACCGGTATGACCTACGCCTGGGCGGGCGGCGGTGTGACCTCAAGAGTTTTCTCGTCGGCGACCGCGCTAAAATCACCGCGCTGCGGCGCGACCCCGCGTGGCTGCTCGACGCCGAAGCCCTCGTGCCGGAGGATCAACTGGCGAGCGACGCGCTGGCCGAGAACGACGTTTATCTGTTCGGCTTCCTCGCCGGTTCAGAGACGCGCAACCTTGGTGATTTGAAAAAGATCGCGCGCGCCGGGCAGGAGATGTACCTGCTTTACACGCCGAAGCCGCCGAGCTGGCTCAACCTGAACGACTGGCGGTCGCTGGGCCGGCTCGTGCTCAAAGTCAATACGCGCCAATTCCTCGAGGTTGAGGTGGGCGGGCAGGACGGAAAGCGGGCGGCGATGATGGAGAGCTTCCGCCTTGAGCCGCGCACGCGCGCCGAAACCCGGCGTGAGTTCTTCTCGCTCCTCTATCTCCACGTCCCGCATTTGCCCGACGGCGCGGTGGGCGTGCACAGCCCGACGCTCCGTGAAACCCTCCTGATCGAGCCGGCGGACTGGACGAACATCTGGGTGTACGGCCTGGAGATTTTCATCGCGGGCTGGTTGACCAAGGCCGAGTTCCGGGCCCGGGGCCGCAAGCTGCCGCGCGGCTCGCCCGTCAAGCTCTACGCCCGCACGCAGACCGACAACCGCGCTGCGCCGGTCAGAGACCTGCGGCCCCTTGACGATCTGGTGAGGCTGGTGAAAGACTCCGCGTGGGGGCGAGGGTAGTCCTCGGATGAAATCTGGTAATGATTCACAAATGCTCCAGGCCCGCGTCCTCGCGGGCCGTCCACGGGGACGCGGATGGCGAGCCATTAAGATGTGTGTGGTCACCGGATGAAACGGATCAGCGGATTTTGAGACCAATCATCTAGGAGAGTTGCCGATGAAACGGATCCTGACGATTCTGGCGCTGTTTGCCCCGGCGGTGGGCTTGATTTTCTTTGCGCTGCAGCCCAAAGCCGATTTGGTCGTGAGCGTCCCCATCTTCCACTTTTACATCGTCACTTTCATCACCTTTTCGGCGGCGGTGATCTCGATTTTACTGGCCGCCTCGCTGGGCGCGGAGGCCAAGCCACGCCACGTCCTGGCCGCGGCGGCGTTCGCCGTCATCGGCAGCGTCTTCTTCTCGCACGGCCTCGCCACCCCCAACGCGCTGATTGACCATTTCCACCCGGCGGTCGAGTGGTCGGCGTGGCTGACCTTGTTCGGCAGCGGCGCGCTGTCCGCCGCCGCCGGGTTCGACGGCCCACAGGGACCTCCCAAATGGCTGCCGGTGCGGCGGGTAATCTACGCTGCGGCGGCTGGCGTCCTGCTGTATTCGGCCATCGCCGCCTTCGCGCCGGGGTGGCTTTCCGGCGTTGACGAGGTGTTCAATGCTTTGGCCGCCCCCTGGCATCGCTACGCCATTTTTGCCCTTACGCTGGTGATGTGGCTGTTGGCTACCTTCCGCCTGTGGCGAACCTGGCGCGTGACGCGCAACCGCATTGACGGCGTGCTGGCTTTCGTGGCGCTCTGGCTGGCGACGGCCACCGTCAGCATGCACATGTTCACGATCTGGAAATTGAGCTGGTGGCTGTATCACGTCGTCCTGCTCGTCGCCTTTCTCGTCACCGTCTCCGTGCTGGTCGCCGAGTACGAGCAAATCCGCCAGTTCCGCCTGGTCCGCTATTACCTGGCGGCCTCGCTCATCCTTACGGCGCTGCTGGCGCTGGCGGCTTCGGCCATCTTTACCCAGTTCGCGTACAACACGCTGGTCGAGGAGGCCATGACCTCGGCGACCAACGTCGCGAACAACCTGGCGAATACGCTGGCGAGCGATATGCCCGATCTGGTCACAGCCGACGACGTAAGCCGTCTGAACGAGAGGCTCGGCGTGCGCGCGCTCTTCGATTTGCGATTGATCGGCCTCTCCATCAACAGCGTCTCGGTTTACGACCAGGCGGGTGTCGCCGCTCATACCACTGAGCCGGAATGGGTGGGGGTGAAGGTGGAAAATCGGGCCGCTTTTGAAAGCGCGCTGGGGGGGCAGACGGCAGTCGTCATCCGCCAGCCCGACGACGCCCCGGCGACCTATCGCCCGGCGGCCAGCGTGCACATCGTCGAGGCCTATGCGCCCATCCGTCCGGGGGGCAACACGAGCGGCCAGCCGATCGGCGTGCTGGTGACCATCCAGGAAGCGCCGACGCTCAACAAGGCCGTCATCAGCGCGCGCATTCGGGGACTGGTGACCGCGGCGATCACGATGGGTTTGCTCTTTGTCGCTTTGCTTTCGGTGGTGGGGCGCGCCGACCGCATCATCACCGAACGCACCGACGCGCTGCGGAAAGTGACGGCGCAGCTCAAGACTTACTCCGAATGGTTGCTGGGGCGCGACCTGCTGGGGCGGGTATTGAACGACCCGAACGCCCTCAGCCTCAACCGGCGCGAGCGGACGGTCCTGTTCATGGATATCCGCGGCTTCACGCGCTGGAGCGAGTCACGCTCGCCAGAGGAAGTGGTCGCCATGCTCAATCGTTATTACGACACCGTGGAAGCCGCCGTGACCAGACATGGCGTCATCAAGGTCAAGTTTTCGGCGGACGAGGCGATGGCGGTCTTCCCCGACGCCGAGCGGGCGGTGGCAGCCGCGCTGGAGTTGCGCGCCTGCATGGATGACCTGCTCTCCGCGCAGGATCTCGGCGCGGGCATGGGCCTGCACACCGGCCCGCTGGTGGAAGGCCTGCTGGGCAGCACCGAAGTCAAGTTCTACGACGTGATCGGCGACACGGTGAACACCGCGAAGCGCATCGAGAGCGCCGCCGTGCGCGTCGAAGCGCTGGTGTC
>DATDRS010000513.1:0-5349 GCA_035291605.1 Anaerolineales bacterium | reverse complement strand
CTCGATCTGATGGTCAAACAGGGATACATCACGCCGGACGAGGCGCGGCTCGCCAAAGACGAAAAACTGCAATTCGCCTCGACGGCGTTCCCCGTCGAAGCGCCGCACTTCGCCTTCTACATCTGGAATCTGCTCGAGCAGAAATATGGCCCCGAGGTGCTCTACTCCGGCCTCGTGGTGACGACCACCCTCGACCTCGACCTGACTCGAACGGCGCAGGAAATCGCCCAGCGCCGTCTGCGACAGATTGCCGACGACAAAGACGGCCCATCCCACAACGCGACCGACGTCGCGCTCGTCGCGCTCGACCCGCGCACCGGGCAGATCCTCGCCATGCTTGGCTCACCCGATTACTTCGACGGCGAAATCTCCGGGGCTGTCAATATGGCGGTCGCGCCGCGCCAGCCGGGAAGCGCGATCAAGCCGATCACGTACGCGGCGGCGTTTTCGCCTGAACTATGCGGGCAACCACAAGGGGCAAACGGGCAACCGCAAGGGGCAAACGGGCAACCGCAAGAGGTTGCCCCAACGAATGGGCAACCACATGGGGTTGCCCCTACGCATTGTCCGTGGACGGCGGCGACGATGATCTTAGACGTGCGTACGGCCTTCGTGACGAAAGAGGGTTTCTCCTACGTCCCGCAGAATTACGACCGCGCCTTTCACGGCCCGGTGTCGGCGCGGGCGGCGCTCGCCGGGAGCCTCAACATCCCCGCCGTCATCGCGCTCGACCACGTCGGCGTGTCCAACCTGATCCGGCTCGCCGGGCGCATGGGGCTGACCACGCTCTCGGACGCCGACCGCTTCGGGCTGGCGCTTACCCTCGGCGGCGGCGAAGTGCGCCTGCTCGACCTCACGGCGGCCTACGGCGTCTTCGCCAACGGCGGCCGGCGCGTCGAACCGGTCGCTATTCTTCAAATTCAGGATGCGCAGGGAAAATTGATCGAACAGTGGGGGCCTCGCCCGGGCGAGCGCGTGCTGGACGAGCGGGTGGCCTATCTCATCAGCGACATTCTCTCGGATAACAACGCCCGCGCCGCGACGTTTGGCTTCAACAGCGTCCTGCAAATCGGGCGGCCGGCCGCGGTGAAGACCGGCACGACGAGCGACTACCGCGACAACTGGACGGTGGGCTACACGCCCGAACTGGCGGCCGGCGTATGGGTGGGGAACGCGGATTTCACGCCGATGGTGAACCTGAGCGGCATCGCGGGGGCGGGGCCGATCTGGCATGACTTCATGCGCGAGGCCCTCAAGGGGAAACCCGAGTCTCAGTTTGTCCGGCCCCCCGGCCTGGCGCGCGCCGAGGTGTGCGTGCCCTCCGGGCTATTGCCCGTCCCCGCTTGCCCGCGCACCCGCGCAGAACTTTTCCTCGAAGGCACTGCGCCCCGGCAGCCCGACAACTTATATCAGGCCTTCAGCATTGACGCCCGCACCGGCTGGCTGGCAGATGCGACCACTCCGCTTGAGTTCGTGACCGAGGAGGTTTTTCTGTTATTGCCCCCGCAGGCGCAGGAGTGGGCCAGGCAGAACGGCATTCCGCAGCCGCCAATCTCTAATCTCCAATCTCAAACTTCAAATGTCAAGCTCCAGATCATTTCGCCTGATCCAAATACCGTCTATCAAATCTCGCCGCGTTTGCCGCGCGCGGCCCAGCAAATCCCCCTGCGCGCTCTCGCGGGAGAGCCGTTGAGTTCGGTGACGTTCGTGTTGGATGGTCAACCGCTGGCGACGGTCGAGGCGGCGCCGTTTGAGGTGTGGTGGACGCTGGCGCCGGGGCGGCACACGCTCACGGCGGAGGGCAGGTCAAAGAACGGGGGAACGGTGAGGAGTGAAATGGTGGGGTTTGTCGTCAATCCGTGAAAGTGTCGGGCGGCGCGCCCTTCGACTTCGCTAACGCTCCGCTCAGCAGGGTGCGCGCCGCGTCGTCGAAGGGCCACCTTCGCCCCATAACTGACATACACCCACGGGTGGCGGGTATCTTGGCGTCCTTCCTGTCACTCATCACCCGTCATTCTCTGTATTTGGGCAGCATGACCGTGAACGTCGTGCCCTCGCCCGAGTGCGATTCCAGCCAGATGCGCCCCCCGTGGTTTTCCACGATTGACTTCACAATGGAGAGGCCCAGCCCTGAGCCGACGTACTCCTGGCGCGCATTGCCGGCCCGGTAGAACTTGTCGAAGATATAGGGCTGGTCGGCGGGCGGAATGCCGATGCCGCTGTCCTTCACCGAAATGATGATCAGATCATCTTCGATTTGCGCCTTCACCGTGATCTTCCCGCCCTCGGGCGTGTATTTGATGGCGTTGTCAATCAGGTTCGAGAGCATCTGCCGCAGGCGCGGCGGGTTGGCCCAGACACGCGGCAGTTCCTCCGGCAAGCTGACGACGAGGGTCTGACGCTTGGCTTCGGCGCGGAGGCGCAGATTGTCCGCCACAAAGCGCAGCACCAGCGCCATGTGCGTCACTTCTTTCTGCGCGTCGAACCCCGCCTCGATGCGCCCCAGGTCCAGCAGGTCGGAGACGAGGGTGGTGATGGATTGCACGCTGAACTGGATGCGCCGGATGAACTCGGCCTGCTGGTCGTTCACCGGCCCGCTGCGCGAAATCAGCTCCACGTACCCCAGGATCGCCGTCAACGGCGAGCGCAGGTCGTGCGACACGGTGGTGACGAACTCGGACTTGATGCGGTCCAGCTCTTTGAGATGGGTGATGTCCTGCATCACCATGGCCTGGCCGATCCCGGCAATCTGCGTGAGGTGGGCGTTGAACACGCGCCCGTCGTCCAGCGTGATCTCGCCCCGGCGCGTCTGGCTCAGGAACAACTCGCGCACGTCGGCGTGGGAGATGACTTCCGCCAGCGGGCGGTGGACGAACGCAGCCTCTTCGACGCTGAAGGCAGCGCGGGCGGTAGGGTTGATCAAGATCATGCAGCCTTCGCGGTCCACCATAATCACGCCATCCTCCGTCTCCCGCAGGAAAGTCTCCAATTGAACGCGCTCGGTCGTGGCGTCCAGGTAGAGCCGCGCGTTCTCGATGGCAATGGCCGCGTAATCACCCAGCGCCTGCAGGAGCTGCTGATCGTGCCTGGTGAACATGCGCCCGGCGCGGCGGTTATCCACGCCCAGCACGCCAATCGTCCGCCCGTGCGCCTTGAGCGGCACGTAGATGAGCGAGTGCACGAGATACATCGTCTTGATCTTCTGCGGCGCCCCCTGGTCCAGCAGCACCGCTTCGCCCGTGCGCAGCACGTGCCCGGCGAGCGAGTCGTCCGAGCGCAGGCGGAAAGTGCGCACGAAGTTCTCGTCGAAGTTTTTGGCCGCGTGCATGGTGAGTTCCTGCGTGCGCTCGTCGTGGAGAAGGAGCGAGCTTTCTTCTGCGCCGGTCAGGTTGACCGCCGCCTCGACGACTTTCAACAGCACCTGATCCAGGTCGAGGATCGAGGTGACGTCGTGCCCGATGCTGGTGAGCGTCTCCAGTTCGGTGAGCCGTTTCACCAGCGAGGCGTTGGTGGTCGCCAGCTCGGCCTGCATCCGGGCGGTTTCGCGCCGGGCGGTGGTCACCTCCAGCGCGCGGCGGATGGCATCCAGCAGCTCGTCCGAATGGAAGGGCTTGATGATGTAATCGGCGGCGCCGACCCGCAGGGCCTCGCGGGCCATTTCTTCCGAGCCGGCGGCAGTGATGAGGATGACGGGGAGGTCATGCCCCTCCCGGCGGAGTGTGTCAGTCAACTGCAAACCGTCCAGGCCGGGCATTTTGATGTCGGCCACGACCAGGCTGGGCTGAGCCGTGCGAATTAGCTCCAGCCCGGCGACGCCGTTAGCGGCCGTCAGGGGTTCGTAACCGCTCGGACGCAGCACGTAGTCCGCGACATAATCGCGCACGTCGGAGGAGTCGTCAATGACGAGGATCTTTTCCGTAGGCATAAACTAAAGCGTTTTCAACCGGGCCATCCGGCCCGGCAATAAGCATACCACCGAACTCCCCTTAACCAGAATTAGGAAAAGTTAGGGGATTTTTGAGATGGTTAGGAGGCGCTAAACCACGTTGAGCGAGAAATGGAACTTGCTCCCCCGGCCCGGCTCGCTTTCGGCCCATACCTGTCCTCCGTGGGCCTCGACGATCCGCTTGATCATCGCCAGTCCCAACCCGGTGCTCCCCAGTTTGCCGGTGCCCCCTGTGTGACCCCAAATCTCCTGCAATTTTTCGGGTGGGAGGCCGACGCCGCTGTCCATGACGGAAACGTGCGCCTGCCCGCTGCCGCTCACCTGGAGGCGCACGGTGACATAGCTGCCCGGCGGGGAGACCTTGATGGCATTCGCCATCAGGCTGTCCAGCACGCGGCTGATCTGTGTGGCATCCGCGTTTACGCTCACCGGCTCCGAGGGGAACTCGGCCAGCAGCGCCACATTGTGCTGGCGGCCTTCGCCAGCCATGCGGGCGATGGACTCCCTGGCCAGATCGTTCAAGGCCGTCGGGCGCGGCTTGGGCGGGCGGCTGGAAACTTCGCCCAACAGCGTCATGTTCTGCAGCACCTTCTGCAAAGCGTCGAGCCGGTCCAGCGCGGTGCGCATGGCCTCGCCCTGCTGGGGCGTCAACGGTCCGCGCGCCACCTGCGCCAGACTCTCGCGCGCCTGCGACAGCGGCAGATGCAACTCACGCGTGAGGTTGTAGACCGCCTCATCTTTCTGCCGCGCCAGCTCGGCCAGGTCGTCGTACGATTTTTGCGCGGCTTTGGCGCGCGCCTCGATGGCATGGAACAAGGCGGAGTTGACGAGCGCGATGGAGGCGTAGTCCGCTACGGCGGAGAGCATGGCCTGATCGCGGTCGGTGAAAGGCTTGCCGGATTTGTTGCCGGCCACCATCACGCCCATCACCCTGTCTTTGGCTTTGATCGGGACCGCCGCCGCCGATTTGGCGACTTGCCCGGCGCGCATCCTGGTCAGCGGCTCGCCCGCGATGACGATCGGCTCGCCGGAAAGCAGCAGGAGCGAGGAAAGGCCATCATCCCACGGCTGGTGCAGCTTGGCGGCCGGCGGCAGGCCTTTGCCCGCGCGCAGCAATAGTTTGTTCGCGGCCTCGTCCATGATGAGCAGCCAGCCCACCTCGGCCTCCGTCACCGAAAGCGCGCCCTCCAGCAATTGGCCAAACAACTGGCCCAGGTCAGTGGTCGCCGTGACCGCTTTGCCAATGCCGTAGAGCGTCGTCAGCTCTTTGACGCGTTTCTCCAACTGCTGGTTAACCCCGGCGAGCCGCTGGCCGAGCTGCTCGCGCTCCCGCCGCAGACGCAGTTCGCCCAGCGCGTGCTCCACGGCGGCGAGCACCTCGGCCTCGCGCAGAGGCTTATTCA
>DATDRS010000512.1:0-4412 GCA_035291605.1 Anaerolineales bacterium | reverse complement strand
CTTCTCACGAATTGACCAACTATGATCCAGCGAAAACCACTTCCCTCACAGAAGAGAGCCAAGTCAGTCAGGCCGCGTTACGCTGTCTGTGTGCAGAATGAAGGCTACGAGGCATCCTTAGAGAAGAGAAAAATCTATCAGGTGTTGCCCGACGCGGATGCCAGCGCCCATAATCTCGTCCGAGTGATAGACGAGTCGGGCGAAGATTATTTATATCCAACGGATTGGTTTATTCCGATTGCTTTATCACAGACCATTGAAAAGGCTCTGGCGTTAGCCGTGTGAAACGCCAGAGCAGAGACTATCCTGGAATCCCCAGCAGCAAGGAGGTTTTTATGGCTGATCGTACCGGCACGACGACGGCGAACGTCAATTTCCGCGCTGGTCCTGGCACTGCCCATCCGGTGCTCATGGTCGTCAAGGCCAAGACGCCAGTGGACGTCATCGGTTTTCAGGACGACTGGCTGCAGGTGAAGGTCGGCGACAAGCAGGGTTACATTCACAACAAGTTTGTCCTGCTCGCCGGCCAGGGCGTCGCCGACGGTTTCCTGAGCGAGAAAGTAACTCAGCCCCCGGTCGCCGCGCCTGCCCCGGCGTCGAGCGGTGAACCCGCGGCCGCTCCATCCGACGCGGGTTCGGGCGCCCCAGCGGCGGCCCCGGCCGGCCCTTCGCTCGGCGAGGTTCCCATGGAGCCGGCTGCGAGCCAGCGCGTCATCCTGACCAGCCCCAAGCCCACCGGCCTCGAGAAGATCGTGGCGAACACGTGGAACAAGTTCGGCGGCCTGCTCACCGTGCTGGCGCAGGAGCTCAAAATTGACCCGGCGGTGGCGGTGGCCGTGCTCGCCGTCGAGTCGGGCGGCCGGGGGTTCGGCCTGGACGGGCGCATGCTCATCCGCTTCGAGAATCAAATCTTCTTCGACCAGTGGGGACGGCGCAACCCCGACCGATACAACCAGCATTTCATGTTCAACCCGGAAAAGCGCTGGATAGATCACAAGTGGCGGCCCGCGCCCGACCAGGACTGGCGGGAGTTCCACGGCAACCAGGCCGCCGAGTGGGAGGTCTTCAATTTTGCGCGCACGCTCCACGACACCGCCGCCAAGCTGAGCATCAGCATGGGCGGCCCGCAGATCATGGGCTTCAACTTCGCCGCCTGCGGCTACGAGTCCGTCCAGCAAATGTTCGACGCCTTCTCGGCCAACGAGCGCAATCAGATCATCGGCTTCTTCGACTTCGTGCAGGGGCCGTCGCCCAACTCGCGGCGCGTGCTGGCGCTGCAATCGCAGGACTTTGAGACCTTCGCCTCGATGTACAACGGTCCCGGCCAGGCGGCCAAGTACGGCAGCCTCATCCGCAACGTGTACGATCTATTCCACAAATTGAAGCCCGCTTAACCTCACCCCCCACCCCCATCCCCTCCCCCTCTGCTGCCGGAGAGGGGGCGGGGTGGCCGGTAGGCCGGGGTGGGGGTGAGGCCCCCAATGCCCACTGCCACCGAACAACTCCATCAACTCTTCCACGACGAATGGGAAACGCGCCTGCGCGAAGACCCGCTCTTCGCCACCTTCGTCGGCGACAACCGCTACAACGATAAACTCCCGCGCGCCACGCCCGACGACTACGCTCGACGCCGCGATCAACTGCGCGCCTTTCGCAAACAACGACAAAATATAGATCGCGCCGCCCTCTCGCCCACCGACCAACTCAACTCCGACATCTTCGCGCGCCTGCTCGACAACGAAATCGGCGAACTCGACCTCGGCGGCCAATACTTCCCCATCGCCAAAGTCGGCGGCATGCACACGGGCTTCGCCGATTTGCCCGACTACGTTCCACTCAACACGCTCACAGACTACGAGAACTACCTCGCGCGCCTCGCGGCCTTCAAGCCATACGCCGACGACCATGTCACCCTCCTGCGCGACGGCGTGCGCCAGGGTTATCGCCCGGCCCGCGCCACTCTCGAAGGTGTGGCGGATACCCTCAAGGCCCACATCGTCAGTTCGCCGGAGCAAAGCACGTTCTATCGCCCGTTTGTGAATCTGACTTTTGGAGAATCTGACTCCTCCCGGCTGCGGGAGGCCGCTCGGAGAGTCATCTCCTCCTCGATTCTCCCCGGCTATCAGGCCCTCCTGGATTACCTGACCTCCGACTATTGGCCGGCCTCACGCGACGACGTGGCCGCGTCCAACCTGCCCAACGGCGCGGAGTTCTACGCCCACCGCATCCGCACCTTCACTTCGGTGAACGACCTCAGCGCGCAAAAGATTCACGCGATCGGCCTTGCGGAAGTGCAGCGCATCCGCGCCGAGATGGACGACATCATCCGCAAAGTGAAATTCGGCGGCGCGTTCCGTGAGTTCGTGGACTTTCTCCGCACCGACCCGCGCTTCTACGTCACCACGCCTGACGCCCTGCTCAAAGAAACTGCGCTCGTGCTGAAGAAGATGGACGGCGAGCTCCCGCGCCTGTTCAGGACCCTCCCGCGCCTGCCCTACGGCATCCGCCCCATCCCCGACCACAGCGCGCCCGGCAACACCACGGCGTATTACTTCCCCGGCTCCGGCGACGGCACGCGCGCGGGCTACTACTACGTCAACACCTACGACCTCAAGAGCCGCCCGCTCTACGAGATCGAGGCGCTCTCATTGCACGAGGCGGTGCCCGGCCATCACCTGCAAATTGCCCTGCAACAAGAGTTAGGCGGCCTCCCGGCCTTCCGCCGCTTCAACGGCTTCACCGCGTTTGTCGAGGGCTGGGCGCTCTACTCAGAAAGGCTCGGCCTCGAAGTCGGCTTCTACCAGGACCCGTACAGCGACTTTGGCCGCCTCACCTACGAAATCTGGCGCGCGTGCCGCCTCGTGGTGGACACGGGCATGCACGCCCTCGGCTGGACGCGCCAGCAAGCCATAGACTACATGGCCGATCACTCGGCCTCGACCCTGCTCAACATCACCAACGAAGTGGACCGCTACATCGCCTGGCCGGGCCAGGCGTTGGCCTACAAAATCGGCGAACTCAAAATCCGCGAACTGCGCGCCCTCGCCGAAAAAGAACTTGGCCCGCGCTTCGACCTGCGCGCGTTCCACGACGTGCTCCTCCTCCAGGGCGCGGTGCCGCTCGATGTGTTGGAGGGGATGGTGAAGGATTGGATTGCCTCACGCCGCGCTTAACTTTTCATCTGCAGGTTTTCACGGAAGAAAATCTGCGCTCATCGGCGAAATCTGCGAACCACACCATGCCTCCCAAGAAGCCTTTCCGCAACAAACTCAACAACCTCACGCCCACAGAGTGGCTCAAGTTTCAAAAGTCGTGGTTCGTCCACAACCCGCCGCCGCGCCGGAAGGACGTGCTCCAGCACCCGGCGAAGTTCCCCGAGACGCTGGTGCAGGAGTTCGTCGAGTTCTTCACGAAAAAAGGGCAGACGGTGCTCGACCCGATGGTGGGTACCGGCTCGACGCTCGTGGCCTGCCTGCGCGCCGGACGCAGCAGCATCGGTATTGAGTTGAATCCCAAGTACGCGGCGATTGCAAAACAAGTGGTGGCCGAGGAGTCCAAATGGCTGGATGCGCGCACGGCGAAGAAGATCCACGCCGAAGTCATCGTGGGGGACGCGGCGCAAAAAATCAAAACTATTCACGGCCCGGTGGACTACGTGATCACGTCTCCGCCTTACTGGGACATGCTGCACGCGCGCGGCGCGGAGACGCAGAAGAAGCGCCGCGCTTCTCCCGACCTCGACGTGATTTACTCGGACGACTCACGCGACCTGGGCAACGTCTCCGACTACGATGACTTCGTCGAGCGGCTGGCGCAGGTTTACGAGGCCCTCTATCCCGCGCTGCGTGATCAGGCATATCTGACGATCATCGTCAAGAACGTGAAGAAGGGCGGCCGGATTTACCCGCTGGCGTGGGATTTGGCGCGAAGACTGGAGCGCACGTATAGATTGAAAGACGAGAAGCTCTGGCTGCAGGACAATCAGCGCCTTGCGCCTTACGGCTTAGGCAATGCGTGGGTGAGCAACACGTTTCATCATTATTGCTTGCAGTTCAGGAAGGAACATGCCAAATGAGTAAACGCAAACGCCGCTTACGTAACCAGGAACCGCTTGATTTGGCACCTCCGCCAACCCCTGCGCCCTGGCCGCCTTCCACTTCGTTTCTCGCCCGGCTGTTCTCGCGCAAAGACGCTGAGGCATTGCTGCGCGAAAAAATTATGGACTTTGCCTATCAACCTCGCTAATTATTTCCTCAATGCTCCAGTCCTCGGCCATCCTGCGCCTCCCGTACGACCGCTCCCTGCCGCTGGCGGGCATTGAGTACGCCAAAAAATCGCTGCACTACACCTACAACCGCATGCATCTCAAGCCAGAGGCGCGCCTGCGCAAGATCGTCGCCGGCGTGGCGGTG
>DATDRS010000511.1:0-37040 GCA_035291605.1 Anaerolineales bacterium | reverse complement strand
CGCCTCAAACCGCGCCACGTCGTAATCCAGGCTGAGACCCGGCGCCAAACGGCATTCCTGCCCCTGCAAAATCACCACCTCATCCCCCAGAACACGGCGCAGCCGATAGAGCGTCTGATGCAGATTGGCTAAGGCGCGGGCAGCTGGCTTATCTGACCAGAATCGTTCCAACACTTGGTCACGGGCGATGGGCGCGCGATCCACAAGGAAAAAGAACAACTCTCTGGCCCGCTGGGTTTCCCACTCGGCGCGAGAAATTTCTTTTCCGTCTTTCAGGAGGCGGCTATGTCCCAGGGCGTGCGCCTCCAGCGTCGCTGGGGCTGGCTCAGGCGCGCGCGCAGTCGGCTGATCTGCCAGATGCCGCGTCCAGTTGGCCTCGGCGCGCGTCAAGAGCGCCGCCACACGGGGACCCACATTGGGGTGAGCGCGATGGGCTTCGAGCAAATCCCGGACCGACCGTACTTCGCTCAACAGCATTTGATCATAGCCGATCTCCTCAGCCACGGCCAAAGCGCGCGTTAACGTCTCGCCAGCCGCTTCGACCTCGCCGCCCCGGAATTCAGCGCAGGCGCGCCAGAGCAGCGTCTGGGCGAGATCAACGAGCATCCCCGACCGTTCGAGATCGGCGCACACTTGATTGAGGACCTCTCCGCCTTCCACCCTGCGCCCCATCTCGACCAAGACGATGCCGCGCAGGCCGTCCAGGTTGGACAGCGCCGACACGGTTTGCGCTTTCCCGGCGACCAGGGCCGCCCGGCGCAGCCATTCGAGGGCCCCCACGAAGTTCATGCTCCAACGGTCGAGACGGGCCAACGCGCGATAGAGGTAGGCCATTAACCCCCAGTCCGCAAAACGCTCGACCTTCGGCATGGCCTGACGATAGAGTTCGGCGGCGCGCGTCAGGTCGCCAAGGTCGGCGGATAAATCCGCCTGCCCGATGAGGATGGTGGCCTCCGCGCGTCCATGCCCGGCCCGGTGCGCCCACTCCAGCGCCTCGCGATACGTCGCCAGGGCTGCCTCGTACTGGCCCAACAGGTGCAAATCCCAACCCACATTATTGAGCGCCATCGCCAGCGTGCCGGGCGTTGCCAACTCGCGCCACAGCGCCAGGGATTCCTGCCGCACCCGGGCGGCTTGAGCCGTGTCCCCGCGCAGGCTGAGGATATTAGCCAAGTCATCCAGGTTCGCGGCGCGGTCATAGCGCGAATGGATCGCGCGCAGCAGCGCCTCGGCCTGACGAACCGATGCTTCCGCAGCGGGGAGCCGCTTCAGCGCCACCTGGCACTGGCCGCTATAGCGCAACGCTGCGGCCTCGAAGGCCGTCTGGCCCAGCGCGCGCGCCTCACCCGCGGCGGACTGGGCGATGGTCAGCGCTGGCTCAAACTGGCCGCGCCGATAGAGGAACATGCTGCGTTGCAGATCGAGTTCGAGCCGGCCGGCATGATCTTCCGGGTTCTGCGCAAAACCGGCGGCGGCTTGATCTAACTCGGCCTCCGCCCCCGACAAATCCCCGGTGTCAATATCCCCTTTGGCAAGATTCAAATAAAGTCGCGGCGTTTTGAGCGCAATGGAACTTAACTGCTCGGCCCAGCGGCGCAGCGTCGCGCTGCGCCCGGCCATATACATGGACGGGGCATGCTCTTCGATCAAAACGGCGGCGCGGCCCAAATGACCCGCCTGGATGAAGAACGTGACCGCCGCCTCGGTCATGCCATTCGCGGCGTACCACTCGGCGGCGCGGGTTTGCAGCGTCTGCAATCGTTCCGGGTCGTCCTCGCGCAATCGGGCGAGGAGAAAATCGCGGAAGAGATGGTGATATTGATAGGTGCGAAATTCGTCGCCGACGACGCCGATAAACAAGCGCCGCGCCTCGGCCTGGCGCAACATGTCTGCGCTGTCCGATCTTCCCAGCACCCGGTTGCAGACGGCCGCTTCCATCTCAGGTAACACGGCCGACTCGAGCAGAAACTGCCGGAGCGTCCCCGGCTGTTGCGCCAGAATCTCTTCAATCAGATAGTTGTAGAGGGGCGGGCCGGATTGACGCGCCTGGATCAGGCTGGCCATCAAACCCTGCCACATAAAATGCGTGGTCAAGAGGATGCCGGTGATCCACCCTTCCGTCCCGGCCACCATGTCCTCGGCTTCCCGGTCCGGGAGGGTAACCCGGTTGCGTAACTGCAGGAGGTCCTGCACTTCGGCCGGCGTGAAGCGTAGATGCTCCTCACTCAGTCCGGCGACCTCCTGGCGCGCCGCTAACCGGATCCAGTCCAGCGTGGGAAGGGCGCGCCCCGCCATCAGGAGGTGCATTTGTTCCGGCACATCCACCAACAAGACGTCGAAAAAGCGGATGATAGGCGCCGCATCGTCAATCAGATGAAAGTCGTCGAGGCTGAGCACGAAGTACTCGTCCACCGCCGACTCCACGGCGCGATTCAGCGCGAACGCCAATTCCTCGGCGCTGGCGCCGGGCTGCGCCGCCAGCGCCAGGAGGCCGGAGGGGAAGGTCGGGAAAGTGTGTTGCAGAGCCGCGACGAGGTCGGCGACGAGCACGCTCAGATCGCGGTCGGTCTCGTCGAGATGGAGCCAGGCCACGGGGTATTCGGTGTCGTGGGCGAAATCCACGATCAACGTCGTCTTGCCGTAGCCCGCCGCGGCCGAGACCAGGACGAGTTTGCGCTGGATATTTTCGTGGAGAAAGTTGAGCAGGCGCGGCCGCCGCAAAAGATCGGCCGGGCGCGCAGGAATCGAAAACTTGGCCGGACGACCGGGTTGTGGAATAGCCATGTGTCCGATGTTCGTGCTTACTGTCATGCCGTGTCAGGTCCAATTGCTGATGAGTGTACTCCCACTTTCCAAGTCATGCCAATCCCGCATCGTTGCGCCCGTTCTCGCCCCCCCCAAAAAGAACGTACATTTGTGCTAAAATTGAGCCGCTGATCCCTGTCTGTGTTGAGCTTCTATGTCCCCCTTCAAACTCTACTCTGATTTCAAGCCAACCGGCGACCAGCCGCAGGCCATTGAGGAACTGGTGGCCGGGCTGAAGCGCGGCGACAAGCATCAAGTGTTGCTGGGCGCGACGGGAACGGGCAAGACCTTCACCATCGCCAATGTCGTCGCGCAAGTGCAAAAGCCCACGCTGGTGATGGCGCACAACAAGACGCTCGCCGCTCAACTTTATGCTGAGTTCAAAGAATTCTTCCCCGAAAACGCGGTCGAGTATTTCGTCTCCTACTACGACTACTACCAGCCCGAAGCCTACGTGGCGCGGCACGACTTATATATCGAGAAAGAGACCGACATCAACGAAGAAATCGAGCGCCTGCGGCTCGCGGCGACCGTCGCGCTCATGAGCCGCCGGGATGCGCTCATCGTGGCCTCCGTCTCGTGCATTTACGGCCTCGGCTCGCCGGAGGCGTTCGGCAAGGTCGTCATCAATCTCAAAGCCGGCGAGCAGGTGCGGCGCAACGCCCTGCTGCGGCAACTGGTGGAAATCCACTACGAGCGCAACGACGTCGAGCTCAAGCCCGGCGCGTTCCGCGTCCGCGGGGACACGCTCGAAGTGATGCCGCCGCACGCGGAGATCGGCTACCGCGTCGCCTTCTTCGGGGACGAGGTCGAGCGCATCGTCGAGTTCAACGCGCTCACGGGCGAGATCCTGCGGGAGCGCGAGGCGGTGGACTTCTACCCCGCCCGCCACTTCATCACCGACGCCGAGAAACTCCAGGCGGCGATCACGGATATCGAGAAGGAACTCGCCGAGCGCGTCGCCTACTTCAAGGCGAACAACCTCCTGCTCGAAGCCCAGCGCATCGAACAGCGCACCAAGTACGACCTCGAAATGCTGCGCGAGGTCGGCTACTGCTCCGGCATCGAGAACTACTCGCGCCACCTCGACCGCCGCGCGCCCGGCTCGCCCCCGTGGACGCTCGTAGATTATTTCCCGCCCGACTACCTGCTCGTCCTCGACGAATCGCACATGACCGTGCCGCAGATCGGCGGCATGTTCGGCGGCGACCGCTCGCGCAAGGAAGAACTGGTCAAGTACGGCTTCCGCCTGCCCTCGGCCCTCGACAACCGCCCGCTGAGTTTTGAAGAGTTTGAGGAGCGCGCCGGGCAGATCATCTACACCTCCGCGACGCCCGGCCCGTACGAGATGGAGCGCGCGGCCCGGGCCGGGTCTCGCGGCCCGAACGGGGTGGTGCAGCAGATCATCCGCCCAACGGGCCTGGTGGACCCGGAGATCGAAATGCGTCCGACGGCGGGACAGATTGACGACCTGGTGGGCGAAATCCGCCGGCGCGTGGAGCGCGGCGAGCGCGTGCTGGTCACCACCCTGACCAAGCGCATGGCCGAAGACCTCGCGGATTATCTGATGGAGCTCGGCATCAAGGTTCATTATCTGCACTCGGAGGTGGAAACCATCGAGCGCGTCGAGATTCTGCGCGACCTGCGCCTCGGGGTGTACGACGTGGTCGTGGGCATCAACCTCCTGCGCGAAGGCCTCGACCTGCCCGAAGTCTCGCTCGTCGCCATCCTCGACGCGGACAAGGAGGGCTTCCTGCGCTCCGAGCGGTCGCTCATCCAGACGATTGGCCGCGCCGCCCGGCACGTGAACGGCCGCGTGCTGATGTACGCCGATAAGATCACCGACTCGATGCGGAAGGCGTTGGACGAGACCAACCGCCGCCGCGAGATTCAGACCGCGTACAACGAGGAGCACCACATCATTCCGGCGGGCATCGTCAAATCGGTGCGCGACCTCACCGCCCGCCTGCGTGTGATGGCCGAGGAACGGGGCGAGTACCATGCCACGACTCCGGCCCAACTGCCCAAAGACGAGCTGGCCCGGCTGATCAAAGAACTCGAAAAGCAGATGAAACAGGCCGCGCAGCAGTTGGAGTTCGAGAAGGCCGCGCTCCTGCGCGACCAGATCTTCGAACTGCGCCAGGCGCTGGTGGACAAGGACGACAAAATCCCCGCCTGGCGGAAGGCGCAGAAGCTGGCGGAGTTAGAGGAGCAGGAGGCGGGAGGCGGAAGACAAAAGGGGGATTAGAAACTGGAGGTTGGAAGTCAGAAGGGTCGAGGTATTTCTGCAGTCCCAGGATAGTCCATGAGCCGAGTAGGGGCGAAGCCAGCTCTCGCCGACCTGCCCTCCCATCCCGATTGCGAGAGACAGAAAGACGATGACTATGAGCGACCTGCCCCCCGAACAACCTCCGCCTATCCCGGACCCTGCCCGCCCGTCAGTCAACGCCCGCCTCATGTGGCAATGGCTGACCGAACCGACAGCCTCACTCGCCGAACGGGCCCACCGACAGCAAGCACAACTGCTCGCCGCCTGCCTTGTGGTCATTATTCCTCTGGGCGCAGTGATGGAAGCCGCGACTATTGCCATATCAGGCCCGGAGTATACCGGTTACCGCTCAACGGTTGTTGCGCTCATTTTTTTGATGGCGGCCTACGGCCTGAGCCGGACAAGACGCTATCACTGGGGGGCGGCCATCAGCGTCGTCATTTCCTCGGTCGCCGTTTTTGTGAGCGTCTTCTCTTCAGGCAACGACCTTGCGCCAGGCTTCTTGGATTATCTGGTCGTGCCTCTCCTAATTGGCAGCCTGTTTCTCACGCCTCCCTTCCTGGCGTTGCTCATTGCGGCCGACATCGGCGGGTTGCTGATCTTTCCTGTCTTCGTTCCAGCCGTTGCCTACGCCGACCTCATCACCGGCCCGGTGACTTTCTTGATACTGACCTCAGCCCTGTTCCTGGTGATTTCCTGGTTTCGCAACCGCCTGGAACAGGATCGCCGGGCCGAACTGGCGGCCGAGCGCAAGTTGTTGCGCACGGTGATTGACAACATGCCCAACTTCATCTACGCCAAGGACGCGCAGAGCCGGTTCATCCTCAACAACCTCGCCAATGCGCACGCGATAGGCGCGGCCTCGCCCGAAGAGGTTGTTGGCAAAACCGATTTCGACTTCTACCCGCGTGAATTGGCGGCCCAGTATCATGCCGACGATCAACAGGTGACCCAAACCGGCCAGCCGCTCATCAACCAGGAAGAACAGGCGCTTGATCTCGCCGGCAACACCCGCTGGGTGCTGACCACCAAAGTGCCTCTGCGCGATGAGGCCGGAAAAGTCGTCGGGTTGGTTGGCATCGGGCATGATATCACCGACCGCAAACAGCGTGAGGCCCAACTTCGGGAATCAGAAATCAAATACCGCACGTTGGTCGAACAGCTTCCGGCGATCACTTATCTCGACGCCGTCGACCCGACGAGCCCGACCGGCTTCGTCAACCTCTACGTCAGCCCTCAATTTGAGCGCTTGCTGGGCTATTCCACGGCAGAATATCAGGCTGACCTCAGCCTGTGGTACCGGATGATCCACCCCGACGACCGCGCGCGCGTGGTTGCCGAAGATTCCAGCCATTTCGCGACCGGGCGCGCCTCCACGCAGGAGTATCGTTTGATCGCCCGCGATGGCCGGGTGCTGTGGTGGCGAGATGAATGCGTGCAGCGCCAGGAGGAGGCCAGCCAGCGTCTGCTCACGCAAGGGATCCTGTTCGACATTACCGAACTGAAACAACGCCAGGGCGAATTGCAGGTCATGGTCACCGTCGCCACCTCCCTGCGCACCGCGCTCACCCGCGCTGAACTCGCGCCGATCATCCTCGACCAGGCGCTCGATCTGCTCAAGGTCGAGGGCGCGGCGCTGGGCATGCGTGACTCCCTCAGTGGTGAGACGCTCGTCGAGCTGGCGCGTGGGAGCTGGGAGCGCCACACCGGCTTGCGTCTGCCGCCCGGCGAGGGAGTAGTCGGCGAGGTGATCGCGACGGGCCAACCCTACCTCAGCGACGACGTGCGTGAGGATCCGCGCCTGCCGCAGGCTGAGATCTTCACCGACTTGCATACCGCCGCATGTGTCCCGCTTATCACCCACGAGCAAGTCATTGGCGCGCTCGTAGTGGGCCGGGGCCGGGGCAACACGTCGGCGCTCTACTCCGGCCTCAGCCAGGCTGATCTGCGCCTGCTCACCGCACTGGCCGATATGGCGGCCAATGCCCTCCATCGCGCGGCGCTCCACGAGCAGACTCGACGCCGCGCCGAACAGCTGGCGACCATCAACGCCATTGGGCAAGCGCTCAGCGAGACGCTGGAGCTGCCTCAGATTTACGACCGGCTGGCTCGGGCAATCTTTCGCCTCTTGCCCGACATTTCTACGCTGTTTGTCGCCTTGTTTGACCCGGACAGGAGCCTGTTGACCGCCGCCTACGGTGAACATGACGGGGAACGCGTCCCCGTGTCCAACTTGCCTCCCATTCCCCTGGAGCCGCCGGGCCGGGGAACGCAGAGTGAAGCCGTCCACACCCGCCGCCCGATCATGATCGCCGATCTGCAAGCCCATCTCGAAAGCGTGCAGACCAATGTGGCGGTGGGCGCGCGCCAACCAGGCGAGCCGGAAGAGCGGCGCGTACAATCGGGCCTGTATGTCCCCATGCTGGCCAAAGACCGAGTCGTCGGCGTGGTGCAAGTGCAAAGTTACACGCTGAACCGTTTTCGCCCGGAGGACGCCGAGTTGCTCGGCGCGCTCGCCAACATCGCGGCGATCGCCATCGAAAACGCGCAGTTATTTGGCGACGCACACCGCCGCCTCAATCAGGTGGAAAGCCTGCGCGAGATTGACCGGGCCATCTCCAACAGCACGAGCCTTCACTTGACGATCAATGTCATTCTCGAGGAGGTGGTCGCTCAACTCGAAGTGGATGCGTGCAGCATCCTGCTGATGAAACCGATCACGCAGGCCCTGGAGTATGCGCATGGGCGCGGGTTCCGCACCTCGGCGTTGCAGCACACCCGCCTGAGAGTAGGCGAGGGGCACGCGGGGCGCGCCGCCTTTGAGCGCCGCACGCTGCAAGTTCCTGATCTGTCGCAGTCGCAGGACTTTGCGCGCTCCCCGCTGCTGTCTCGCGAGGGGTTCATCGCCTACGTGGGCGTGCCGCTGATTGCCAAGGGCCAGGTGAAAGGCGTGCTCGAAATCTTCCACCGCGCGCCGCTCCACGCCAACGAGGAATGGCTGAACTTCCTCGAAACGCTCGCCGGGCAAGCGGCGATTGCCATTGACAACGCCGAACTGTTCGACAGCCTCCAGCGCTCCAACGCCGAGCTGACATTGGCCTACGATGCCACTATCGAAGGCTGGTCACGCGCGCTCGACCTGCGCGACAAGGAGACGGAAGGCCACACCCAGCGCGTGACCGAGATGACCATGCGGCTGGCCCGCGCCATGGGCCTCGGCGAAGCCGACCTGGTGCACATCCGCCGGGGGGCCCTGCTGCACGACATCGGCAAGATGGGCGTCCCCGACGGCATTCTGCTCAAGCCCGGCAAGCTCACCGACGAGGAATGGGAAATCATGCGCAAGCACCCGACCTACGCCTATGAGATGTTGCTGTCTATCACTTATCTGCGCCCGGCGCTGGACATCCCCTACTGTCACCACGAGAAATGGGACGGCACGGGCTATCCGCGCGGGTTGAAGCGCGAAGCGATTCCGCTGGCAGCGCGCCTCTTTGCAGTCGTAGATGTATGGGATGCGCTGTGCTCCGACCGCCCCTACCGCCCTGGCTGGCCTGCCGAGAAAGTGCGGGAACACATTCGCTCCCTGGCGGGTACACACTTTGACCCTCATATCGTCGAGGCATTTCTGCGAATACTGGACAATCCATGAGCTCCGTGAGCCTGCCAGTTCCGGTTTGATCCCGTTTTTCCCCTGCGAATTCCTCGTATATAATTTCTATTCATCACGGATTCCAGACGGGAGGCCTCCATGCAGTTGGTGACCCGCGCCGATTGGGACGGGGTAATTTGCGCTGTGCTGTTGGGCAAAATTGAGAAGGTTGACGGCGTTTTCTTTGCCTACCCCCACGATGTCCAGGAAGGCAACGTCACCATCCCACCCGACTGCATCATCGCCAACCTGCCCTATCACCCGGGTTGCGCGATGTGGTTTGACCACCACATCTCTGAACTGGACAAGGCGCAGCGGGCCACGTTCAAGGGGCGTTTCGGCCTGGCCCCGAGCGCGGCGCGGCTGGTTTACGAGTATTACGGCGGCGCAGAGCGCTTCCCGGAATATGCCGAGCTGATCGAGGTCACCGACCGGATTGACAGCGCCTACCTGACGATGGACGACGTCACTAAACCCCAGGGGTACGTCCTGCTGGCGTACACCGCTGACCCGCGCACCGGCCTGAAGCAGTCGCACGAAGAGTATTTCCTCGTGCTCGTCGAACTGCTCAAGACGCATCCACTGGAGAAAATCATGGCGCACCCCGAGGTCAAAAGCCGGTGCGAGCGCATCCTGGCCGAAGAGGCGCAGTTCCGCAAGATTCTGTCACGCCACTCGCGGCAGGAGGAACAACTGGTCATCACCGACCTGCGCGGCCTCGGGGACGTCCCGCCGGGCAACCGCTTCTTGATCTATGCGCTCTTCCCCGGCGCCAACATCTCCATGCGCCTGTTCGACGGGCGGGAGGGCCAGACGGTCGTCGCGCTGGGCCACAGCATCTTCAACCGCACCTCGCGGACGAACATCGGCGAACTGCTCAGCCGGTATAGCGGGGGTGGGCACGCGGGGGCCGGAACCGCCCAGTTGCCCGACGATAAGGCGGACGCTAAAATCTCGGAGATCATCGCCAACATCAAGGCGGATGGCTGACCTCGCCCCGGACGCCGAAGGCGTTTCGGCTTTCTGGCCGACGGTCATGCTGAGCGACCCTTCGACTTCGCTCAGGGCAGGCGCGAAGCATCTCCACGCCTGGCAAACAAGCCCTTCACTTGGCTCAGGGCGACACCCTGACCCATACACCCCAGCCGCCCAGGCGCTTGCCCGCCCGGCCCAGAAACAGTAATATAAAGCCTGAACCGGGTTCAAACCGCTGTCAGGAGGCTTGCATGCAACTGGTCACCCGCGCCGACTGGGACGGGTTGGTCTGCGCCGTGCTGCTGGGCAAAGTCGAGAAGATTGAGGGCATCTTCTTTGCTCACCCCAAGGATATGCAGGATGGCAAGGTGAAGATTCCCAAAGGGGCGGTCATCGCCAACCTGCCTTACCACCCCGACTGTGAGCTATGGTTCGACCACCACCTCTCGGAAGAGGTGAAGGCGCTGGCGTTGGGCGCTAAACTCAAGGGGCATTTTGCGCTGACGCAAAGCGCCGCCCGGATTATCTATGTCTACTACGGCGGCGAGGCGAAATTCCCTGAGTTCAAAGAGGTGGTTGACGTCACCGACCGGATTGACAGCGCGAACCTGACGATGGAGGATGTGACCAAACCGCAGGGGTACGTCCTGCTATCGTACACCATTGACCCGCGCTCCGGCCTGCGGGGCTACCAGTCGTACTTCCTCCGCCTCGTCGAAATGCTGAAAACCCAGCCCCTGCACCAGATCATGCAGGACCCGGAAGTGAAGACGCGCTGCGAACAGATTATCAACGAAGACACGCGCTTCCGGCGGGCCCTGATGATTAACTCGCGCCAGGAAGACAACGTCGTGATCACCGACTTCCGTGGCCTCGGGGAAGTCCCCCCGGGCAACCGTTTCCTGATTTACGCTCTCTTCCCCACGGCGAATATGTCGGTGCGCCTCTTCGACGGCCTGGGCGGGAGGACGGCCGTCGTCGCGCTGGGGCGCAGCATTTTTAACCGTACTTCCCAAACGAACATCGGCGAACTGTTGAGCCGGTACGGGGGCGGCGGCCACGCGGGCGCAGGCACGGTCCAACTCCCCAAGGCCACCGCCGACGCCACGATCGCGGAGATCATCGCCGGCCTCAAAGCGGATGGGTAGCGCCTGGTAGGCGCGGCCTGATGGTTTTTGAAGAACAAAATCGGTAAAGCGTCCTGAGCGGAGCGGCGCGCGCCCTTCGACTTCACTGCGTTCCGCTCAGGGTGCGCGCGCCGCGTAGTCGAAGGATGCGGCTAGGCGGATTACCTGTTTTGTTCGTCAA
Organism: Anaerolineales bacterium; assembly: GCA_035291605.1. GTDB lineage: Bacteria > Chloroflexota > Anaerolineae > Anaerolineales > UBA6663 > DATDRS01. Next base: position 26,031 of record DATDRS010000511.1, on the reverse strand, counting down.
AACTCATTAGGAGCGGCTTGCAGCCGCGACCCGTGACCCGCCGCCATCCGTTACTGCCCCAACCCGCCAAACGCCAGCAGAAGCACAAACAGACAGGTCCCGCCGATCCCGCACAACGCCACGAGACCCAGGGCCACGCCCAGGATGATTTTCCACAGGCGCGTGTTGGCAGACGTTTGATCGGGCGGGGGCGAGGCCGGCAAAGTCTTCATGCGGCGCTGCCCTCCGGCTATTCTGTGAGCGCCTGGCGGGCCGCGGCCAGCACTTCGTCGTAGTCCGGCTCGACGCCGAGAGCCGGCATATACGCCGCGTACTTCACCTTGTCGTCTTTGCCGACCACGAACACGGCGCGGCGATGCCAGCGGCGCTCCTTGATCAGCGTCCCATATTTCACGCCGAAGCCCATGTCCATGTGGTCGCTCACCACCGCCACGCGCTCGATCCCCTCCTTGCCGCACCAGTCCTTTTGCATCACGGGTAAATCTGCGCTCACCGTGATCACGCGGATATCGTCGCTCAGGCCGGCCGCGGCCTGATTGAATTTGCGCGTCTCGGTCTGGCATACCGTCGTGTTGAGCGAGGGCACGGCCGCCACCACGCGCACCTTGCCCGCTGTCTCCTGCAGCGGGTCAACTTCGGCCCAGATATTCATCCCGGCCCAACTGCCCACCTGTGCCTTGAAAGGGGGGGCCTTCTGCCCCACCCGCACATCCTTGCCGACGACCGTCGCCGGTCTGCCGCCCAGCTCGATCACCCCGGCCCGCTCCGGCGGTGCCTTTGGGGCCAGGGCGCGCTTTGCCCTGGGCTTGCCGCTCGCCGCCCTCTTAGCTGTCTTCTTGCCTTTTGTGGCCATAATCATTCTCCTCCACACACGGGAATGGCGGAATAATACCATCTGCCCATCCGTTGACAAAACCCGCGCCTCGGTGATATTCTCGCCTTCCTGCGGAACAAGGCCATGATTTTCACCCGCCAGCAATTCGAAGAGCGTGAGGCGCAGACCCTGGCGCCCTATGGTTTGAAGAGCCGGGACTCGCGCGGGCGCGCCTACCAGCCAGACCCCGAACCCGAAGACCGCACGGCGTTTCAGCGCGATCGGGACCGCATCCTGCACACGACGGCTTTCCGCCGCCTCGAATACAAGACGCAGGTCTTCGTCAACTACGAAGGCGACTATTACCGGACCCGGCTGACGCACACCCTCGAGGTCGCGCAGATTGGCCGGACGCTGGCCCGCGTCCTCGGGGGGAACGAAGACCTCACCGAGGCCATCTGTCTGGCGCACGACCTCGGGCACCCGCCCTTCGGCCACTCCGGCGAGGTCGCGCTCAACCGGTTGATGGAAGGACATGGCGGGTTCGATCACAACAAGCAGTCGCTGCGGATCGTGACCAAGCTCGAAAAGCGCTACCCCCGCTGGCCGGGGCTGAACCTGACGTGGGAAGTGCGTGAGGGGATCGTCAAACACGAGACCGAATACGACCTGGCCGACGCCGGGGAGTACGACCCGCACACGCGCGGCCATCTGGAGGCCCAAATCGCCAACGGGTCCGACGAGCTGGCCTACACCGCCCACGACCTGGACGACGGCCTGCGCGCTGAGTTGATTATGCCGGCCGAACTGGCCGGGCTGGAACTGTGGGAAGTGGCGCGGGAGAGCATCGGCTGGGAGGCGGAAATGCTGGACCAGCTCACCCGTCACCGCCTGATCAGGCGGCTGATCGGCATCGAGGTGAGCGACCTGCTGGGCGCCACCGAAAAACGCCTGGCCGAGGCGGGGAGCCAATCGGCGGGCGAGTTGCAGCGCCTGCCGCACAACGTCGTCGGCTGGAGCGCCGAGATGGCCGCACGCAACAAGCAGCTCAAGCGCTTCCTGTTCGAGAACATGTACCGGCACTACCGCGTCGTCCGCATGCAGGTGAAGGCCGAGAACATCCTGGGCGACCTGTTCCAGGCGTATACGCGCGAACCGGCGCAGCTGCCCACGGAAACGCACAAACGCGCCGACGAAAAAGGCGATCTTTACCGGGTGGTGTGCGACTATATTGCCGGGATGACCGACCGGTTTGCGCTGGACGAGCATTACAAGCTATTCGACCCGCACACGCGGCCATAAGACAAAAAGAAGAGTATCCTGGGACGCGGGTAGAACGGTATAATGTGCAACAATGCAGTGAGGCATCCAACTTTATGGCTGAAACTTATCTGACTTCCGAAGGCGCCGCAAAGCTCAAGGCGGAACTGGAGGAATTGACTACGACCAAACGCACCGAACTGGCCGCCCGCCTGCGCGAGGCGATCAAGATGGGCGATCTCTCGGAAAACGCCGATTACATCATGGCCAAGGAGCAGCAGGCCTTTCTCGAAGGCCGCATTCAGGAGCTGCAGCTGGTCTTGCGGACGGCGACCATCGTCCATAACGGCAAGGGCGTCGCCGAAATCGCCGGCGTGGGCAACCGCGTCACCGTGCAGGAGCCAGGCGAGGACCCGGAAACCTTCACACTCGTCGGAGCGAAAGAAGCCAGCCCGCGCGAAGGCAAAATTTCCAATGAGTCTCCCATCGGCCAGGCGCTCATGGGCAGGCGGGTCGGCGAGACCGCCGAGGCCCAGACCCCCAACGGGACAATCAAATTCAAGATCCTCAAGATTGAATAGGGGCCGCCCGCCTGTTCCAAACAAAACGACCCGCCAGTGTGCGGGTCGTTTTTAATTCTCTGCTCTTGCGCCGGACCGGATGACCCAGCCAGTAGGATCAGGCTGCGGGTCTCTGGTAGGCCGCCAGTTCAACCGTCATCCGCTCATAGAAACTACTGGGCGGGAGTGCTCCACCGCCATAAGCCATATCTACCACGCGAGCGGTCACGACCAGCGTGGCCGTTTCGAGGGAGACCGTGTCCCCGGCAGCGGCCAGGATCGGTTCGCCTTTGGCGGCGAGGCGGCTCTTGAGCGCCTCGTCGCGGAAGGCGTGCTCGCTCATCACGACTTTGGTGACAGTTCGGATGTCATTCTTGTCAAACAGCCACACCTCAAAGGCCGTCACTTTCTTGGGGTCGCCCACGCCGATCGTCTCGGAGATGCCCATGCCGCACTCGCCAAAAAAACTGCCATCCGGCCCGTCAATGCTGAAGGAGTCATCGTATTGGTCATCGCCCAGTGTATAGGTCGTCATAAAGCGGGCGATGGGTGGTTCACCGAAGGGGGTGGCGGCTGTGGAGGGCATTTCCATCATCTCGGCGGCTTGGGCGCCCAAGCCTGGCCTGGGCGCTGCAGATCGGCCGCGCCCCAGCGCGCCTCCCAGGCGCAGGTACAACAGTCCGCCAACCAGGCCGAGGATCACCACGGCCCCGCACGCGATCAATGGCACAGCAAGCTGGGAGAGCAGGCCGGGCGCGGAGGCTGCGCCCCCTCCAGGGCTGGCAAGGTCCCCGGTCGTCTCCAACACCGTCCGCAGAGCAGCCAGCCGGGCCTTGTCCGCCCCGGTGGCCGAAGCCTCGGCCTCGGCAAGGCTCTGGGCTGCGTCGGGGCCGAGCGCCGCAAGGCGCTCTTTGGCGCGGTTATAGCCATTTGTCGTCGGCTCAAGCGCGTAGGCGCTCGCCACCAGGCTCATGTATTCCTGCTTCAAATCGCCTCGCAGATGGGCTATGTCGGAGTCTTTCCACTCCACCGGCCATAGACCCCAACCCAGCACCGGCAGCCCGATAATTACCCCGAGGATAAAAGCCGCGAGGGCGACAAGCATAGGTTGTTTTTTGATGACGTCATTCACAGTTGTCGCAAGGTTATTCATCTTCGTCTCCCTGGCATATAGGCGCGGGGATTGTATATTAGTCGGACAGTGAACGCAAACGAAGGGCTAACCTGATCGTGCAAGGGGCGTGCCAGGTGATTGAATGCAGAAACCGGGTTTCTGCATAGAAACCGGGTTTCTGGCTTGACCGGAGGCTGCGTCAGGCGCTAGCCGGAGGCGTGCGCCTCCGCCAGCGACGGCAGGGCCGACTGCTCAACCTGATGCCCACAGACTGTGCATTGGGCGTGGTTCTTGTTCGCCGCAACCAGCAGACCGCCGCATTTGGGGCAGGGCTGGGGCAAGGGGCGCTTCCACGAGGTGAAATCACACGCCGGATAATTGGCGCATCCGTAGAATACCCGCCCCTTGCGGGTCTTGCGCTCGGCCAGTTCGCCGCCGCATTTGGGGCACTTGACGCCAATTTTCTCCAGCCACGGCTCGGTGTAGCGGCACTCCGGGAAGTTCGAACAGCCGATGAATTTGCCGTAGCGGCTGTACCGGATGATGAGCGGGTGGCCCGACTGCGGGCAATCCCGCCCGACCATTTCCGGTTCCGACTTGACCTCGGGCATCTCGGCCTCGGCGGCCTTCACCTGCGCGGAAAATTCGTCCCAGAACTCGCGCATCACCGGTACCCAGTCCCGGCGGCCCTCGGCGATGTCGTCCAGCTCCTCTTCCATGGTGGCCGTGAAATTCACGTCCACGATTTCAGGGAAATGGCCGACCAGCAGATCGTTGACGATCATTCCGGTCTCGGTTGGGACCAGGCGTTTGTCTGTGCGGGCCACGTAACCCCGCTGTTGAACTGTGGAGAGGATAGGCGCGTAGGTGGACGGGCGACCGATCCCGTACTCTTCCAGCGTCTTGACCAGGCTGGCCTCAGTGTAGCGCGGCGGCGGCTGCGTGAAATGCTGCTCGGGCAGCAGCCGGATGAGGGTCAACACCTCGTCCACCGAGAGCGGCGGGAGGTTGGCAGCCTCTTCTTCTCCCTCCTCAGGCGCGGCGTCGTCGTCGCGCGCTTCGTGATAGACCGCGAGGAAACCCGCGAACTTCAGCGTCGAGCCGGCGACGCGGAAGAGATAACTCTGCGCCTGGCCCTGCGCGGCAATATCCACGGAGACCGTGTCGAAAACCGCCGCCGCCATTTGGCTTGCGACAAACCGCTGCCAGATCAGCGTGTAGAGCTTAAGCTGGTCCTTGGTCAGATACTCGGCCAGGGCCTTAGGTTCGCGCGCCACCAGCGTCGGGCGGATGGCCTCATGGGCCTCCTGCGCGCCTTTGGAGCGGGTCTTGTATTGCGGCGGCGCCGGCGGCACATACTCCGCGCCATAGCGCTGGGTCACGAACTCGCGCGCCTCGCGCTGGGCTATCTCGGAGACGTTCGTGCTGTCGGTGCGCATGTAGGTGATGAGGCCGGTCGCCTCTCCGTGCCCGATCTCGATGCCTTCATACAATTGCTGGGCCGTCGCCATCGTGCGCTTGGCGGTGAACCCCAACTGCTTCGACGCTTCCTGTTGCAGCGTGCTGGTCGTGAACGGCGGCGGAGGGTTGCGGCGGCGCTCGCCCGTCTTAACTTTGGCGACGACGTAACGCGCTTTCTCCAGGTCGGCGACGAGCGGCTGCACGTCGGCTTCCGTTTTCAAGAGGCACTCGTCGCCTGCGCCGACCTCCGCCTCGCCCACTTTGATCAGCCGGGCGCGGAAGGCCTGCGGTTTGCGGCGGCTGTCGTGGCCCTTGGAGAGTTCGGCTTCGATGGTCCAATACTCTTTCGGGACGAACGCCTCGATCTCCCGCTCGCGATCCACAATCAGCCGCACCGCCACCGATTGCACGCGCCCGGCGGAAAGCCGCCCCCGGACCTTGGCCCACAGCAGCGGGCTGAGCGAGTAGCCCACCAGCCGGTCGAGGATGCGCCGGGCCTGCTGGGCGTTGACCAGGTCCATCGAGATCTCGCGCGGGTGCGCGAAGGCCGCCTCAATCGCCGGCCTGGTGATTTCGTGAAAGACCACGCGCCGCGCGCGTTCCGGCTCAATCTGCGCGGCCTCCATCAAATGCCAGGCGATCGCCTCGCCCTCGCGGTCAGGGTCGGTGGCGAGATACACCTCCTCGGCCTGAGCGGCCTCGGACTTGAGCGTCTTGACGACCTCGCGCTTCTCGTTCGGCACGCGGTACTTCGGCGCGAAGTCGTTGTCCACATCCACCGAGAGGGCCGAGCGCAACAGGTCCCGCACGTGGCCGACCGAGGCCTTGACGGTGTAGCCTCTCCCCAGAAAGCGCCCCACCGTTTTGGCCTTGGCGGGCGACTCGACGATGACCAGCCGGCCAGCGCGTTTGACGCCGCCTCCGTTCCTGGCCTTGCCATTCGTCGCGCGGCTGACTTTCTCCGGGCGCGGCAGATGCGCGTGGGCCTCGGTCGCGCCCATGCGGAACAGCGTCGTCCCGCACACCGGGCACTTGCCTTTGGTCGCCGGAGTCCCCGAAGCGGTAAAGACGGCCTCGGCCTCCGTTATTTCTCGCTTAGTCTTACACTTTACGCAGTATGCTTCCATAGTTATCCGTGAACCGTGATCCGTAGAGACGTTCCGGCGGAATATCTCTACTCTTCGTCAGAGATATTGCTCGCCGTCTGGGCGCTGTTTCAGTTGTTCGACCAGCGCCCGCACCTCCTGCGCTCGCTCGCGCGGGCAGACCAGCAGCACATCCTCGGTGTCCACAATCACCAGGTCCGAGACGCCGATCGTGGCGACGAGGCGGCGCGGCCCCTGGCGTGCGGCATGGATGAGCGCGCCCGTTGTGGCGACGGCGAGATGCTTGCCGCCGATGACGACGTTGCCCGCTTCGTCCGGCGCGAGCACTTCCAGCAGAGATTCCCAACTCCCTACGTCACTCCAGCCCAGATCTTTCGCCGGGATGACAGCGACATTCTCCGCGCCTTCCATGATGCCGTAGTCTATCGTAGTCGTGGGCACGCCTTGCCACACTTCGGCGAGAGAGGCCCAGTCCGCTTCAATCGCCGTCAACTGCTGGTGAAGGTCCGGCATCTGCCGGGCGAACTCGGCCAGGATGCGCTCCACGCGCCAGACGAACATGCCGGAGTTCCATGCGTGCGCCCCGTCCGCCAGCATGGCTTCCGCCTCCGGCAGAGCCGGTTTCTCCTTGAAACGTTGCGCCCGGAAGACTTCAAAGACACTGAAGGTCCCAAGCGCATCGCCGCGCTGGACGTATCCAAAGCCCGTGGCGGGGAAGGTCGGCGCAATGCCGAGCGTCACGAGATAGTCTTGCTGCGCCGTCTGCGCGGCGGCGGCGAGCAGGTCCCGGAAACGGGCCTCATCGCGGATGAAGTGATCCGCCGTCAGGCAGGCCATGATACCAGATGGGTCACGGCGGCGAACCTGCAGGGCCGCCAGCCCAATCGCCGGCGCCGTGCCGCGCGGCGCTGGCTCGACGACAAAATTGTCCTCGGGCAGGGCTGGGCGCTGCTGCCGCATGGCGCTGGCGTAGGCGGCGCTCGTCACCACCAGAATATTTTCCGGCGGGAAGAGCGGCGCCAGCCGGTCCACGGCAATCTGGAACAGCGTTCGTTCGCCGAGCAGCTTGAGCAGCTGCTTGGGCCGATCCTGGCGGGAGAGCGGCCACAGCCGCGTGCCGCCGCCGCCAGCCATGATGACTGCGTAATAATGCTCCATTTCAGTTCGACGCAAGGGAGCAGGGGAGCGACGGAGCAAGGGAGATATTCTCCCCTGCACCCCCGCTTCCCCGCTCGATCTACTCCACTCGATATTCGGCGCGCGCTTCCCGCGCGGCGACGTAATTCATTCCGCTCACCTGCCGCACCAGGCCCTTGAGCTCCATCAGCGCGAGCGTGCTAGAGACTTGCGCGATGGGCAACCCCGTCTTGGCGCGGAGCTCGTCCACGTGCACCGGTTCCGCCGAGAGAAACGACATCAGTTGCCTTTCGGTCTCATCGGCAGGGAAGGCGAGGCTGGCCTGCGTATATTCAGTCACCAACGTCATGTTCAATTCTTCAAGGACGTCGGTCGCGTTCAGCACGGGCTTTGCCCCCTGCTGAATCAGTTTGTTTGTCCCGCGGCACGACCGCTGCAAGATGCTGCCCGGCACGGCAAACACATCCCGCCCCTGCTCGGCGGCGAATTCGGCGGTGATGAGCGCGCCGCTGCCTTCCGGCGCTTCGACGACGACCACGCCCTTAGCCAGGCCGCTGATGATGCGGTTGCGCGGCGGGAAGTTGACGTTCTCCGGCGGCGTGCCAAGCGCATAATCGCTCACGAGCGCGCCGGAGTTAGCAATTGCCTCCGCCAGCATCTTGTGCTCAGGCGGATAGATGTAATCGAGGCCAGAACCGAGCACCGCAATCGTGCGTCCCCCGGCGTCGAGCGCGGCCTGATGCGAAACCGAGTCAATCCCCCGCGCGAGGCCGCTCACGACCGTCACGTGGCTTGCAGCCAGCTGCCGCGCCAACTCCCGCGCGACCTCGCGGCCATATGCGCTTGCGCGCCGCGTCCCAACCATCGCCATGGCCCACTCGTCCGCCGGGGTCAGCGTCCCCCTCACATACAGGACGGGCGGCGGCTGGGCGATATTGAGCAGGTTGCGCGGATAGCCTTCCGACTCCCACGTGAGCACCTGTACTCCGGCCCGCTCGACCCGTTTCAGCGCGAGGTCGAGGTCCATCCCGGTCCGCGCGGCAAGCAGGCTCTCCAGCGAGCGGCGATCCAATCCCGCAGCGCGCAGCTCGTCGGGCGCAGCCGTCCACGCGGAACGCAGGTCGCCAAAGTGCTCCAGCAGCGCCCGGACTTTGGTCGGGCCGATCCCCTTGACGAGGTTGAAGCCGATCCAGTAACGGAGGTCTGCGCTCATGGCTTTCCTTCAATCCCGAGGCAGCGCCTCGACGTTGACGCCGAACCACTGCGGCGGGCGGATCCGCTCAAAGTATGGGACGAATTCGGCGGCGCTGGTGAGCATATCGGCCCCGCTCTCCTTCCGGGGAGCGCGGGCAGAATAGCACAGGGGTTTGGAGAGTGTCAAGGATGACGGCCGCTGCGCGAGGATGAGGGATGAAGAAAGCCCATATTCATCCTTCCGCTATTGGCCTTCATCCTTACCGCAGTCCTTCCATCAAGCGCACAGTCATGCGGCCTGCGTCGAGGTCAATCCCGCGAATAACGCTCCGCAGGGCCGGCAGCAGGATTTCGCCGCTGGCGCCTTGGACCACGTACACATCATTGGCGCCGGTCTCCAAAATCTCGACGACTTCGCCCAAAGGCTCTCCCTCCTCCGTCACCACTTGCAGGCCGATGATCTGATGATAGTAATACGAGCCAGGCGGAGGCGGCGCGGCGGCGTCCATGCGAATTTGCACCAACTCCCCGCGGAACGCTTCGGCGGCGTTTCGGTCGGGACAGTCCGCCAGTTGTATGAGCAACCGGCCACGGTGAAAGCGGACGTGCTCGAGCGCATGCGGCTCGGCCGTGTCGCCCAGATACACCGTCTCGACTGCCTCCAGATGTTCCGGGAGGTCGGTCAGGACCTCGACCAGGAGCTCGCCGCGCACCCCGTGCGGGCGCAGAACGCGGCCTACGGCCAGTAACTCAGGTGGCGCGCTCACGTAACTTTTCGCCTGTCGTCCGAATGCGGACGGTCACTATCCTGCCGTCCGCTTCTTATAAACCTCAGGGTCGAGTATTTCCATGTGCCTCTCCGGTATCTTCAGGCCGGTGAAACCGAATTGCCGGTAGAGGCCGTGCGCATCGCGCGTCGCCAGGCTCCAACGGCGCAGGCCCTGCAGGTCAGGATGCCCCACCACGCAGGCCATGAGCCACTTGCCCAGCCCCCGTCCGCGATACGCTTCGAGGATGTAGACGTCGGCGAGGTAGGCGTACGTCGCGAAGTCCGAAACCACGCGGGCGAGGCCAATCTGCTTGTCCCCGTCGTACAGGCCAAAACACAGCGCATGCCGGAGGGAGCGGGCGACGATGTCCCTGGGAATGCCCTCGGCCCAGTACGAGCGGGTGAGGAAGGCGTGGATGGCATCCACGTCCAACCGCGAGGGATCGGTGCTGATGGTGAAATGGTCGCGGTGATATTCCTGATACATAACCCCCACTTCACGAAAATTCTTCCTGAAACTCCGTGTTCATTCGTGGATAACCTAAGAGCGGGCTGTGCGCCCGCTCTGCCTCACTCCACGATTTCGAGTTGCGCGCGTTTGGCCTCGCGCACCGCGCAGACCTGCACCAGCGTGCGCATGGCGTTGGCCACGCGCCCGCTTCGCCCGATCATCCGTCCCATGTCCCCCGGCGCGACGCGCAGTTCCAGAATCACGTCCGGGCCGGTCGTCACCTCGGTCACGCTGACCTGCGAGGGGTCGTCCACCAGCGCTTTGGCGATGTGCTCGATGAGTTCCTTCATGATCTCACCCCCGCTCCACTGCTCTCATCCGGGCCAGGAGACGAGCCACCGGCTCATCCCTGCGCTTTCTGATCGCCGCCTTCCGCGGCTTTCTTCTTCTTGGAGGGCTTGGCGGTCGCGCCGGGCGCGCGGGTGGTGCGCGGATCCACCTGGCGCTGCGCCGCCGCCGCTTCCGCCTCGGCGACGAGGGCTTCCAGCGCCTCGCCCTTCTTCAACCGCTCGAACCGGTCCAGTGTGCCGGCGAGCTTGAGCAGCCGCGCCACCGACTCGCTGGGCTGCGCGCCGTTCTTCAGCCAGTGGAAAGCGCGGGCCTCGTCCACCACGATGGTGGCCGGCTCGGTGCGGGGGTTGTAATGCCCCACCATTTCGAGAAAGCGCCCGTCGCGCGGGTGCTCGCGGTCGGCGGCGACGATGCGGAAGCTCGGCTGGGCTTTGGAGCCTGCTCTGCGTAAACGAAGACGAACCATGAAAAGTTTCTCCTTTACCTGAATCTCGGAAGTCCAAGCCCCTTCTTGCTCCCCATCTGCTTCATCAGTTTCTGCATATCCTTGAACTGCTTCAGCAGTTGATTGACCTCGTACACGGACGTGCCAGACCCGGCGGCGATGCGCCGCTTGCGGCTGGCGTTCAGGATGTCCGGGTGGCGCCGCTCGCGCGACGTCATCGAATAAATGATGGCCTCGGTGCGCTTCAACTGCTGCTCGGCGGCCTCTTCGTCAACCTGCATCTGCGCGCCGCCCAGGCCCGGGATCATCCCCAGCAGCTGGCCGATGGGGCCCATCTTCCGCACCTCGCGCAGCTGCGTGATCATGTCCTCCAGCGTGAACTTGCCCGCGAGCAAATTCTCCGCCGATTTCTGCGCGGTCTCCCGGTCCATCGCCTCGGCGCGCTCAATCAGTCCGAGGATGTCGCCCATGCCGAGGATGCGCGAGGCCAGACGGGCCGGCTCAAAGGCTTCGAGCGCGTCCACCTTCTCGCCCGCGCTGAGGAACTTGATCGGGACGCCGGTCACCGAGCGCATCGAGATCGCCGCGCCGCCCCGGGCGTCGCCGTCCACCTTCGTCAGGATCAACCCGGTGAGGCCGACTTGCTTGTGGAAGCCCTCGGCCACGCGCACCGCTTCCTGCCCGGTCATGGCATCGGCCACCAGCAGCACTTCCACCGGCTTGGTGCGCTCGCGGATGGCGACGAGTTCGTGCATCAGTTCCTCGTCAATCTGCAAGCGCCCGGCGGTGTCGAAGATGACGACAGTCTTGCCCTGCTTCTCGCCCACGCGCACAGCCTCGGCGCACAAGTCGGGCGGCCTGGCCTCGCCTGCGTGCACCGGCACGTCAATCGCCGCGCCGAGCGTCTGCAACTGCTGGATGGCGGCCGGCCGGTAGGGGTCGGCGGCGACAAGCATCACGCGCTCGCCCTGCGCCCGCAAGCGCCGCGCCAGCTTGGCGGCGGTCGTCGTCTTGCCTCCTCCTTGCAGGCCGACGAGCATCACCACGCGCGGCTGCGGGCCTTTGAGCTGCAACCTGCCCGGCTCGCCCAGCGTGGCGACGAGTTCTTCGTTGACGATCTTGATGACCTGCTGGCCGGGGTTGAGCGCGCGCGAAACTTCCACGCCCACCGCCCGCGCCCGCACCCGGTCCAGAAAGCTCTTGACGACGGAAAAGTGCACGTCGGCTTCGAGCAGCGCCAGCCGGACCTCGCGCAAGGCCTCGTCCACGTCGGCTTCGGAGAGCTTGCCGCGCCGCGTGAGCTTGTCAAAGACGCCCTGGAGTCTCCCGGAGAGATTCTGGAACATGGATCAATAGATGACGCGAATGGAACAGACGCCCATGGTCACCCAAACAGACAGAACGGCCAGCACAATGGCCAGCCGTTGGTCACCGGCAGGGATTGTAACCCGACGCGGCGATATCCGTCAAGGTTTTGATAAAATGCGGCGTATGCATACCGATACTAGACCTGAGCCATCCGTCATCTCCCCTGCTCCCCCGCCGCCCGGCCCCCCTGCCCGCCTGGCAACCCGGAAAATGCGCCCATTCGGCGACTTCGTCCGCGGATATCTGGTCGGGTTCCTCGGCGGCGGCGCGCTGCTCTTTGGCCTCATCGTCGCCGCGCTGCTCATGTTTCCCCCGCCCCGCACAAACATCTTGTTCCTCGGGCTGGATCGCCGCCCCGACGAAAAGACTTTCGTCAGCCGCACGGACACGATGATCTTGGCGACGATCTACCCCGAACAGACGTACGCCGGCCTGCTCTCCATCCCGCGCGACCTGTACGTGCGGCTGCCGGGGGGCGCAGAGGGCCGCATCAACACAGCCCACTTCCTCGCAGAGGCCGAGACGCCCGGCGCCGGCCCCGCCGCCGCGATGGAAACCGTGCGCGCGAACTTCGGCGTGGCCGTGCACAACTACGTGCGCATGGACCTCGCCGGGTTTGTGAAGATCGTGGACGCGGTGGGCGGGATCGAGGTAGATGTGCCTCATCCCCTGATAGACTACGAGTATCCGACCGACGATTACGGCGTGACGACGGTGGCCTTCGAGGCCGGGCGGCAGCACATGGACGGCGCGCGCGCGCTGGCCTACGCGCGCATCCGCCACGGCTCGTCAGATTTTCAAAGGGCAGAGCGGCAGCAACTGGTCATTCAGGCCCTCGCCGCGCGGCTGCTCCAGCCGGGCGCGTGGGCCTACCTGCCCCGGCTCATCGCCGCCGTCAAGCAATCGGCGAGCACCGACCTGACCTTCCTGCAAGCCGTCCGCCTGGCCCCCACCCTCCTGCTCGTCGGCCCCTCCGGCCTCGACCACCGCGTCATCGAAGGCGAGATGGTCCAACCCTACACCACCGACGGCGGCGGCGCGGTGCAACTGCCGGTGTGGGCCAAGATCAATCCGGTGTTGATGGAAATGTTTGGGCAATAAACGCCCAGGGTGATACGAGTCGAGATAGCAACGCAGAGCATCCAAATACAGGTCGTTGAAGTCGCTAAACCATAATACCGGCTTCCGTTTTGGCGGGCTATAGAACAGTGCTACAATCCAGACAGTGCTGACCCTTATCAGTTACTTTGCCCAGGGTCGTTATGGCCGACACTCCGCCAACAAACGCATCGCCCCTTGAACCGGCCGAAAGCCAGGGTGGTCAGAGCGCCATTGACCTCACCGCGGGCGGCAATCTCGCCATCGGCGGCGACGTGGTGGGCCGCGATAAAATCGTCGGCTACACTGCCAAGCAGATCAGCGCCCTCCTCCAACAGATCAGCGCGACGTTCCAACCTAAACCTTTTGATGGCCGCTGTCCCTATCGCGGGCTGGAAGCCTTCGGCGAAGAAGATGCGGAAACTTTCTTCGGGCGCGAGAAATTGGTGGACGAAATCGTGGCGCGGGTCGGGCAGTCGCGCTTCGTCGTGATTGCCGGGCCGTCCGGCAGCGGCAAGTCCTCACTCGTGCGGGCGGGGCTGATCCACGCGCTCAGGCAGGGCGCACTGCCCAAGAGCGACCGCTGGCGTTACGAGACGCTGACGCCTGGGCGTCATCCGCTCGACGCGTTGGCGCGCGTCGCCTCCAGCCTCGCCGGGACGCTCAACGCCGGGCAGGACATCCGCACTAAAGGCCCGACCGACGCCCTCCTCTTGCACCAGTGGGCCGAGGCCGCGCTGGGCGAGGGACGCAACCGCCGCGCGATCATCTTCGTAGACCAGTTCGAAGAGACCTTCACGCAAGTCGCCAAAGAATCCGAGCGCGCCGCGTTCCTGAATTTGCTCACGCACGCCGCAACGGTCGAGGGTGGGCGCGTCACGGTGCTGTTCGCGCTGCGGTCGGATTTCGTCTCAGACTGCGCGACGTATCCCCGACTGAACGCCTTGCTCAACCAGCAGTTTCTGCAAGTCGGCGCGATGCAGGCCGACGAACTGGTGAGCGCGATTGCTCGCCCGGCCCTGCAAGTGGGCCTGCGCATTGACCCCGACCTGATCGCGCAGATCATCAACGACATGCAGGACGAGCCGGGGGCACTGCCGCTGATGCAGTTCGCGCTCAAAGACTTGTTTGACTCTCAACAAGCGGCAGGTGGCGTGATCGCGCTGACGCTAGACGGCTACCTGGCGCGCGGGGGATTGCACAAATCGCTCGAACGCCACGCCGACGCCGCGTTTGCCCAGTTGAGGGCAGAAGAGCAGGGTCTCGCCCGCGACATCTTCACCGGGCTGGTTGAAATCGGGCGCGGCGCGCAGGACACGCGGCGCACGGCGGCGTTTGAGGAATTGGTCCCGGCGGGCGCAGACCCGGCGCAGGTGGAAGCGGTGCTGGGGCGGCTGGCCGATGCGCGGCTGATCACGACCGACGAGCGCGAGGAGGCGGGGGTGCGGGCGCGGACGGCGACGATTGCGCACGAGCGGTTGATTGACGCCTGGCCGTGGCTGAAGCGGCTGGTGAACGAGAACCGCGAGGCCATTGCGCTGCAAAACCAGATCGCCGAGGACGCACAGGAATGGGAACGGAGCGGGCGCGACTCAAGTTATATGTACGTGGGTGCGCGGCTGGCGGCGGCGCGCGAGCAGATGGGGGCTAAGAAACTGGTATTGAGCGGGCTGGCGCAGGCATTCGTGGAGGCGAGCATTGAGGCGCGCGAGGCTGCCCGGCGCGCAGAAGCGGCGCGGCAACAGGCCGAGTTGGAGAAAGAGCGCCAGAATGCCGCGCGCCTCCGCGCCCGCAACCGCCTCATCACTGCGGTGGGGGCGTTGGCGTTAACGGCGGCATTGTTTGCCTGCTTGTTTGGAATTGCCGCTGTGATCTTTGGCTTCCGATCCAACGCGAATGCTCGTCAGGCGCAGGCGAACCTCGCCCGCGCCGACAGCCTGCGGCTGGCTGCTGAAGCTAATGTCATTTTGCAGTCTCCCGCTGGCAATGCTGAAACTGCTGCCTTGCTTGCCATTCGGAGTCTGCGGTCCGCCTACTCCCTGCAGGCCGATGCTACTCTGGGCAAGGCTTCGTCTCGTATCCCTTACGCGCGAAAGCAGTTCATCGGCCATAGTGACAGTGTGTTGAGCGTGGCCCTATCAGCCGATGGAAAATACGTGCTGACTGGCAGTTTTGACAAGACCGCGCGGTTGTGGGATGCGGCGACCGGACAGGAAGTCCGCATCTTCACCGGCCATATCAACGGTGTGTTGAGCGTGGCTTTCTCAGCCGATGGAAAATACGTGCTGACGGGCAGTTTTGACAAGACCGCGCGGTTGTGGGATGCGGCGACCGGACAGGAAGTCCATGTCTTCTCCGGCCATACCGATGCTGTGTACAGTGTGGCTTTCTCGCCTGATGGCAAGTATGTGCTGACCGGCAGCAGCGACAAGACCGCGCGGTTGTGGGATGCGGCGACCGGACAGGAAGTCCGCGTCTTCACCAGCCACGCTGATGCTGTGTTGGGTGTGGCCTTCTCGCCCGATGGGAAGCACATACTGACGGGCAGTCGGGACGCCACTGCGCGGCTGTGGGATGCGGCAACTGGACAGGAAGTCCGCGTCTTCTCCGGCCACAGTGGTGCCGTGGCCGGGGTGGCCTTCTCGTCCAATGGGCAGTACGTGCTGACGGGCAGTTGGAGTGGCACCGCGCGGCTGTGGGACGCGGCGACCGCACAGACGATCCGCGTCTTTACTGGTCAGGCCCAAGCTGTGTGGAGCGTGACCTTCTCACCCGATGGGAAGTATGTACTGGCAGGCAGTCTTGACAAGACCGCGCGGCTGTGGGATGCGGCAACCGGGCAGACAGTCCGCATCTTCACTGGCCATACCGATGATGTGAGGAGTGTGACCTTCTCACCCGATGGGAAGTACGTACTGACGGGCAGCCAGGACTCCACTGCGCGGTTGTGGGATGCGGCGACCAGGCAGGAAGCCCACGCCTTCACTGGCCATACCAGCTCTGTGTCGAGCGTGGCCTTCTCGCCTGATGGGAAATACGCGCTGACGGGCAGTCTTGACAAAACCGCGCAGTTGTGGGACCCAGCGACCGGGCAGGAAGTCCGCGTCTTCTCCGGCCATACCGACGATGTGAGGAGTGTAGCCTTCTCGCCCGATGGGAAGCACATGCTGACGGGTAGTGCGGACACTACCGCGCGGCTGTGGGATGCGGCGACCGGGCAGGAAGTCCGCGTCTTCTCCGGTCATACTGGCATCGTACAGAGTGTAGCTTTCTCGCTCAATGGGAAGTATGTGTTGACGGGCAGTCAGGACAAGACTGCCTGGCTGTGGGACGCGGTGACCGCACAGAAAGTCCGTGTCTTCACTGGCCATACCGGCTCTGTGTCGAGTGTAGCCTTCTCGCCTGATGGGCAGCACGTGCTGACGGGCAGTCTTGACAAGACCGCGCGGTTGTGGGGTGCAGCGACCGGGCAGGAGGTCCGCGTCTTCACTGGCCATACCGATGCTGTGCTCAGTGTGACCTTCTCGCCCGATGGCCAATACGTGCTGACGGGCGGTTTCGATGCCACCGCGCGGCTGTGGGACGCGGCGAGCGGACAGGAAGTGCGCGTCTTCATTGGACATACCGATTGGGTGAAGAGTGTGGCCTCCTCGCCTGATGGCCAATACGTGCTGACGGGCAGTGTGGACGCCACCGCGCGGCTGTGGGACGCGGCGAGCGGACGGGAAGTGCGCGTCTTCACCGGCCATACTGCCTCTGTATCGAGTGTGGCCTTCTCGCCTGATGGCAAGTATGTGCTGACGGGCAGCGATGACAAGACTGCGCGGCTGTGGGACGCGGACTATCGCGATCTCATTCGCTGGGTCTGCGCACGTCTGGTGCGCGATCTCACGGACGAGGAACGGGAGCAATATGGCATTACGGATAAGCGGGCGACGTGTGAGGGGGAATAAACACTGATTCAGGGAATTGGGCGGATCGGGACTGGGGCCGCTATTCAACTTTGGCAGGCCGAAGCCGGAATTTTAGAGGGTGTACTTCGCGCGGCGCGAGCCAAGGGCGACTAAAGCGCCTGTCGAGCGCGCGGCCAGTGATGGCGCGCTGGATGGTCTCATCGCACCGGAGCTGGTGTACGAGGTCGTCGGCGGTCTGTTTGCAGTTCACGCGACACTGGGGCCGGGGTTCATCCGCCGCATCTACGCCAACGCCTGCTATCCCGAGCTCAAGTTGCGCGGACTGCCTGCCAAGCCGCTCGAACGGAAATCAAGCCGCTCTTCATAAAAGCGTGAGGGGGAACAGCGGATTTGGAGAATAAGGCGGATTGGGCCAGGCATAACCCGCCCGATCCGCCCAATTCGCCCGATCTGTTGTTTCTACCGGCTCCCCACCACCGCCCCCAGCGTCGCGCACGCCGGGCAGGCGCCGTCGGCGCGGATGATGGCGTAGCCCGCCTGCGGGTCGTCGCCGTACACGGTGAAGTCTACGTTGAAGACGATCAACAGCCGCACGAGGCCGCTGCTCTTCGCCAGGCTGGCCGCCTCGCCCAGCCACTGCGCGTGCTCGGCAATGCTCGTGTCCCCCGCCCAGCCGAACAGTGAGGGCAGCGGGCCGTAGCCCTCCGGCGAGAGATACCCCAGTTCGGTAAAGCATAACCTCCGCTGCCCGCCAAAGGCGTTGTAGTAGGTGCTCACCATCCCCTGATAGTAGCGGGTGAAATAATTGTCGCGCGGGTCGCCGGTCGTCTGCTTGGGGCTGATGATGCCCTCGTTGTAGTGCACGCCGATGCAGTCCGCGTAGCTCGCCGCGCCCGCCGCCGCCATGCCCTTGATGTAGCGGTCGTCGTTCCACACGCGGTCGAGGCCGAAAGCGCCTTCCGCGCCCGTGGGTGAGGGCGCACCCGAGATGACCAGCGTGTTCGCGTTCTTGGCTTTGATCGCGTTGTACGAGCGGCGCAGGAGGTCCACGTAGGTCGTCGGGTTGATCTGCCCGGCGGGCCACTCGCGGTCGAGGTTCATCTCGTTCCACACTTCAATCGCGTCCGCGCCCAGGCGGGCCAGCTCGCCCACGTAGTTCGCAAAATTGTCGAAGTTGCGCCCGCCCGAGATATCCTCCGGGTGGCCGACGACGCTGAAGAGGACTTTGAAGCCCTTCGCGTGCGCGTCGTTGATGTCGCCCACCGAGGCCACCGCGCCGGGCGACCAGCGAATTTGATGCTTGACCCACACCATCCCCGCCTGCTTCATCTTGTCCGGCGCGGAGAAAGTATTGACCTGGCCGCCCAGCTCGAACCCGCCCGACCCGGACGGCGGGGGAACCGTGGTCGGCGCCGGTGTCCCGCCTTGAGTCGGCGCGGGGGTCGGGGCCGCGCCGGGAACCGGGATGATCAGGCGCTGGCCCACGAAAAGCAGGTTGGGATTCGTCAGCCCATTCGCCGCGATGATGGCCGAGGCGCTCACGCCAAACTTGAGCGCGATGCGCCACAGCACGTCACCCGGCTGAACGATGTAGACGGTGCTGCCCGAGGGCGGCGTCGTCGGCGCTGGCGTTGCGCCCGGAGGCGGCGTGGCCGTCGGCGGCGCGCCGGCGCCGGGGATGGTGAGGCGCTGGCCCACGAAGATCAGGTTGGGGTTGGTGATGCCATTCGCAGCCATGAGGGCGCTGATACTGACATTAAATCTCAGCGAGATCAGGTATAACGTGTCGCCGCGCTGAACCACATACGTCGTCGTTGAGCCCGAAGGTGGAGGCGACGTGGTCGTGGCCGGCGGCGTGACGACCGTTCCGGGGCTGGGGATGACCAGGCGCTGCCCCACGAAAATCAAGTTGGGGTTCGTGATCCCGTTTGCGGCCATGAGGGCGCTCACGCTGACGTTAAACTTCAGCGAGATGCGGAACAGGTTATCGCCCGGCTGGACGATGTAAATTGTGTCCGCAAAAACCGGGGCCACCGCCGTCAAGAGCAGCGAGGCGGCGACTAAAGCCATCAGTAATTTCTTCATAGATTTTTCTCCTTCTCCTCACAAAATACGGCTCCGAAACCCGGTGACGTCCAAAAATCGGGTTGATCTCCGCATGGGGATACTGCTCCAAAGGCCGGCGCAAACTATAGCAGACCATGCCCCAGCCCTCAAGTCTGCGCGGTCATATAGGATTAACGTCCTGAGCGCGCGGCTGGTTCCGTTTGAGTCTCCCCCTGTTCTGTGGTAACCTAACCGCAACGCGATAAATTATATCGGAGTCGCCGGACATGTCCTCCCTTCCGCCCCGCTCAGCGCAACACGTGATCTACGACAACATTCTCGATACCATCGGCCGCACGCCGCTCGTGCGCCTCAACCGCATCGCGCGCGGCCTGCGCTGCACGCTCGTCGCCAAGGTCGAGTTCTTCAACCCCGGCGGCTCGGTCAAAGATCGCATCGCGCTGAACATCGTCGAGGCCGCCGAGCGCGAGGGCCGCCTCAAGCCCGGCGGGACCATCGTCGAGGGGACCTCGGGCAACACGGGCGTGGGCCTGGCCATCGTCGCCGCCATCAAGGGCTACAAAACCGTCTTCGTCATGCCCGACAAGATGAGCACGGAGAAAATCCGCCTGCTTCGCGCGTTCGGAGCTAAAGTCGTCATCACCCCCACCGCCGTCGCGCCCGACGACGAGCGCAGTTACTATAAAGTCTCCGAGCATATCGTCGCCGAGACGCCCAACGCCATCCTCGCCAATCAATATCACAATCCGGAGAATCCCCGCAGCCATTACCTGACGACCGGCCCGGAAATCTGGGAACAGACGGGGGGCCACGTGACCGACGTGATCATCGGCATGGGGACGGGTGGGACGATCACCGGCGCGGGACGGTATCTCAAGGAAAAGAACCCCAAGATCCGCATCGTCGGCGTGGACCCGGCGGGGTCGCTGCTCTACGAGACGCACAAACTCGGCCGCCTCCCCGACGACCCGCGTCCCAAGACGTACAAGACCGAAGGCATCGGCGAAGATTTCCTGCCGACCGCGCTCGACCTCTCGGTGGTGGACGAGGTGATTCAGGTCGGCGACAAGGAGACCTTCCTCACCACCCGCCGCCTCGTGCGCGAGGAGGGCATCTTCTGCGGCGGATCGTCGGGCACGGCGGTGGCCGCCGCCCTGCGTTATTGCCGCAACCTCGACGTGGACCGCTTTGTGGTCGTCCTCCTGCCCGACTCCGGTTCGCGCTATTTGAGCAAGATCTTCGACGACGACTGGATGCGGGAGAACGGGTTCCTCGAGTCCGCCTGGGCCGGGGCCACCGCCGCCGACGTGCTGGCGACCAAGAAACTCCGCGAGGTCATCACCACGCAGCCGGGCGACTCGGTCGGCGCAGTCATCGAGAAAATGAAAACGCACGACATCTCGCAGATGCCTGTCCTCTCGCCGGAGGGCAAGCTCACCGGCCTGGTCAACGAAGTGGACCTGCTGAACTACGTGGTGCTGGGCGACAAGCACACGCCCGACGCCCCCGTCGCCGAGGTGGTGCGGACGGACGTTGCGACTCTCGGGCCAGACGCCCCGCTGGAGAGCCTGATGTCGCTGTTCGTCAACCGCCAGGTGGCCGTGGTGATGGACAATGGCGACGTGGTGGGGATATTGACGAAGATTGACATTCTGGACTATCTGGCGTCGCATTCCAAGTAGCCTCTTGTGCATAGCGTATTGCGTATAGCGTCTTGCGTATTCCGTACAGCGTAGCCGCCAACGGAATACGCAAGACGGATTACCCGCCCCTATGACCACGCAACTCCACCCCTCCCAGAGCACCGATACGCCCGACCTGCGCATCTTGCCGCTCGATCTGCTGGTCGAGCATGAGTACAACGACGCCCAGCGCACCGCGCCGCTCGCGCAGCGGCTGGAGGCCGATGGCCTGCTGAAGAACCCGCCCATCGTCACGTCCAGCGGCGAGGACGACCCGCGCTTCGTGGTGCTCGACGGCGCGAACCGCACCACGGCCCTGCTCCACCTGAACTACCCGCACACCCTCGCGCAGGTGGTCAGATACGAAGAACCCTACGTGCTCCTGAGCACCTGGCATCACGTGGTCACGGGGATTGATCTGGACAAATTCAGCGGTGAACTGGGCAACGTGAAAGGACTGGATTTCCTGCACATTGATCTGATCCGCGCCCGAGCGGGGCTGGCCGGCCGCGAGTTCCTGGCCTACACCATCCGCGCCGACGGGAAGGTGTTCGCCGCCCGGCCCGACGCCCCCCGCCGGAGCGTCCACGAACGGAACCGGCTGTTGAACGCCATGGTGGACACGTACAAGGATCAAGGCCGGCTCTTCCGGGCCACTACGGACAACCTCCACGAAGCCCGGGACCGGTATGCGGACTTAACCGGGTTGGTGATTTTCCCGAACTACGATTTTGCCGAGGTGCTGGCGCTTGCGCGCGACGGCGAGCTGCTCCCTACCGGCCTGACGCGCCACCTGATCCAGGGCCGCGCCCTGCGCACCAACTATCCCCTCAGCGAACTGAGGTCAGCCGACCCGCTCGACGCCAAGAACGCCCGTTTGCGGGAGTGGTTGAAGAAAAAACTCTGGTCCAAAGAGCTGCGGTTCTATGGCGAGTCCACTTACCTGTTCGACGAATAGTTTTGGCCAACGGATAGAACGGATGGGGGAAGGCGAAGTCCGTTCCATCCGTTGACCCAACACACCTCAGACTCATTAGTGGAGAAAACCATGCTCACCCTCCTTGCCAGTTACCTCGACCGCCTGGTGATGTTGCACGCCGAGGCGGAGCGCGCGCTTGACGGGCTGCCGCCCGAAGCGCTGGATTGGTCGCCCGCGCCGGAGATCAACTCGCTCGGCGTGCTCGCCGCACACCTGGCCGGCGCCGAACGCTATTGGATCGGGGACATCACCGGGCGAGACCCATCAGGCCGTGTGCGCGAACAGGAATTCCAGGCGCGCGGCGCCGACGCGGCGGCTCTCAAACAGCGCCTGGCCGACGTGCTCGCGCACAGCCGGGACATCCTCGAAAGGCTTACGCCGGAGGATTTGGAGGTCAGCCACAAATTCCCCTCGGATGGGCGTGAGTTCACCGTGGCGTGGGCGCTGGCCCACGCGCTGGAGCACACGGCGGTGCACGTGGGGCACATGCAAATCACGCGCCAGTTATGGGAGAAACGAGAAAAATGACGTTTCTCCTCCTCAACGCCAACCTCCATACCCTCGATCCTCAGCGCCCGCACGCCACCGCACTCGCCGTCCGCGACGGCAAGATCCTGGCCGTGGGAACTGACGATGAGATCCGCGCCCACACATCCACACACCCACACACAGAAACCATAGACCTCGGCGGCAAAACCATCCTCCCCGGCCTCATCGACTCCCACCTCCACTTCGCGTGGTATGCGCTCGGCCTGCAGGCGGTCGAGGCGGAGACGCCGACGCTGGAGGCATGTTTGGCCCGCGTCGCCGCCAAAGCGAAGGCCACGCTCGCGGGCAGCTGGATCACCGGCTACGGCTGGAATCAGAATGTGTGGGCAGCGTTTCCGTCGGCGGCGGACCTCGACCGCGCGGCCCCGGCACACCCGGTATTTCTGCGCGCCAAGTCAGGGCACGCGGGATGGGCTAACTCGCTCGCGCTGAAAATGGCGGGCATTACCGCCGAGACCAGGCCGCCGCCGGGTGGGGATATTCAGAAGGACAGCCAGGGCGAGCCGACGGGCATCCTTCTCGAGGACGCGATGGACCTCGTGGAGCGCCTGATCCCGGACAAGACCCCCGCCGAGATCGCAGAGGCGATGCGGCCCGCGATGGAAAACGCCTGGCGCGTGGGCCTGACGGGCATACACGACTTCGACGGACGCAAGTGCTTCGGGGCGCTGCAAATGCTCAAAGAGCGCGGGCAGCTGGGCCTGCGCGTGGTCAAACAAATCCGCGTGGCCTATCTCGACTACGCGGTGGGGCTGGGCCTGCGCTCCGGCTTCGGCGACGACTGGCTGAGAGTGGGCAACGTGAAGGTGTTCCTGGATGGCGCGCTCGGCCCGCAGACCGCCAGCATGATCGAGCCTTACGACGGCCAGCCAGATAACTACGGCATCGTCGTCACCGACAAAGAGGCGCTGTACGAATACGCAACGAAAGCCGCGGCGCACGGCCTCGCGATGACCGTCCACGCCATCGGGGACAAGGCCAACCACGACCTGCTCGACGTGTACGAGACCATCCGGGGCGAGGAGAGTGGTAGGGGCGACTCTGGCGGTCGCCCTCTGCGGCACCGCTGCGAGCACGTCCAACTCCTGCACGCGCAGGACTATCACCGCCTCGGCCAACTGAAAGCCACCGCCTCGATGCAGCCCATCCACGCAACGAGCGATATGCTGATGTCTGACAGGTATTGGGGCAAGAGGGGCGCGGGCGCGTATGCCTGGCGCACGCAGTTAAACGCGGGCGCAGTGCTGGCGTTCGGGAGCGACGCCCCGGTCGAGAGTTTCAACCCCTTCTGGGGGATTCACGCCGCCGTCACGCGCCGCCGCGCCGACGGCTCGCCCGGCCCCGAGGGTTGGTATCCCGAACAGCGGTTGACGGTGGACGAAGCGGTGCGCGGGTACACGCTCGGCGCGGCTTACGCGGGGTACATGGAAGACCGCGTGGGGTCGCTCTCCCCCGGCAAACTCGCCGACCTCGTGGTGATTGACCGCGACATTTACACCTGCGCCCCGATGGAGATCAAGGATACGGTCGTATTGGGGACGATGATCGAGGGAGAGTGGAAGTACAGGGCGTTTTGATGCAGGGAAACTGGATGAGCATTTGACCAACTCTAAAGAATAAGGTATTTTGATAGGGATGAATGCAAAAACGAACGACCGTCAGGTGACAGAAAACGATATCCGCGAAATGGCGCGCCGCATCATAGCGGCGGCAGATCCCATCAAGGTGATCTTGTTCGGGTCACGTGCCCGCGGCAATGCCCGGCCCACCAGCGATGTAGATTTACTTGTCATCGAGCGCGATCCGGTGACGCACCATAAAGAGGCGACGCGACTCAGGAGACTGCTGCGCGATTTCAAAGTCCCCATTGATATTGTCGTCATAGGGCAATCGTTTGCCGAGCGTTACTGGGATATCCCAGGCACCGTGCTGTATCCGGCCTTTCGCGAAGGGAAAGTGCTGTATGGGCAATGATCGCGAAGCGCGGCAGCAGGAGCTGGCGCGCCTCATGCTCCAAAAGGCGCGACAAGACTTGGATGCCGTCAAAGCGTTGCGCGATAATGCGGAAGTAGCCGACGAGATTGTTGGGTTTCACGCTCAGCAGACGATAGAGAAAGCACTCAAGGCCGTCTTGACTCGCCAGGGAATTGAGTATGATTTTACGCACGACCTGTCAACGCTCTTTGAACAGGTCGAGGCAGCTGGCATTCAGCCACCGACCAGCCTGGAAGATGTGGAAGAACTAACAGCCTTTGCTGTTCAGTTCCGATACTCGCTTTATGAGGATGAAGAGGGATTAGATCGTCAAGCCAAGGCGAAGTTAGCAGAAGATTTCATTGAATGGGCGCAGGGTGTTGTTGAAGCATCCACCAACTCAGATGATTGAGCATGGGTCACAACAGGCATTATCCCTTACTCTGGGCATCTACTCTTGCCAGTTTCACCTCTAACTCCTGCCGCACTTCCCGCATAGACTCTTCGACGTATGGGTACGCCAACCAGGCATTGCACAAGCCGAACAACCCGCCCGTGAGGGTGCGCAGGAGGGGCGTGCTCTCGCGGGAGGGGAGCCAGCTGAAAATCGCCAGCGTGTTATAGGGGTAATTGCTGAACAACTGCGAGAAGCCATCCAGCGCAATGGGCGCAATGCCGATGAGGCCCCAGGCGACCCAGTGCATCGGTCTCAGGCGGCGGCGCACGAAGGGGAGGCCATAAATCAGGCCGCCGAGGAGTATGGCAGCATAGATCGCCACGTCCCGCTCGCAGAAGGCGACTTTGTAGCCCATCTGCGGGTTGCCAGTGAAAGCCCGCGCTGCCCAGAAATCGTCCGGGGCAATGCCGGTGTATTGTTGGAAGATATCGCGCGGATAAACAGCGCGCTCGCCGAAGAGATACCACGAGCGGAAGCCCAGCTGGTGGCACATGCCGCCGTAGACGGTGTAAACCACGTTCGCCGGAGTAGTCAAACCGGCGCGCATGAGCACGGGCGCGAGGAACGGGAGGCCGACGTAGGCAAACACAAAAAGGTTGAAGTACAGAAGCCAGTGTCGGGCAAAGGCCCAAATTTTCCGGTCGAGGGCGATCACCACCTCCCGCGTTTGGCCGGTGACGCGCCGCTTACCGGGGACGCTGTCTATCTCGATCTGTTCCATCTCACAGTCCTCCACTCAACCCAAAATCTGCCAGATAGTTGTCCAACTGCGCTTCGGTCATCGCCCCGACGTGCTGGCGGGTAATGATCCCCTCCCGATCCACGAAGAACGTGGTCGGGTAGCCGATGATGCGGTACAAATCGTTCACCCTCGCGCCGGGGTCGAGCAAAACCGGGAAGGTCAGGTTATAGGCATGAGCGAAAGCGCCCACGTCGGTGACCGGCTCGTCGAAGTCAACCGCCAGCACCACAAAGCCCTGATCTTTATAGGCCTCGTACCGCTGTTCAATCGCCGGCATTTCGAGGCGGCACGGGCCGCACCACGTGGCCCAGAAGTTAATGAGGACCACCTTGCCTTTCTGGCCGGACAGCCAGACGGAGTTCCCGCTAAGGTCCTGCAAGGTGAAATCGGGCGCGGGCGCGCCGACCACTGGCGCGGGCGCCGGCTTGCCGGGCAGGCCGCCCCCGGTCGCGGGCGCGGATCCATCACGCCCAAGCGGGAGGGCCGGCAGCCCGTAAAACACCACCAGCCCGAGCGCCAGGCCAATCAGCAGCCCCGCC
>DATDRS010000510.1:0-19356 GCA_035291605.1 Anaerolineales bacterium | reverse complement strand
TTCCTCGAGCACAAGGCGCTGTACCGCGTCAAAGGCGACGTTCCAGAGGGGCGCTACACCGTGCCGCTGCGCAAGGCGGCGGTCGCGCGTCAGGGCAAAGACGTGACGATCGTCGCCGCGATGAAGATGACGCAAGAAGCGTTGGCCGCGGCCGATCTCCTTGCCAAAGACGGCGTCGAGGCCGAGGTGATTGACCTGCGCACCCTGCGCCCGTACGACGCCGAGACGATGCTGGAATCGGTGAAGAAGACCGGGCGGGCCGTCGTCGCCGCCGAGGCGCCCAAGATCGGCGGCCTGGCGGCGGAGATGAGCGCGACGATCTCCGAGGAATGCTTCCGCGACCTGAAGGCCCCGGTGGTGCGCGTGGCCGGGCTGGACACGCCGATCCCGTTCTCGCTGGTGCTGGAGAAACACATTTTGCCGGGGAAGGATGAGATTGTGGCGGGCGTAAAGAAAGTGATCGGTGAGCAGTAAGCAGTAAACAGTGATCGGTGGATGATAATCACTGTTCACTGATGACTGTTCACTGCTCACGGGTGAACTGCGGAGTAACCTATGGCCGAACATGTCATCCTCCCCAAGTGGGGCCTGACGATGGAAGAAGGCACAGTGACCGCCTGGCGCAAGCAGGAGGGCGACCCGGTGGCCGCCGACGAAGTCATCGCGGAGGTGGAGACGGACAAGATCAACAACGAGCTCCCCTCGCCGATCAACGGCGTCATCGCGCGCATCCTGGTGCGGACGGGAGAAACCGTACCGGTGGGGACGACGCTCGCGATTATTGCCAGCACGCTGGAGGAAGCGGAGGAGATTCGTAAGGCGTAGGGCGTCGGGAGCGGGGCGAAAGTTTGCCAACCCGCGCTTCACGCCTCATGCCCCATGCCCATGCACAGCGTCAATCGCGCGGCCGTCTCCCTGATTAAAGACGCCATCGCGCGCGCCGACGAGTTGAACATTCGCGTCTCGCGCTCGGCCTGCGGCGCGACATTGGCGGACATGGGCCTCACCTGTCCGGGAGGTTGGGAGGCCGGCCGGATTTTTGTCGAAGCCGGCCTCGGCGGGTTAGGGGAGGCCACGTTCGGGACTTTTCCTCTCGGCGACGGCGCAATGCCCTCGATCAACGTCTGGGTGGACGATCCGGTGATCGCCACCGTCGCCTCGCAGGCCGGGGACTGGAAATTAAGCGAGGGCGAGTTCGCCGCCATCGGCTCCGGCCCCGCGCGGGCTGTGGCGCATCAGGATCAGTGGTCAACTCGCGCGAACTACACCGACCGAGCGGACGAAGTCGTCGTCCAACTGCAGACGACGCGCGCGCCGGACGACGCGCTCTGCCGGTATGTGGCCGAAGCCTGCCAGGTGAAGCCGGAGAACGTGTACGTCGTGTTCGCGCCGACGGCGTGCATCGTCGGCTTGATTCAAGTGGCCTCACGCACCGTCGAGCAGGTGATGGTGAAATTGCTCGTGCACGGCTTTGACGTTCAGGCGGTTCGCTTCGGCTGGGGGACCGCGCCGGTGGCCCCGGTAAGCCGCGACGAGGGCGAGGCGATGGGCCGGGCGAACGACGCGCTGATCTACGGCGGCGCGACGATGCTGTACGCGGACTGCGAGGACGAAGCGATCGAAGCCGTCATCGGCCGGTTGTGTTTCGACGTTCACGCCGGGGAATTGTGGGGGCTGCCGTTCGCGCGCATCTTCGAGCGCTTCGGGCGGGACTGGTTTCGGGTGCCGCCTTTAGTTGACTCTCCGGCTAAAGTCCTCATCAACAACCTGCGGTCGGGGCGCACCTTCCGCGGCGGGCAGATCAACTACGACGTCCTGCGCCGCTCGTTTTTGGGCGCAATGGCGTGAAATGTTCTTGCGTTCTGCTTTGATTGCGAGTAAAGTCATCTGCATAGCCGCCATCGTACCTATGAGGCGGGAGCACGGAGGCTGCCAGGAAGGAGGTGTGATATCGCGCGATTGATCTCGACTTGTTATCTGTTCACCGAGCGTGTTTAAAACCGCTCACAGCCCGCGTCCTTCGCGAAGCACCCCTATGGGGCGCGGGCCCTTCAGCCAATCGCGAGGACGCGGTTGGACAGTGGTTCTAAGATAGTTAGATAGTGTCCTCAAAGTCGGCCTGCGCCGACTGGTTGTAGCCTGCGCAGGCAGGCTTCGCGCCCGTTGTTGCCGCGATTTCCCTGGCCCGCTGGCGCTAGCCAGGGCGGGTAATCGCCGGGTCGGGGTTTGAGGACGCCCACTCATCACATGGAGGAGACTCAACCATGAAACGCTTTTGGCATCTTGCTACGATGGTCCTGCTGCTGAGCCTGGCGCTGTCGGCCTGCGGCGGGGCAGCCACCACGGCCGCGCCCGCGCCGACGGAAGCGCCCAAGCTCAAGATCGCTCTGCTCACCTCCGGCCCCATCAACGACGAAGGCTGGAACCAGACCGCCTACGAAGGCCTCCAGTCGCTCAAGGCGCAGGGCTACGAGGTCGCCAACACCGAGATGGTGGCGCAGGCCGACCAGGGATCGAACGTCGAGAGTTACATCAACCAGGGCTTCACCGTCGTCGTCGGCCACGGCTTCGAATACGGCGATGCGCTGCTCGCCGCCGCGCAGAAGCACCCGGAGGCGCATTTCGTCCAGATCGGCGGCATCGCCACGGCGGACAACCTCGCTTCGTACGTCTTCAAGCCGGGCGAGGGCGGCTACATCGCCGGGGTGCTGGCGGCCCATCTCTCGAAGGTGGGCAAGTGGGGATTCGTCGGCGCAGTCGAGATCCCCACCATCAAGGCCGACCAGGAGGCTTACGAGATGGCGATCAAGGCGGCGAAGGCCGACGCCAGCGTCGTCGCCGCCTACACCGGCAGTTGGGTGGACATCCCCAAGGCCAAGGAAGCGGCCCTGGCGCAGATTTCCAGCGGCGTGGACGTGATCCTGGCCAACGGCGATAACGCCAACGTCGGCGCGATTCAGGCCGCCAAAGAAAAGGGCGGCATGGTCATCGGCTGGACGCGCGACCAGTCACATCTGGCGCCCGACAACGTGGCGATGAGCGTCCTGCAGCGCGTGGACGTGCTGCTTCAGCAGGCGGTAGCGAATATTGAGGCCGGCACGTTCAAGGGCGGCAACTACGTGGTCGGCGTGCAGGAAGGCATCACCGACGTCTCCCAATTCGGCCCGATGGTCTCGGCCGAGGCGCAGGCGGCGGTGAAGCAGGCCATCGAAGACCTGAAGGCGAACAAGGTCACGCTGCCGGAAATCCAGTAACGACGCCTGGGCCCGGCGGGCAGACTCCGAAACGGCAGGTCACGCTGGCAGCGTGACCTGCCTGTTGCAGCCGGTATGACGCGCCTCACAAATTCCCGACCGTAGACGTGGTATGCAACTCGGCAAACTCCAACGCTGGCTGCGCGGCCTCACCCTGAGTCAGGTATTGATCTGGGGAATGCCGCTGTGGGCGCTGATCGTCGCGTTCCTGCTCGGCAGCGCGGTCATCGCCGGGGCGGGCGCGGACCCGGTGAAGGCCTATAGCGCATTGTTCCGGGGCGCGGTCGGCAACCGGGGCTTAATTTCGACCACGCTGGTCAAGTCCATCCCGCTGATGCTGACCGGCCTGGCAATTGTGCTGTCGTTCCGCGCAAGCGTGTTCAACATCGGCGCGGAGGGGCAAATTTACATGGGGGCGTTGTTCGCCGTGTGGGCCGGGATCAACCTCCCGCTGCCGGCGGGCCTCCATCTCGTCGCCGCCTTGCTCTGGGGCATGTTCGGCGGCTTGCTGTGGAGCGCCATCGCCGGCTATCTCAAGGCCACGCGCGGCTTCAACGAAGTCGTCGTCACGATCTTCATGAACTACATCGCCATCGCCTTCATCAGTTACCTGGTGCACGGCCCGATGCGCGAATCGGGCTGGAACTTCCAGACGCGCGCCGTCGCCGACACCGCGAAACTGCCGGTCATCCTGCCGAAGACCGACCTGCATCTGGGCCTGGTCATCGCGTTGGCGATGGCGGCGGTCGTGTACATCCTGCTCTTTCACACCACGCTCGGCTACCAATTGCGCATGGTCGGCTACAACGCCGAGGCCGCGCGCTATGCGGGCATCAAAGTGACGCGCATTACCGTGATCTCGCTGGCGCTGAGCGGCGCGCTGGCTGGCCTGGCGGGCGCCGTGGAAATCACGGGAGTGCAATACCGCTTGCTGGAGGGCTTTTCGCCGGGATGGGGGTTCGACGCGATTGCCGTGGCCCTCGTGGGGCAGTTGCATCCCGTGGGGACGCTGCTGGCGGCGCTGTTCTTCGGGGCTTTGCGCACCGGGGCGAACTCGATGCAGACCGCGGTCGGCCTGCCGGTCGTCGTCGTCTACGTCATTCAGGGCCTGACGGTCATGTTCATGGTGGCGGGCGCGGCGATCCAGGGGTATCGCGTGCGCCGGGTGGCCCCGCCGAAACCGGAGGCGGTGGATGCTCGAGACGCTGCTTCAGTTGTTGTGGTCGAGTGACCTGATCTACGCCACGCTGCGCCTGACGACGCCGCTGCTGTTCGCCGCGCTTGGCGGGTTGATGTGCGAGCGGGCGGGCGTGCTCAACATCGGCCTCGAAGGCCTGATGCTCGGCGGCGCGCTCACGGCATACCTCGTCGCCTTGAAGACCGGCAGCCCGTGGCTGGGGCTGCTGGCGGGCGCGCTCGCCGGCCTGGTGACGGCGCTGCTATTCGCGGTCGTCGCCGTGACCTTCCGCGCCAATCAGATTGTGTCGGCGGTGGGGCTGAACATCCTCATGCTGGGCCTGACCGGTGTGGCTCTGCGAGCGGTGGTCGGACTCAGCTCCGGACAAAACGCTGCGCCGACCATCCCCATCTGGAATATCCCCGGCCTCGGCGACCTGCCCGGCCTCGGGCCGGTCTTGTTCCGCCATCTGCCGCTGGTTTATCTCGTCTTCATCCTCGTCGGCGTGGTCGCTTTCATTTTTTA
Organism: Anaerolineales bacterium; assembly: GCA_035291605.1. Taxonomy (GTDB): domain Bacteria; phylum Chloroflexota; class Anaerolineae; order Anaerolineales; family UBA6663; genus DATDRS01. The sequence goes on along the minus strand of DATDRS010000510.1, from coordinate 14,400 downwards.
CCGGACCACCTGGGGGCTGGCGATCCGCGCAGTGGGCGAGCACCCGCGCGCCGCCGAGACGGTGGGGATCAACGTGATTCAGGTGCGCTATCTCACCCTGCTGTGGAGCGGGTTTATGGCCGGCGTCGGCGGCGCGTTGTTGTCGGTGGGCTACCTCAACACGTTTCAAGAGGGGATGACTGCCGGGCGCGGGTTCATCGCGTTTTCGGCGATCATCTTTGGCCGCTGGACGCCGCTGGGGACGATGCTGGCCTCCCTGCTGTTCGGATTTGCCGACGCGCTGCAATTGCGCATTCAGGCTTTCGGCGCTCCTATCCCCTATCAGTTTCTCGTCATGCTGCCCTACGTCGTCACCCTGCTGGCCCTCTTCGGCGCGGGGCGCTCCCAAAGCCCGGCGGCGAGCGGCGCGCCGTATGCGCCGGGGGAGGCGTGACCAGGTGACTTGGTGACAAGGTGACGGTCACCTGGTCACCGTGTCATTGCTCAATGATCGGCGGGTCCGTATGGCTCCTTTCCTTAGAGTCGAAGAAATTACAAAAACTTTCCCTGGCGTCGTTGCCAACGACCGCGTCACGTTGGAAGTGAGCGCCAGAGAGATTCACGCGCTGCTCGGCGAGAACGGCGCGGGCAAGACCACGCTCGTCAACATCCTCTACGGTTTGCACCGGCCCGACTCCGGGCGTATCCTCCTGCGGGGCCAGGAAGTCCATCTGCACAGCAGCCGGCACGCGATTGCGCTCGGCGTCGGGATGGTGCACCAGCATTTCATGCTCATCCCGCCGCTCACCGTCGCCGAAAACATCGTCCTTGGGATGCGCTCGCCGCGCGAGCCGCTGCTTGACCTCGGCCCCGCCAGCCGCGAGATCACGCGCCTCTCACAGGCCTATGGGCTGGAGGTTGATCCTTCCGCCCTCGTCTGGCAGCTTTCGGTGGGAATGCAGCAGCGCGTCGAGATCATCAAGGCCCTCTACCGCAAGGCCGACCTGTTGATCCTCGACGAGCCGACCGCCGTCCTGACGCCGCAGGAGATTCACGAACTCTTCAACATCCTGCGCCGCCTCAAGAGCGAGGGGCACGCGGTCATCTTCATCAGCCACAAACTGGACGAGGTGATGGAGATCAGCGACCGCGTGACCGTCTTGCGGGATGGGCGGGTGGTGAGCACCGTCGAGACTGCCAGGACGGACAAGGCCGCGCTCGCACGGATGATGGTCGGGCGCGACGTCCTCTTCCGGCTCGACAAACCCCCGGTTACGCCCGGCGAACCCGTCCTGCGGGTACAGCGTTTGCGGGTGATGAATGACCGGGGCCAATCCGCCATCCAGGACGTGTCCTTCGACGTGCATCGGAACGAAGTCCTCGGCGTGGCCGGCGTGGACGGGAACGGGCAGCGCGAACTGGTCGAGGCGGTTGCGGGCCTGCGCCCGGCGGCGGGCGGGCAAATCCACATCAATGGGCAGACCGCGCTCTACGGCTATCCGGCCGACCAGGGACACGCCTTCAACGTCGCGCACATTCCCGAAGACCGGCAGAAGGTCGGGCTGGTGCTGGACTTTTCGGTGGGTGAGAACCTCGTGGCCCGCCTGTTTACCCGCCTGCCTTTCGCCCGCTACGGTTTTCTTTTCCTCGACGCCATCCGCCGGAACGCCGAGCGCCTGATCAAGGAATTTGACATTCGCGTCCCGCACCCCGACGTGAAAGCGCGCGCGCTCTCCGGCGGCAACCAGCAGAAAGTGATCCTCGCCCGTGAACTCTCACGCGAGCCGGACTTGATCCTGGCCGCCCAGCCCACGCGCGGCCTCGACGTAGGCGCGACCGAATTTGTCGAGCGGCGCATGCTCGAGCAGCGCGCGCGCGGCGCGGCCATCCTCTACGTCTCGACGGAACTCGAAGAGATTCTCTCCCTCAGCGACCGCATCGCCGTGCTGCACCGCGGCGAGATCATGGGCATCGTCCGCCCCGGCGAGGTGACGGAGGAAGCGCTGGGGCTGATGATGGCGGGAGAGAAGCGAGGGACATATTTATGACGGCCTCCACTCACCAATTCATCCGCGCCGCGCTCGACGAGATCCGCCACAGCGCGCACGCCAATGCCGGATTCACTATTTGCCTGGCGGGCGCGGCAGCCGCCTCGCTCGGCCAGGCGTGCGTCAGTATCTCGTCGGGCAGCGCCGAGCGGCTCTCGGCCATCGTCCTGGCCCTCGCGCAGTGGGCCGACGACGATCTGACCGCGCTGAACCAGTGGCTTGAGCTGCGCGAGCAGGGCCGCGAAGAAGAAGGGCAGGCGATTCTGATCAGCGGCCCGATGGAGATCGCCGGCCTCGCCTGCGAGGGCGCGGAGATATTGCAGCAGTTCCGCCCCCGGGTGATCGAGCAAGTCCGCGACGACATGGAATTTGCTCTGCATCTGTTGGCGGCGACGGCACGCGCCTCGCTCATGCTCGTCGAGAGCAATCTGCGCCAGTGGCGCGCGCCGTCGCTCCATGCCAGGTTCGGCCCGGAAGTCGAGCGGCTGACAAGGCGGATTGAGGCCTTGCAACCGCTGAAGCACATCGAGTGGACGTGAAACGGTGGGTTACACGGTTCGTTGTCTCACCAAGTTGATCTTCTCCGACGACGCCGGCGCTGACCTGAACCGAGAACTCAGCGCGTTCCCGTCGGGCCGCGTCTTCGTCGTCAGCGATCCGGGCATCGTGCTGGCCGGCATCGCCGGGCCGCTGATTGACGCCCTGCGCGCGGCGGGCCGCGCGCAGGGACTGTTCACGAACATCCTTTCCAACCCCGGCGTCGAAGATGTCCGCGCGGCGGTTCGGGCTGCTCAAACGATTGCCCCGGTCGCGGTCATCGCCGTTGGCGGCGGCTCGGCGATTGACGTGGCTAAGGCCGTGGGCCTGCTGCTGGCGCATGCGAGCGACGACTGGGAAAGTTTCCAGTGGGGCCGCGCCCCGGTCGCTAAAGAGTCGCTCCCCGTTATCGCCATCCCGACGACCGCCGGGACAGGCAGCGAAGTGACGCACGTGGCCGTCATCGGCGACCGGGCGGGATTCAAGAAAGGCCTGGTCCATCCGACGTTGTTCCCGCGCGTAGCGATTGTGGATGCGCGCCTTGCGCTGTCACTGCCCCCCGCGCTCACCGCCGCCACCGGCATGGATGCGCTGACTCACGCGGTCGAGGCATACCTGGGCCGCCGCGCCAACCCGAGCATGGATCTGTTGGCGCTGGCTGCGCTGAAAGCAATCGTGCGCTGGCTGCCGCAGGCGACGCATCACGGCGATGACTTGCAGGCCCGGCGCGAGATGGCGCAGGCGGCGGCTTGGGCGGGCATTGCCATGGATCAGTCCGGGCTGGGCTTGTGTCACGCGCTGTGCGGCCCGCTTACCGCTCATCACAAAGTCCATCACGGCCTGGGCAACGCCGTGCTCCTCCCGGCAGGGATGGCTTTCAACGCCGAGGCGATTCCCGCCGACCGCTGGCTTCCCCTGCGCGAGGCGGTAGGCTTGCCGGCCGTGGCCCGGCCGGACGTCCTCGCGGGCTGGATGCGGGAGTTTGTCGCCAGCCTCGGCCTACCGACCAACTTGCGCGCGCTTGGCGTGGACGGCTCGACCCTCGACGCCATGGCCGAGGAGGCCATGCGCATGGCGATGATCGGCAACAACCTCCGAGAAGCCGGCGCTGCGGAGTGCCGCGCAGTGCTGGAAGCGGCGATGTAGATTGGGAATAAACTGACGATGACCAAACACAAAACCCTCTTCACCACTCAGCGCGGACAGCGCCACCAGCAGGCGGCCCTCGACGCGGCGCCCGCCGACCTCGAAATCGTCATGCGCCGCGCGACCGACAAAAAAGAAATTAGCGCGCTGCTGCCGGAGATGGAATTCTTCATCAGCGAGCGCGCGGGCGTGATTGACGCCGAGATCGTCGCGGCGGGCAAAAACCTGAAACTCATCCAGCGCCTCGGCTCCCAAGTGTGGGACATTGACACGGAGGCCGCGAAGCGCGCGGGCATCCCGGTCTGTTACTGGCCGGTGAAAACGTGCGTGCTGGTGGCCGAGCATATGATGATGCAGATGATCGGGATGGCGCGCCGCATCCGCGAGATGATGAAGATCACATCGGATGCCGCCGATTGGGGGCAGAAGCCGGAGCGCGGCGACGAAGACCACTTTGCCTATAACTGGTCAGGGCGGCAGAACATGGGCGCGCTCTGGCGCAGTACGGTGGGCATTCTGGGTTTTGGGGAGATCGGCGTTGAGCTGGCGCGCCGGTTGAAAGGCTTTGAGAGCCGGGTGCTCTACAACAAGCGCCATCCCCTCCCGCCGCAGGCCGAGGCGGAACTCAATCTCACCTATGCGTCGCGGGACGAACTTCTCCAGCAGAGCGACTTCGTGTGCTCGTTGTTACCCTACTCCCGCGAGGCTGATCAGTCGCTCGACGCCGCGTTTTTTGCGGCGATGAAACCCGGCGCCTTCTTCGCACACTGCGGTTCGGGCGCCGTGGTGAACGAGGCGGCCCTGATTGAGTCGTTGAGAGCCGGTCATTTGGGCGGCGCAGCCCTCGATACCTACACGTGGGAGCCTCTCCGCCCGGACGATCCGCTTCTGGAACTGGCGCGTGACCCTGCGAAGAATCTCATTCTGACCCCGCACATCGGATCGGGGACGATTGCCGCGCACCGTAACGAACGTGAGGACGATTACAACAACTTGATCGCAGTGCTGGCGGGGAAGGCATTGCAATACCGGCTGGTTTAGCATGTGCGACGCACTTAATTGGATCGCAATGGACACCCAACGCCTTGTCACTTTCACTCAATCCCTCGTCCGCGAGCGCGGCCTCAGCGGCGAGGAGCGCAACGTCGTCGAATTGATCCTGGCCGAGATGCGCGCGCTGGGCTTCGACCAGGCCTGGGCAGACGCGAACGGCAGCGCCATCGGCGTGATCGAGGGCGCAAAACCCGGCCAGACGATTTTGCTCGACGCGCACTGCGACACAGTCGGCGTAGCCCCTGGCTCACAATGGATGCGTGATCCCTTCGGCGCGGAGATCGTCGGCGATGATCTCTACGGGCGCGGCTCGGCAGACATGAAGGGCGCGCTCGCGGCGATGATCCATGGCGCGGCCTCGGTTGACCGCGCGCGCCTCGCCGGGCGCGCCGCGGTGAGCGCGACGGTGATGGAGGAAGTGATGGAGGGCGTGAGCCTGAAAGCGGTGATGGAAGCAGTCCGCCCCGATTACGTCGTCATCGGCGAGGCGACGGAGTTGAACCTCAACCGGGGCGGGCGGGGCCGCGCGGAGATTCACCTGGAAACGATCGGCAGGCCCGCACACTCGTCCTCGCCGCACCTCGGCGTGAATGCGGTGCACAAGATGATGGCGGTGGTTAACGCGGTCGAGCGTTTGCCTCTGCCGAGCGACCCCCTGCTCGGCCCGGCCTTGCTCGCGCTCACCGACATCATCTCGGACCCGTATCCCGCCTATTCGGTCATCCCCAGCCGCTGCCGTGTGACGTACGACCGGCGCCTGCTCCCCGGCGAGACGCACGACGGGGTTCTAAATGCGATCAAGTCTTTGCCTGAAGTCGCCGAGGTTCAACTCAACGCGATCATCGCCGACGGCGAGCATCAGACTTACACGGGCGCCATGCTGCGCGGCCCTAAGTTCTTCCCGGCGTGGGCTTTCCCTGAAGAACATCCCTTTGTGCAGAGCGCGCTGAGGGGCTTGCGGGCGGCGGGATTGTCGCCCAGGATCGGCGCGTATCGCTTTTGCACTAATGCGGCCTACAGCGCAGGCGTCGCCGGAGTCCCCACCGTGGGTTTCGGCCCGGCGGCGGAGGGAGACGCGCATGTGGTGGACGAGCGTCTCAACTTGAATGACTTGTTCGCCGCCGCGCGGGGGTATCGGGGGATGGTCGAGGCGACGCTGGGGATGGCGTGATTGGGCGAATGCAGCATGAGCAGTGACGTCTCTTCTCCTCGCGGACTGGCGATCAAAGAAACAATCCCGCTGGGACGGGTGCGGCGTGTGATGGCGCAGACGATGCGCGACTCGGTGCAACGGGCGGCGTTGAGCCAGGTGACGCGCCAGATGGACCTGTCGGCGGTGCAGGCCGCGCGGCAGGCGGCCGGCGAGGGGCGGTTCTCGGTCAACACCTACCTCCTCGCCGCCGTCGCCCGCACCCTCCCACGCCATCCTCTGCTCAACGCCGAACTGGTGGACGAGAAGATTCTGGTCTATGCGCCGGTCAACCTCGGCATGGCGGTGGCCGTGCCCGACGGTCTGATCGTCGCCGTGATGCATGACGCGGACAAGAAATCGCTGGCCGAGTTGTCCGCCGCCGCCGCCGATCTCGCGGCGCGCGCCCGGTCGGGCAAATTGAATTACGCCGACATTGAGGGCGGCACGTTCACCGTGAGCAACCTGGGCATGTTCGGCGTGGATGGCGGCTTCCCGCTCCCGCGCCCACCCGAAGGCGCGATCCTGCTCGTGGGCCGGGTGCAGCCGCGCCCGGTCGTGGAGAATGGCTCGGTCGTCGTCCGCGACCTGGCCTGGTTCAGCCTCACCTACGACCACCGCTTCGTGGACGGCGCAGCGGCGGCGAAGTTTTTGCAGGATTTGCAGGAAGTGTTATTGAAACCAGAGAGACTTTAGAACCGTATTCCGTATTGCGGAGCGGACATTGACAGAACACGCAATACGGGATACGTGGGGCTTGCTTGCCATGGTCAGTGTAAACCGAGAAGCGATGAAAATCGTGCGGCGCATCCTCGAAACGCCGGAGGCCTTGGGCGTCGAGGTTTCGCGGCTCGCGAACGGGGCGACGCTGATTGACATGGGCCAGCGCGCGCCGGGCGGGTGGCTCGCCGGGAAATACTACACGCTCATCACGCTGGGCGGGCTGGGCGAGGTGAGTTTCGAGCCGTTCCTGATAGATGACGTGATGCTGCCCGCGATCCGTGTGATGGTGGAGAAGCCGCTAGAGGCCTGCGTGGCCTCGCAGATCGCCGGGTGGCAGTTGGAGCCGCCAGGGACTCCGGACGCGCAGATCGCCGCCGGGCCGGTGCGGGCGTTGAACCGCCTGAACGCCGATCATTATCTGCAATGGATTGACTACCGGGATCAGCACGACGAGGGCGTGGTCGCCATCCAGACGGCTGCGCCGGTGCGCGCCGAGACCGCCGAGACGATTGCCCGTGCGTGCAACCTGCGGCCGGAGAACCTCTACATCCTCGTCGCGCCGAACTCAAGCCTGGTGTGCGCCATTCAGGTGTCGGCGCGCATCGTCGAGCAAACGCTGCACCGTGTGGCCGAAGAAGGCTTTGATATCAACGCCGTCAAATACGCCCAGGGTTGGTGCGTCATCCCTCCCTTGATCAAGGATGAAATTGTTGCGATGGGGCGGATCAACGACGCTTTGCTCTATGGCGGGGGGGCCACGCTCTACGTGGAGGCGAGCGACGAAGCCGTGGAGAAAATGGTGAGGCGGGTCACGTCGTCGGCCTCGCGGGCCTATGGGCGGCCCTTCCTGGAAATCTTTGAGGACGCGGGGCGAGACTTTTACCAGATTCCGCTGGACCTGCACTCACCCGCGCTGGTCCACGTCAACAACCTGACGACCGGGCGCACGTTTAGCGCGGGTGAGATCAATTACCGCGTCCTCCGCCGCTCATTCTTCGGCAAAGAGTAGACTTTGTCAGGAACGAGGGGGAGGGGACGCTGATTTTCGCCGCACATCAAGAAAAATCGGTGTGTATCAGCGCTCCTCGGCGTCATCGGCGTTCCTCAATCGGCGCTACGCGACGCCGCTCACCAGCGCCAACAGCACCCCGCCCGCCATCACGCTCCCCAACTGCCCGGCGGTGTTCGCGCCCATCGCGTGCATCAGGATGAAGTTCCCGTAGTCCTCGTCGCCCAGCAAGACCATCTTGGGTTGAAAGAGCAGAGGGCTGAAGTCAATCATCGCGCCCACGCCGATGAAAATGAGCAGGGGGAAGAGTTCGGTGCTGATGCCCGCGCGGTACAGCACCGCAAATAAGCCGTCGCCCTCGGTCATGCCGGTGAGCGGAATGTTGGCGAGGAGGCAGCCCAACCCGATCGGCAGGAGCAGCACCGGCTCGTATTCCTTGACGACGGCGAGCGCAATGAGGACGCCGCCGACGGCGATCATCACCAGATTGCCAAGGGTGAGGTTGGTGAAACCTTTGAGCAGTTCAGTAACAAGTTGAGAAAAATCCACGACACGATCTCCCGCAGACCTGTCAGGTCTGGCCTGTAATCTGGGCGTATCGGCAGTTCATGGGACGTAGACCGGCAGGCCCATGACGCGGAACCTGCCGTCGCCGCCCTTCACCACGGCGTAGACAAACTGGGATTGGGGCGGCATCTGCGTTGCATCCGCCCCGCAGCACGGCCCGAGGACGAAGAGCACACCAGCGTTGTTCACAAATTCCACTGTGAACTGATACTCACCTGGCGAGATACGTTCCACCTTGACAACGTTCTTGACCCGTAGGCATTGAAGGTGATACGTGCAGGCGTTTCTCAATAAGGCGGTTTGATCTTGCGGGTCGAGAGTGGGATTGTTGTTGATCACGTTGGTGTAATCGCCCCCGTAGAGTTGGGCCGCCTCTGCGTATTGCTCGTTGTGGAGAAACTCAAAGAAGTTCAACAACGCCTCCTGGGCGCGCTTCTCGTCGCCGGGTTGAGCCAGCACTTCAGCCGTCGGCGGCGGGGCGGTAACCGTTGGGCCAAACGACAGGGTGATCGCGAGGCCCGGATCAACGGCTGGATACCATACGGGGTAACGATCACCCTCCAATGTGTTCGCCAGCTTGATTTGATCTGAGCCATCTGCACCCATCAGAAAAATTCCGCCGCTGCCATCCGAGAGGAGTTTGACAAACGCAATCTTGCGCGCATCCGGGGACCAGGCGGGGGCGAGGTCCCAGGCGCTGTCTTGGGTCAGGTTGACAGGATTGGAGCCATCTGCGTTCATCACAAAGATGTCGCCGTCGCTATCCCGATCAGAGACAAAGGTGATTTTTGTGTCATCAGGCGACCATGCCGGCGAACTGTCGCCCGCAGGGTCCTCCGTCAATTGTGTTTGCCCGGTGCCATCGGCATTGATGAGGTAGATGTCGGGGTCCCCGTCCTCTTCGGCGTGGAAAGCAATGTGCCTTCCATCCGGTGACCACGCGGGGTCACTCTGCCAGATGTTGTTGCGCGTCAACCGGGTCTGAGCAGATCCGTCGGCGTTCATCACGTAGATTTCTGCTTGGGCGTCGTGGCTGGAAACAAATGCAATGCGCTGGCCATCTGGCGACCAGGCCGGGTCGAAATCCGCCGCCGGATGGCGGGTGAGATTGATCAGCCCTGAGCCGTCTGAGTTCATGACGAAGATGTCCCAGGCCCCGTCGTTGGGAGAATAAGCGTGGAATGCAATCTTCTTCCCATCCGGTGACCAACTCGGGTGACCTATCCCGGTTAGGCTGTCTATCAGCTTCGTCAACCCTGAGCCATCCGATTTCACCGCATAGAGCACTGGGTATCCATCACGTTCCGAAACGAAAGCGAGCCAGCCGGTATTGACCACCGCTGGCGTGGGCGTGGCGAGAGGAGACAGAGCAATGGTGGCTGTGACAGGTTGGCTGCCACACCTGCTAGCCGATTCTGCTGTGGGCATGATGGATAAACCAGTATCTCCCGGTGTCGTCGTTGGCAACTGCTCACACCCTGTGGTGGGAGGAATAGTTGGCGTGGAGGGCACTTCATTGACTGGCGTGGCGCAGGCCAGGGGCACGAAGGCGACGACCAGTAACCCAAGATAGTTTCGAAGAGTCACTTGGCTGACCTCCCTCACGGGTACATGAACCACACCAGCCAGTGACCCGTCCGATTGATCAGGAAGAAATCATTGGCGAGGGAAGCCGAACGATTTGGTTGATTGCACGGCGCGTAGCAGTAGACAACCCACCACGACACACCCAACACTTCCTGCCCGCACTGCGCTTCCACCATCCCTGCGTAAGGCGCGGCGCGCGCGGGTTGTGGTGTCTCAAACCAATCCGGTTTCAACTGCTCACTGGACAATGCAGTATTGAACATGGAACCCCAGTGGGCCGGGTCGCTCACGCGGCGTGCCGTGTCCGAGCCGCCAGAGAAATAGGCCATGATGATTTCGCGGGCTGTCTCAAGAGGTAACTCATCTGCTCTTTCCAGGCCCGCCGGGTTGGGGCACAGTTGACCATCCAGCCAGGCTGCCTGGCCCGAGAGTGGGACGGGCGACGGGTAAATATCCGACGGAAGGGTGAAAGTCGGTTTTGCCTCAGGGATCGGTGTGTGAGGCGGAGGGGCAGTCGAGGTCAGCTCCTGTGTTGGAGATGATGTGTGCGCAGGAGCAGCAGTATCCCTGGCTAATGGGTCAAAAGTGCGGGCGGGTAAAGCCGTGGGCGTGAGGCGCCCTTCGCCCACGGGCGTGGCACAGGCTGCGAATAGCATGGCAGCAGTCAGCAGATAAATTTCCGTGTTCATTCGTTCACTTCGTTGATCGCACCCTCAGCGCCGGGTCGTACATGGTCAGGATGTTCTCAATCGGCGTGTCGGGCTGGATGTGGTGCGAACTGCACAAGATATAGCCGCCGCCCTGGCCCAGCACGTTCACGCGCTCGCGGACTTCGGCGGCAACCTCGGCGGGCGTCCCGCGCGGCAGGGTCTGGATGATGTCTATGCCGCCGTGGAAGGTCAGTTCTGCGCCGAACTCGTCTTTGAGCTGGCGGGCATCCATGCCCTTGGCGTCCGGTTGGATAGGGTTCAGCACGTCGATGCCTAACTCAATCAAATCGGGGATGAGCGGGTACACCGCGCCGTCGCAGTGGTACATGACGGGCTTGCCGTATTGGTGGGCGAGGTCAACCAGCTGCTTGTGACGCGGGCGCACGTAATCGCGCCACATCTTCTTCGAGATCATCAGCGAGTTCTGCGTCGCCACGTCGTCGTAGAAGTACACCATGTCCAGCCGGTCGCCGGCCAGCTCCAGCATCCGCCGCGTGTTCTCCACGTACACCTCGGTCAGCCGGTCCATGATATAGAGTGGGATTTCGGGTTGGCCGGCGAGGTCCATGAGGAACTCCGCCATCCCCCGCAGCTGCCAGGCGATCTCGAACACCGAGCCGATGCGGAAGCGGATGTGATACGGCCGGTGCTTGTCCAGTTCCGGCATGATTTCCGGCAAGGGCGAGAAATCCCACCAATCGGGCGTGGGCCAGGGGTGACGCTTCAGGTCTTCGACCGAGGTTGCGTTTTGCAGCGGCCACGAGGCAAACTCCTCGTACGCGCCGAAGGCGTGCTCGGTCCGCTGGCTGTGCGCGCCCCAGATGTCGTGAAGCGTGCCGTCGGGGTTGCGCTGGCGCCACATGCGGTTGGGCGTGGAGCGGTTGAGTGTGCCCCACCAGTCCACTACCGCGCCGTCGTGCATGGCCGCCTCCGGCGGCTGGCAGAACATGTCGTATGACAAGACCCGGCAGTCAATTTCAAAATGCCGCAGGATGGCCTCGCGCGCCGGTTCGATGAACTCGCCCGGCGTGATGCCGCTCGTATCCGGCTGGAGACGCGCGATGAGCTTGTTCCAGACCTCGGGCGTCGCCAGGAAATCGGTCGGGACCCGATCGGGTTCCTCATGCCGCAGGGACAGGCGGACACGCTCACGTGGACTCAGGTTTCCCATTGTGGTCCTCCGGTCGTCAGGTTTGGCCCAACTATACCGGAATATTGCCATGTTTGCGCGGCGGGGCGTGGGTGATGAAGGGTTCGAGTTCGTTGAACGTGCCGGGGTCGAGCAGGAGGTCAAGCCGCTCGTGAGCGGTCAGCTTGCCCCTGGCGCGTTGTCTGGCGAGGCGTTCTGCGCCGCCGCCCTGCAAGGCTTTGGCGCGCATGGCGCGGAGCTCGGGAGGCGAGGATCGTCCATAGATCAAGTGGGCGGGCAGGCACGCGGGCAGGCACGCGGGCAGGCGCACAGGCCTGCCCCTACGGCGATGCCGGTTCCCGCAGTTGTTCCAGCGTGGCGGCGGCCAGGCGGCGAATGCCTTCACGGATCAGGTCGGGTTGGGCGTTGGAAAAGTTCAGGCGCATATACCGGCGGCCCTCGGCGTCGTTCGCGAAGAAGGAACTGCCGGGGACGAAGGCGACGTCCCGGCGCAGGGCGGCCTCCAGCAACCGGTGGGAGTCCATCCCCTCGGGCAGGCGCAGCCACAGGAACAGCCCGCCCTGCGGCCTGGTCCAGGTGACGCCCGAGGCGGGAGGGAAACATTCTTCCAGCGCTTCGAGCATCACGCCGCGCCGTTCGCGATAGACGTCGCGCAAGCGGCGGATGTGTTGATCGAGGAACCCGCCGCGTGCAACCTCGTAGGCCACCATCTGCGTGAAGGTGCTGGTGTGCAGATCGGCGCCCTGTTTGAGCTGCACCAGTCGGGCGATCACGTCCGGCGGGGCGACGATCCAGCCGAGGCGCAGGCCGGGCGCCAGCGTCTTGGAAAAGGTGCTGAGGTAAATCACGTTGCCGAGGTGATAGCCGTTGTCGCGCCGGATGCCGCGCGTCTCGCGGTCGAGCACCAGCAGCGGCGGCAGGTGCTCGCCCTCGTAGCGCAGCTGGCCATAGGGGTCGTCCTCAACGATGGGCACGCCGTATTTGTCGGCCAGCGCGACGAGCGTCTTGCGGCGTTCGAGGGCGAGCGTGACTCCCGAGGGATTCTGGAAGTTCGGCAGGATGTACATGAACTTGGGTCCGGAGCGGAGGGCTTCGTCCAGCTGGTCGGTCCTCAGTCCGTCGTCGTCGGTGGGGACGCTCACGTACTCCGCGCCGTAGACGTTGAAGGCTTGCAGCGCGCCGAGGTACGTTGGGGCTTCGACGAGCGCGCGGTCGCCGCGATTGATGAGCAGTTTGGCGATGAGATCGAGCGCCTGCTGCGAGCCGGAGGTGATCAGCACGTTCTCCGGTTTCGCGGCGAGGCCGTAACGCACGCTGTGACGCGCGATCATCTCGCGCAGGGGGAGATAGCCCTCGGTGGTGCTGTATTGCAGGGCGGCCCCGCCGTTTTCGTCGAGCACACGCTGGCAGGCCTGCTGGAATTCTCCGATCGGGAACAGTTCGGGCGCGGGCAGGCCGCCCGCAAAGGAGATCACCTCGGGGCGCTGGGTGAGTTTGAGCAATTCACGGATGGTAGAACTGGTCAGAGTTTTGGTGCGGTAGGCATAACGATGAGACCAGGGGGTTGTCATGCGGATAGTCTCCTTTCGCAATCCAAGTGTAGGCCCTCTTCCCAGACGGAGATAGTGTCATTTGTCCACTGGATTAGGCTGATTTTCGTCCTATGCAATTCTTCCGCTGGCCCGATGACATCCAACACTTTTGGCGCGGTGACGCTCAAATTAGGATGTGAGTCAAGAGCTTGTTGCGGGTGCAACCTGCTCGTATGCGTCGGTCGCGGATAGGACCTGCTTCCACAGTGCCAATCGTCCCCCAGCGCCATCCGCTCCGACGGGAGGCCGAGGCTATGTTTGAGAAGATCATCGTCACGCTGGATGGTTCCCGGCTGGCCGAAGAGGCTTTGGAGCCGGCGTTTGATCTGGCGCAAGCCTTTGAGGGCGAGGTGATTTTGCTGCGCGTGGTCATGGTGGAGGAAGCCGCGGTGGCGGCGGGCATGGGCGTGACGTATTACGACATCCGTGAGGCGATCGAGAAGCACGGCCTCGAGGAGGCGGAAGCCTACCTGAAGAGCATTGAAGCGCAGTGGCGCAGCAAGCGCGTCCGGATCCGCAGTGAAGCCGTGCCCGGCACCCCCGCCGAGATGATCGTCGAGACGGCCAAACGGCTCGGGGCGGGCGTAATTGTGATGTCCACGCACGGACGCGCCGGCCTCGGCCGGCTCATCTATGGCAGCGTGGCCGAGGCCGTTCTGCGCGCCGCCATCGCCCCCGTCCTGCTCATCCCGGTTAAGGTGAGATAACAAAAAACAATCTTAACGCCTGTCGCTCAGGATCCGCCCTGGGGACGGATAATCAGCATCGAGTGAGAGTCGCCGTGCAGCACTTTCTCGGTGACGCTCCCGTAGATCCAACGGGGGATGCCCGTGCGCCCGTGCGTGGACATCGCAATCAGATCCACGGCGTGCATCTCAGTGTAATCCAGGATGCTCGCCGCGGCCGGCTCGTCCACCACGGCCGTCTTGAGCGCCAGTCCGGCGCGGCGATGCTTTTCGGCCAGGCCACGCAAATACCGTCCGGCTGCCTCGCGCATGTCTTCCACAACGCGCTGGCCCAACCCCTTCTCGATCTGGTCCAACTGCTCAACGGCCTCCGACGCCGCCGTGTGGACGGCGCGCAACAAAGTGACCTCGGCGCCGAGGCTCG
>DATDRS010000509.1:0-5181 GCA_035291605.1 Anaerolineales bacterium | reverse complement strand
CCGCGCCGCGCTCGGCGATGCCTTTGACGTAGCAGCCCATGTTGATGTCAATGATGTCCGGCCCCAGGTCTTGCAGCCGGTGGGCCGTCTCGATCAGCCGGTCTTCGTCGTGTCCGTAAATCTGGAACGTCATCGGGCGCTCGGTGAGGGCGTACTTCAGTTTCTGCCAGGCCTTCACCGCCGGTTTGCGGCTCTGCAGTTCGTCCACATTGACAAACTCAGTATAGGACATGGCCGACCCCAACTCGCGGCAGATGAGCCGGAAGGGGAGGTCGGAGTAGCCATCCATTGGCGAGAGGATCACATCGCCGTGGACGGGGATATCGCGAACATGGAAGGCAGGGCTGGCACTCATAGTTGTCAGGTGCATGATACCAAACTTCTGGCGCTCCCCATTGGCCAGGAGGAAGGCCTATCCAGTGCCTGACGAACTCTGCTCCTCGGGTTTCTGACTTTGGGCTTCGGACTCTGCGAAGCGCCCCTCTGAGGTCCGATCCTCGACGCTGCGAAGCCCTCCGGAGGGGTCGGGCTGCGGACGCTGGTCTCTGCGCTTTGGACGGATCGCTCTGAGCCAGCGCGGCCATTCGAATTTCGGCGGCGACGTGGGGGAGGGCGGCGGGTTGGGCCAGGGATCGCGGTCGAGCATTTTGCGATAGACGTAGCCTCCGAAGAGCCGCAGGCTGGCGATGACGGGCGCGGAGAGCAGCAGGCCGGTGATGCCCGCCAGGCTCGCCCCGACGATCGCGCCGACGAGGATGATGATGGGATGCAAGTTCAGGCTGCCGCCGATGATGCGCGGGACCAGAAAGTTGTTTTCCAGTTGTTGCAGAAGGATCTGCACCCCAAGGATCAACAGCGCAAAGTAAATGGGCGATAGTCCCATCCAGTTCATGGGCTGGAAGAGGGCCACCAACACCGCTACCGTCCCGGCGATGAACGGGCCGACGATGGGGATAAACTCCAGCAACCCGGCCAGCAAACCCAGCACCAGCGCATAGCGCACGCCCAACACGGCCAGGGTGATGCCCACCACCGAACCCATCACCAACGCGAGCGTCACTTGCCCGCGCAGGAATGCGTTCCAGAGGGGGCCGAGTTCCATGGCCAGCCGCCGCACGTCGGAGGCGTAGCCCTCCGGAACGACCTGCTCCATGGAAGGCAGGAGGCTCTTCAAATCGTGCAGCAGGTAATAGGAAACAATCAGAATGAACAGAAACCAGCCCAGCGCGGTGGCTGTGCCAGAAGCCAGCGAGCCGACCAGCGTGCCGGTCTGCTGGAGCGCGGGCTGGATGACCGACAGGAGTTGATCGTAAAGCGGCTGGAGGTCAAACGTCGAAAAATCCAGGCTGAAAGGCCCGATGGCAATGGGGCGCGAGAAATCCAGCGTGAACGGCCCAAGATGAACGGGCTGGCTGAGCAGGTTTTGCACGCGCACGGGCAGGTCGGGGAGGATTTCGACGACTGCATCGTAGAGGCCTTTGATTTGCTGCCCGATGGCAATGCCGGCCACGGTCAGCACGGCGACCAGCAACAACACCAACACCAGATACACCAGCGTGACGGCCACCCCCCACTTCAGCCGGGTGCGGGTCGTCAACCACTCCACAATCGGGTTCAGCAGATAGGCCAGGATGAAGGCCAGGCCCAGCGGCGGGATCAATTGTCGAAAGCGGTCGAGCAACCAGCCCAAGAGCGCCGCAAAGACCAACGCCACCAGGAATTTGGCGAGCGATCCCCATTGGGGTGATGCGGGTGAGGAGGAGGATTGGGCCATCGCTGTGATTGGGGGTCGTCACACGCCGCCCCGGCGCTTTCCACGCGGTCGTCCGCCCGGTCCGCGCCGGATGCCGCCGCCTTCTACCGTTCGGCCGGCGCAGAGGCCAGCGATTGCAGGGCGTTGAACAGGCTGTCCAGCACTTGCGGGTCTCTCTCTTTCGCCAGCAACGCGTCCAGTTTTGCCGCCACGCCCGGGTTGCTGCGGATCTCTTCCAGCAAATTACGCTCGCTCTCTTGCGCCAGCCTCTGCCTTTGCTCTGGCGGTCGGTCGCCGTATTCCCATTCGGCCATCACTTCGTTCCACTGGCGGGCAAAGAGTTCAATCTCCTCACGGCGGAAGTCGAGCACGGTCACGTGCGGGAGGTCCACCGACAGCGGCGCGGCCCGGTAGCCGTAAATGCGGCTGGTAAGCAGCACGCGGTTGCCTCGGGCAATCACCCGGCGAATGAACGCGCTCGCCTGCCCGGCCACAAACTTACGGCTGTCCTCTTCGATCACTTCGTCCAGGCCGTCCAGCAGCACCAACGCCCGTCCAGAGTCAATTGCGCGCTGAAACAGCGGGGCGAGGCCGGTCATCTCACAACGCTTTTCGTAATACAGCCCAAGGAATTCGCCGATGGTCAGATCGGGGTTCACGCGCGTGAGCATGTCGTCGTAGAACGCCAGCGGCGCGAAGATGGGCAGGCGGTCGGCCTCGCCGCCGGTGACGCCCAAGTGTTTGGCCACGGTCTCCGGTCCCTGCGCAAACACGAGCGCCGCGAAATGCAGCAGGGTGGTCTTGCCGCTGCCCGGGTCGCCGAGGATCACCAACCCGCGCCGTTCGGCGTTTTTGAGCGACTCGGCGATGGAGAAGCGTTCCAGCCGTTCGCGCGACCAGCGTTCGCGCTGCGCGGCGTCGAGCCTCAAATACAGTTCGCGCGCTTCGGCGTCGCGTTGCTTGTCGTCGCGCCCTTCTCGTTCGCGCTCTTCCAGATGCCGGAGCACGCGCCGCTCCTCGGGCGTGAACTCGTCGGCGGCCTCGGGCACTTCGGCCACTGCCCGCAGTTGCACGTACACTCTCTCAAGCGGCAGCAGCATCGGGCGCGCGCTGGTGGTCAGCCCTTTGAAGTCCAGATTCTTGAAGGAGTCGATCAGCATCTGGCGGTAGTGTGCGTCCAACCGGGCCAGTTCTTCGGCGCCCGGCGTACGAGGCGGTCCGATCTGGCCCGATGGTGCGCTCACGACGAGACCTTTAAGTACTGGACTCTGGCGAAAAATGAGAAGGCTGAACATGGGAAGTCTCCTGAGTAGAATGGCTAAAGCGCCAACTACCTGTTCCAACAGGAGGACCTCCCATGCTCACTCATATTTTACACAACTCTCCGCAATTAGCATGCTTTCTCGACGACTTGCATATCAACTTTTCCAAACCGCAGCGGCAGCACATTCTGAATATGGCCGACGCGCTGCTGACCTGCGAAGACGAAAAGACCTTAGTGGCGTTGCAGCGGCAATTTATCGAAGCACCCGACGCTTCCAACCGAGCGGATTTTTTGCGAATCAGCCCTTGGCGCGCCGCGGGGGTGCGGGCTGCCTTGCGGGTCAACCCGTTGGCGTGGGTGATCGCGCAAGCCGAAGGCTTGGGGTGGCCCAAAGTCCTCTACCTCAATCTCGACGATTCCTTGGGCGAGAAAGACAAGGACACCCGGCATCTGGAACCGGTCGCCTGGTTTCACGACCACGCCGAAAGCACTCCCAAGCGACCGGTATTCAAGAACGCCTTTTGCTATCTGGCGTGTACGCTACGCGTCGGCACGCTCACGGCCACCGTCGATCTGCGACTGTATCTGCGGGAGAAAACCGTGCGCCGGCTCAATCGCCAGCGTCAACCCACGCAACGCCTGCCCTTTCGCAGCAAGAACACCTTAGCGCGCCAGATGTTGGAAGCGCTCTGCGCCCTGCTCCCGAAAGGGTGGACGATCTACGTACAATTCGACAGTTGGTACGCTTCGGAAGGTTTGCTCAAATATGTCCATCGCCAGGGTTGGCACGTCACCTGCGGCTTGAAACACAACCGCAAACTCAATGGGCAACGCCTCGACCAACTCGACCACCTGCTCCGGCACAAGCGGTACACCCCAGTTCCCGTGACCGCTAGGGACGGGCACCCGACGACATACTATGTGCGCGAGACTATCGGTCGTCTGGAACATGTGCCCTTCGACGTCCGTGTCTTCTTTTCGAGACGGCACCCCGGGGAGAAATTCCCGGCGTACTTCATGAGTACGGCACTCACGCGCTCGGCCCACCAGGCCCTGCAGGGTTATCAGGCACGGTGGTCCTGCGAAGTGGTCAACTTCTACCTGAAGACTCAATGAGGGTTAGCCGACTTTCGTGTCCGATCCTACGAAGCGGTGGACAAGTACCTGGTCGTCGTACTCGTGACTTGGGCCTATGTCGAACGGCGGTACGCCCTCGAACGCTCGGCCCAACTCCAGACCTACGGCGATCTCATTCGGCGACATCGGGAAGAGCATGCGGTGGACTGGCTCACTGGCGCTTTGCTCAACGCCGCGCTCGGCGGCAGGCTGCAAGGCTCAGAGTACGCCGCCGACCCCGTGTTCGAGTTTGAGGTCCCCCAGTCGTGCGACGGCGTGCCGCCAGGCGTGTTGAACCCGGCGGGTTCGTGGCCCAGCCCCGAGACGTACACGCAGAAATACCGCCAGTTGGCCGCGCGGTTTATCGAGAATTTCAAGAAATTTGCCGACCAGTGCCCGCCGGAGGTGATGAAGGCCGGGCCGCGTTTATAATCAGGGGTGCACGAGCAAGACGTTTCAGGAGGCAAGCATGGCAATCACCGACCGGGCGCCCTCAACCGAAAGACTGATGACTGCCGAAGAAGCCGCTCAACTCTCCACCGTCAACCGCCGTTTCGAACTGGTGAAAGGAGTGTATGCCGAAATGTCTCCCTCAAGCGCTCGCCATGGCGACGTGGCATTGACCCTCGCGCTCCTGCTGGGCAATCACGTCAAGCAAAATAAGCTGGGCAAAGTCACTGCGGCGGAGACCGGCTTTTTGCTGGCGTGCAAGCCGGACACGGTGCGCGCGGCTGACGTGGGTTTTATTTCGGTAGAACGCCTCCCGCCGGGTGGCGTGCCCGCGACCGGCTACTGGCCTTTCGCGCCCGACCTGGCCGTCGAGGTTGTTTCGCCCCACGACGACCCGGACGAAGTGCAGCAAAAAGTCGAGGACTATCTCGCCGCCGGGACGCGGATGGTGTGGGTTGTGTATCCCAAACCGCGGAGCATCACGGTCTATCGCTCGCTGACGGACATCAAAGTCCGGCGCGGCGCTGATCCCCTGACGGGCGAAGACGTGCTGCCGGGGTTTGAATGCCAGGTGAGCGAAGTTTTCGAGTGAGTCGGA
>DATDRS010000508.1:0-2165 GCA_035291605.1 Anaerolineales bacterium | reverse complement strand
CAGAGCAGCCTCTTCGGCGCGACGTTCTACACGCTCACCGGGTTTCACGGCCTGCACGTCACGGGCGGCGTCGTCGGGCTGATCTTCGTCATTCTCAAGGCCCTGCGCGGAGGCTATACCCAGGCCGCGCACGACGGCGTCGAATTGATGGGGCTGTACTGGCACTTTGTGGACGTCGTCTGGATTATCCTGTTTACGATTGTTTACCTGATCTGAGGAGGCGCCCAACCATGACAACGCACTCGACCCAGACCCAGCGCCCCTACATGCGCGTCTTTGGCTTCCTGGTCTTGTTGACCGCCGTGGAGGTCGTGGTAGCGTTCGTGCTATCGGCCTCGACGGCCAAAGTGCCGCTGCTCGTTGCGCTCGCCATCGCCAAGGCGGCTTTGGTCGCGCTGTATTACATGCATTTGCGGTTTGAGGGCCGGCTGCTGCGCGCGATTGCCGTCTTCCCTTTCATGCTGTCTATTTTGGTTGCGCTGCCGCCGGCGTTTGACGTGTTGTCCCGAAGGTGATCGGGGGATCGGGTGATTGGGCGATTGAAGATGTTCTGGCGCTGCCTGTTGGCCCTGGCGAGCCTCATCGCTCTGCTGGCTGCGCCCGCGCCGGCCTACGCTTGCCCCACGTGCAAAGACGCGGTCGAGACCAACTGGCTGTTGGCCGCCGGCTATAACTGGAGCGTGATCGTGCTGGTGAGCCTGCCGTTTATCCTGGTCACTGCCATTATGGTTGGGGCCGTGCGCGCACTCAACCCGACCGCCTATCGCGAATTGAAACGGCGGACCTGGGAGTTCATCTGGCCCAAAGGCTGGTTGTACATCTCGTCCGGCCTTGCGGCGCTGGCCCTGCTGTTTTACGTGACGACCCCGGCCGATCCCGTGACCCGCCTGCGGCTTCCCACGGCCGAGCTGGAATCACTCTCCTCTGTTAGTACGAGCACGCCGCGCCCGTCGCTTGAAGACCGTGTGGTGATCGTCACGTTTTTCGCCTCGTGGTGCCTGCCGTGCGTCGAGCAGATGTCCGACCTCGCACAATTGCAGCAAGAGTTCGCGGACGAGAGGGTGGCGGTCGTGGCGGTCAATGCCTTTGAGGACTACGCCACGCCGCCCGGCGTCCCCCACCTGCACCCGGATGGGACCTTCGAGTTCCATTCGGGCGCGCCAGACCTGCCGGCTTTCCTCGAAGCCAATCACGTGATCTTTCCGGTTGTGATGAGCACCCCCTGGCTGTCGGATTCATTCGGCGGGGTCACACGCCTCCCCACCACCTTCGTCTTTGACCCGGAGGGCCGCCTGGTTCAGAGGTATATCAATGAATCGCGCGGCGACTTTGTCCGCCCCGCGTTGGAGGACTTGCGGAAAGACGTGCGGGCGGCGTCAGCCTGTGACCGCGCCTCGCTGAGCCTGCTTCGAGCGGCCTGTGTCTTCTTGCGCGATAAGGGCTGGCGCTTGAATGTGGAGAATGGGCCGTGGTGATGTCTAATAGCCCGCGGTGGTTGTGGCTGGTCGCCGTCGGCCTGGCTGTGTTAGCGGCGTGCTCGACCCGATCGCCGTCGGCTGCCGTAGAGGACTACGCGCGCGCGGTATACGCCCGCGATTACGCTTCGGCCTACGATGATCTGGCCGCGGACGATCGAGCCGTGGTCTCGAAAAAGGCTTACGTCGCTCAATACGAGACCTTTGAGGGCGCGCCACTCGACATCACCCGGCATTTGGCGGCGCTCGTCGAGTTTCAGAACCCCCAGGTGACAGTGTCCGGCGACATGGCGACGGTGACGGTCCACGTGCGCGCGCCAGATGGCAATGCGCCCGCCGTCGCGGAGATTCTCGCTCAGGCCGACGAAGGAAGCGCCGACGTGGCTGCCTTGCGCACGAAAGTGGATGACCTGCTGCGCTCAGGACAATTACCGTTTCTCGAAGGCGACCAGACGTTTGAGCTCCGGCGCGCCTGGGGCCGTTGGGGGGTGGACCTGAAGCTGCGCGAGGCGGCGCTGATCAAATTGACCGCGGGCGTGAAGGCCGGCCTGCCGTGGGAGTTCGAGCCCCTGCAGCCCTCGGCGCGGCTGCTGCCCGGCGACACGATCCGCGCCCAGTTCCGCGTCAAGAACCTTTCGGATAAAACCTTGACCGGGAAGGCCGACGAGGATACTTTCCCCGAAGCCCTGG
>DATDRS010000507.1:0-2772 GCA_035291605.1 Anaerolineales bacterium | reverse complement strand
CCCGCGAGGAGGTCAACCAGCGCTGGCAGGATTTCATGGCCCCCTACTTCGAAGGGCTGGGCGGGGCGCACGCCGACCAGAACATGCAGGAGTTGGAGGAAGTCTTCCACCTCGATTGAGGGAGGTTCAGATGGCTGCGCATACTGCCGCTTATTCGGCTTTAGTCGAACAACTCACTGCGCAGGGCCTTGACGTGCAAGTGGTCAAGGCCGCGCTCAAAGCCCAGCGCGTCGAAACGCCCTCGTGGGGCTACGCCAACTCGGGGACGCGCTTCAAGACGTTTCCGTGGCCGGGGGCGGCGCGCACCACGCGCGAGAAACTCGACGACGCGGCTACCGTCCACAAGTTCACCGCCATCGCGCCCTCGGTCGCCATCCACATCCCGTGGGACAAGCCGGAAGATGGCGATTACGCCGCGATGCGCCAGTACGCCGAATCGCGCGGGGTGAAGATCGGCGCGGTGAACCCCAACGTCTTTCAGGACGAGGCCTATCGCCTCGGCTCGCTCGGCCATCCCGCGTCAGCGACGCGCGAGATGGCGCTCGATCATCTCGTCGAATGTTGCGAGATCATGCCGAAAGTTCAGAGCGGCTTTCTCAGCCTGTGGTTTGCCGACGGCACGAACTACGCGGGGCAGGACAGCCTGCGCGAGCGCAAGCGGCGCTTTGAAGAAAACCTGCAAGTCGTCTACAAACGCCTGCCGCCGGGTAGCCGGATGCTGATCGAATACAAGTTTTTTGAACCGGCCTTCTACAGCACCGACATCCCCGACTGGGGCACGGCGTATGCTTGGTGTCTCAAACTCGGCCCGCAGGCGCAGGTGTTGGTGGATTTGGGGCATCACGCGCCCGGCGTCAACATCGAGCAGATCGTGGCGTTCCTACTGGACGAGGGACGGCTCGGCGGCTTCCACTTCAACAACCGCAAGTACGCCGACGACGATTTGATCGTGGGCAGCGTCAATCCCTTCGAACTGTTTTTGATTTACAACGAGTTGACAGGGGCAGCGCAGGGCCACGACGAACCAGCGCGCGCGACGGCGCAGAACGTGGCTTACATGATTGACCAGTCGCATAACATCGAGGGCAAGATCGCGCCGATGATCCTCTCCGTGCTGAACTGTCAGGAGGCCTACGCCAAGTCTTTGCTCGTGCCGCGCCGTCATTTGGCCGAGGCGCAGGCAGTGGGCGACGTACTGGGCGCGCACCACCTGCTCACCGAAGCCTATCGCGCCGACGTGCGCCCGTTGCTGGAGCAGGTGCGCGAGGAGATGGGCGCGCCGGCCGATCCGTTCGCCGCCTACCGCGCCAGCGGCCACGACCAGAAACTCGTTTCCGAGCGCGGCGCAGCGAGCGAGGCCGGGAGCGGGTATCCCACATGAGACGAGAAACGTGAAGCACGCCCCATCCCGTTCCACGTTTTACGCGACACAAGCCAAAGAAATCTATGCCTAAGAATCTCTGGAACGCCCCCGAAGCCTCCCAACTCGCCGGCCTCGATCTGCTGGTGTACCGCTCGCATCTGCTCGGCGCAGACCGCAGCGTGTGCAACATCTTCGGCGGCAACACGGGCACGAAGACCGTCGAGAAGGATTTTCGGGGGCGTGAGGTCAAAACCCTGTGGGTCAAAGGCTCCGGCTCCGACCTCGCGACGATGCAGCGCAAGGATTTCGCCGGTCTGCGGCTGGACGACGTGCTGCCGCTCTTCGAGCGCGAAGCCATGACCGACGAGGAGATGACGGCTTATCTTACGCAGTGCCTCATCGGCGTGAAGATGCCGCGCCAATCCATCGAGACGCTCCTGCACGCTTTTATCCCGGCGGCTCACACTGATCACACGCACCCGGACGCCGTTATCAGCCTGGCCTGCTCCACCGACGGCGAGCAGTGGGCGCGCAAACTCTACGGCGAGCGCATGGCGTGGGTTCCGTACATCCGCCCCGGCTTCACGCTCAGCCAATGGATCGGGCAGGCGGTGCGCGAGCATCCCGGGATCGAATGCGTCATCATGGGCAAACACGGGCTGGTGACGTGGGACGACGACCCGCGCGCCTGCTACGACAAGACCATCCGCATCATTCAGGAGGCCGAGGATTTTATCGCCGAGCAGCCCGGCAGCCGCACGGCGTTTGCGGTGACGCGCACGCCGCCATTGAGCGCGGAGCGCCGCCGGGAGATCGCGGCTCAAATCCTGCCCGTGCTGCGCGGCGCGGCGAGCGTGGCAGGCCGGATGGTGACGCGTTTCGACGACGGCCCGGGAGTGCTCGACTTCATCGGCGCGGACGCGCCAGCGGCGAGCGCGGTGGCGGCGGTGGGGGCGGCGTGCCCGGATCACCTCGTGCACACCAAACGTATCCCGCTCTTCATTGATTGGGATGCGGCCTCCGGCGATGTGGAGACGTTGAAGACGAAATTGCGCGCAGGCGTGACCGCATATATCGCCGACTACGAGCGTTACTTCAAAGAGCACAGTGGCCCGAGCGACAAAATGGGCAACCCCGCGCCGCGCGTAGTGCTCATCCCCGGCCTCGGGATGATCACGACCGGCAAGGACGCGACGCTGGCGCAGGTCTCCGCCGACCTGTATCACCGCGCCATCACAGTGATGCGCGGCGCGACGGCGCTCGACCGGTTTGTGTCGTTGACCGAGGCCGAATCTTTCGCGATTGAATTCTGGCCGCTCGAACTTTACAAACTCACCCTGCGGCCTCCGGATCGTGAACTCGTCGGGCGGGTCGCATTCATCACGGGCGGCGCCTCCGGCATCGGGCGG
>DATDRS010000506.1:0-7269 GCA_035291605.1 Anaerolineales bacterium | reverse complement strand
AGGAAGACGACGCCCGCTTTACGCTGCCGGACTTGGAGGAAATCCAGGTCGCGATCACCAACGACCAGGGCGAAGAGGTCTACAAGGATGCGTTGGAGATCAGTTCGTTCGGCACGTTCTCCGGCGAGTTCCGCCTGGCCGACGAAGCCGGGTTGGGCGCCTACTACATCAACATCTCGACCGAGAGAATCCAATACTTCTGCTGCGGTATCTCCTTCAGCGTCGCCGAGTACCGCAAGCCTGAGTTTCAGGTCAACGTGGCCTCGCCCGTCACGCAGACCGTGCAGGGCGCGACCTTCCCGGTGACCGTGGACGCGAGCTTCTTCTTCGGCGGCCCGGTGTCCAACGCAGACGTGCACTGGTCGGTGCTCTCGGCGGACTACTTCTTCAACTATCAGGGCCAGGGCTGGTATGACTTCTATAACTACGATTACTCGGCGGGCGAGGGCATCCCGCAGTTTGGCGCGTACGGGCGGCTGATCGCCGAGAAGGACGGCAAGACCGACGCGCAGGGCAAGGCCACGCTCGAAGTGAAGGCCGACCTGTCCGACTCCGGCGCCTCGCAGCTTTACACCGTCGAGGCGCTCGTGACCGACCCGGCGGGCGGCCAGCAGGTCGCCGGGCGCGTCGAGGTCGTCGTCCACCAGGGGCAGTTCTACATCGGCGCGCGGCCTCAGGAGTACATCGGCGAAGTGGGCAAGCCCGCGGCCTTCGACATCGTCACCGTGGGGTGGGACGGCGCGACGCCCGCGCCCAACCAGAGTCTGCATGTCGTCTACAACGAGCATCAGTGGAACTGTGCGCTGGAGAAAGACCCGGAGACGGGGCGCGACTCGTGGACGTGCCACGTCAAAGATACCGAGGTCGCCGCGCAGGACGTGACGACCGACGACAAGGGCCAGGCTGTGTCTTCCTTCACCCCGCCGAAGGGCGGCGTGTACCAGGTGAAGGTGAGCGGCCGGGACTCGGGCGGCCACACGATCACGGCGGCCACCTACCTCTGGGTCTCGGAGCCGGGCGGCTACGTGCTCTGGCGGCAGAACAACAACGACCGCATCTCGCTCGTCGCCGACCGCAAGTCTTACCGGCCCGGCGAGACCGCCGAAATCCTCATCCCCTCGCCGTTCCAGGGGCCGGCGGTCGCGCTCGTCACCGTCGAGCGTGGGCGCATCCTGCATCATCAAGTGGTGGCCCTGACGAGCAATAGCGCCACTTACAGGCTGCCGATCACCGCCGACTTCGCCCCGGATGTGTTCGTCTCCGTCGTCCTCGTCAAAGGCGTGGACGAGAACAACCCCACGCCCGCGTTCAAGATGGGCCTGGTGAAGCTGGCCGTCAGCCCCGAGCAGCAGCAGATCACCGTCACGCTCACACCCGATAAAACGAAGGTCGGGCCGCGGGACTCGGTGACCTACCAGATCAAGGCGACCGATTACCTGGGCAAGCCGGTGCAGGCCGAGCTCTCCGTGGGACTTTCCGACCTCGCCGCGCTCTCCCTCGCCGCGCCCAACTCGGGCCCGATCCTGAACGCCTTCTACGGCGAGCGCGGCCTCGGCGTGCGCACCGGCCTGGGCCTCTCGCTCTCGGTGGACCGCCTGAACGAACAGGCCGAGCGGGCCAAGGGCGGCGGCGGCGGCGGGGCGGAGGGCTTCAACGAGGTGCGCAGCCAGTTCCTCGACACGGCCTACTGGCAGGCGGCCATCGTCACCGATCCGGACGGCCAGGCCGCGTTCACCGTGAGCCTGCCCGACAACCTCACCACCTGGCGGCTCGACGCGCGCGGCGTGACCGCCGAGACGCTCGTGGGCCAAAGCACGACCGACATCGTCGCGACCAAGGATCTGCTCATCCGGCCGGTCACACCGCGCTTCTTCGTCGTCGGCGACCAGTCGCGGCTCGCCGCCGTCGTCAACAACAACACCGCGCAGGACATCCAGGCGACGGTGACGCTCGCCGGAACGGGCGTGGCCCTGACTTCGCCCGCAGCGCAGAACGTCGCGGTGAAGGCGAACGACCGCGCCGAGGTGGCCTGGGACGTGACGGTGGGCGATGTCTCGACGGTTGATCTCACCTTCAGCGTGGAGGGCGGGGGCCTGCGGGATGCCTCGAAGCCCACCCTGGGGATCCCGCCTGACCAGACGCTGCCCGTGTATAAGTACTCCGCGCCCGAAACCGTTGGGACGGCGGGGCAGCTCGACTCCGCGAACTCGGTGCTCGAAGCCATCAGCCTCCCGCGCCGTTTCGACGTGACGCAGGGCGAGTTGAGCGTCCATCTCGACCCCTCGCTCGCCGCCGCGATGACGGGTGGGCTGACCTACCTTGAGCATTACCCTTACGAGTGCACCGAGCAGACCGTCTCCCGTTTCCTGCCGAACGTGCTCACCTATCGCGCCCTGAAGGACCTCAACCTCGCCGATCCCAGGCTCGAAGCCAAACTCACGATCCTGGTCAACACGGGCCTGCAGCGGCTCTACGCCCGCCAGCACGTGGATGGCGGTTGGGGCTGGTGGCAGACCGACCAGTCCGACTCGTACGTCAGCGCCTACGTCGTCTTCGGGCTGGTCAAGGCGCAGCAATCGGGCTTCCCGGTCAGCGAGAACGTGCTCGCCAGCGGACTCTCGTACCTGCAGGAGCAGATCATTCGCGGGAGCGCGGGCAATGGGAAGTTGAGCGCGCTCGCGCGCCGCGCTGTGACGTCGGACTTCAACCGGCAGGCGTTCATCCTCCACGTCCTCGCCGAGGCGGGGCAGGGCGACACCAGCGCCACAGTGCAGCTCTTTGAAGACCGCGAGAATCTGAGCACTTATGCCCGCGCCTACCTCGCGCTCACTTTCCACCGGCTGGACCCTCAGGACGAGCGCATCAAGACGCTGCTCTCCGACCTCAACAACGCGGCGATCCTCTCCGCCACGGGCGCGCATTGGGAAGAGGGGACGAACGACTGGTGGAACATGAACACCGACACGCGCTCGACGGCCATCGTCCTCGACACACTGGCGCTGCTCGACCCGGGGAACGCGCTGATCCCGAACGTGGTGCGCTGGCTCATGGTCGCCCGCAAGGCCGAGACGTGGGCGACGACGCAGGAGACGGCCTGGGCGCTCATCGGCCTGACCGACTGGATGGTCGCGAGCGGCGAGCTCAAGGGGAACTACGACTACGACGTGAGCCTGAACGGGAACATGCTCGACTTCGGCAAGGTCTCCGCCGACAACCTGCGCGACCCGATCGCGCTCAAGGTCGCCGTCGCCGACCTGCTGAAGGACCAGGCCAACCGGCTGGTCATCAACCGGGGCGGGGGCGACGGCCGGCTGTACTATACCGCGCACCTCGAGGTCTACTTCCCGGTGGAGGACGTGAAGGCGCTCAGCCGGGGCATCGTCGTCGCGCGCGAGTACACGCTCAAGAGCGAAGATTGTGGTGGGCCGAAGCAGGCCGCGTGTCCGCCGGTCGCCGAAGTGAAGGCCGGGCAGGATATTCAGGTCAAGGTCACGCTCATTGCGCCAAACGACCTGTACTACGTCGTCCTCGAAGACCCGATCCCGGCGGGGACGGAGCCGATAGACACGAGCCTGAAGACGACTTCAGTGGTGGGCGAGCCGCCCGCGCTGAACTACGCCGACCCGCTGTATTACGGCTGGGGCTGGTGGTGGTTCTCGAACACCGACCTGCGTGACGAGAAAGTGGTGCTGTTCGCCACGTACCTCTCGAAGGGCACTTACGAGTATACTTACATGCTGCACGCCTCACTGCCCGGCGTGTACAAGGTCATCCCGACGCAAGCGAACGAGTTCTACTTCCCCGAGGTCTTCGGGCGGGGGGATGGGATGGTATTCACGATAAATCCGTGATGTACCTCACCCCCCGTGGCCGCAGGCCGAGGGTGACGTCAGGGCGCAGCGCCCTGACCCTTCGGCTTCACTCAGGTGAGTCTCCATGACCCTCCCACTTGCTCATCCAGCCTCCGGGAACTACAAGTGCGACCTGTTCACGCACCGTTACATGTTTTCGGGTGAGATCACGGCGGGAGGGCCATTGCTGCGCTACCTGCTCGACCCGACCCGCGCGGGCATCCGGATGATCCACGTCACGGCGACGCTGCTCGAACCCGGCGCTTCCTCGATGAGCAACTTCCAGCAGGATGAGTTGATCATCATCAAGGAGCAGGTCGTCTTCATGCGCTTCGACGAAGCGGTAGCGGCGAAGGCTATCTCGCTCAGCCAGACGGGCGAGCAACTGCTGGTTTACACCGAGCGCTTCGTCATTCAGGGCCAGTTCCAGACCAGTTCGAAAAAAGACCGCCTGATTGACGCGGCCGAAGGCCCCATGGGCCGCTGGGCGCAGGCCTACCACGTCTTCCTGCATCCCCTCATCCCTACGGCCAAATCCGCCCCCGCGACGGCCAAACTGATCCTGCTCAACAAAGAGGCCATCCAGTTTTTCCACCCGGCGCAGGGGTGAGTTCGCTCTAATGCCGCCATCAACACCACGCCAATCAGCTGGGTCGGTGCCCGGGGCCATCGCGCTTGTAGTCCGACTTGGACACCAACCCCCTTGTTTGGCTTGAAAATCGAAAGTACGAGTTTCGATTTTCATGGTATATTGGGCGCATGATCAATCGCCCGGCCATCCTAAATGCCATCCAGCAGGCTCTTGAGCGCAGCCGTGTGGTTGCCTTGATCGGTC
The DNA here is from genome assembly GCA_035291605.1 of Anaerolineales bacterium. Lineage (GTDB taxonomy): Bacteria > Chloroflexota > Anaerolineae > Anaerolineales > UBA6663 > DATDRS01. The sequence goes on along the minus strand of DATDRS010000506.1, from coordinate 2,583 downwards.
CACGCCAGAGTGGCAAAACGACCCTCGCTCGTGAATTTGTCCCCGGCGACTCACTCAACTATTTTGACCTGGAAGACCCGGTGAGTCTGGCCCGCCTCGATGAGCCAATGACGGCCCTGCGCGGGTTGCGCGGTCTCATCGTCATTGACGAGATCCAACGCCGCCCCGACCTGTTTCCCCTCTTGCGTGTATTAGCGGATCGCCAACCGTTGCCGGCCCGGTTCCTCATCCTGGGGAGCGCTTCGCCCGAACTCTTACGCCGTTCCTCTGAATCGCTGGCGGGCCGGCTCGAGACGATCGCGATCGGCGGCTTCAGCCTGGCGGAGGTGGGCGTCTCGGCCCAGAGGCCACATTGGCTTCGCGGCGGGTTTCCGCTGTCTTTCCTGGCGTCCTCCGACTCCGATAGCCTGGCCTGGCGCAAGAACTTTATTCAGACTTTTCTGGAGCGGGATTTGCTTCAGCTCGGCGTCCGCACTCCGGCCGCTACCATCCTGCGGTTCTGGACGATGCTGGCCCATTATCACGGTCAGGTCTGGAATGCCGCCGAGCCGGCCCGGTCGCTGGGCGTCAGCGAGCCAACCGCGCGGCGCTATTTGGACCTCTTGGAAGGTCTGTTCATGGTGCGCGTGTTACAGCCGTGGCATGCGAATCTGAAAAAGCGCCAGGTCAAATCGCCCAAGATCTACTTCCGCGACTCGGGCCTCTTGCACTACTTGCTGGGTGTGCGTACGGAACTCGATTTGGAGACTCACCCCAAGAGCGGCGCCTCCTGGGAAGGCTATGTCGTCGAGGAAGTGCTGAAGGCGGTCGCGCCGGACGAAGCGTATTTCTGGGCCACGCACGGCGGCGCGGAACTGGATCTGCTCTTGCTCAAACAGGGGCGTAAAGTGGGCGTCGAATGCAAGCGCGTAGACGCGCCGCGCCTCATGCCGTCCATGCAGACTGCGCTGGAGGATCTGCAGCTGGAGCATCTCGCCGTGATCTATCCGGGCGACCGGCCTTATCCTCTGGCTGAGCATGTCACGGCAGCGCCTCTGGAAGCGTTGGTCACCCGAGGGGAACAAGTGTTATTTCCGTAAAGCGCGGGAACAACTATCTCCCGCGTTTCACCAGAGCGCAAGGAGGTTGACATGGACAAAGACACGCTGATGCAACGACTTTCCAAGCAACCGGTCTCCACTTTGCTAGAACTGTTGGACGCAGCGTACGAGGCGATGAATCAACGCCAGCGTAAGGCCGTGTTTGGTAATTACGCTGTTCCAGATAAACCAGCCCCCTCCATTGACGCCCAAAGGCTGCGACGCGAGATCAAGAAATTCCACCAGGACTCGTTGGCCGGTAAATACTATGCGCCGTTCAACGTTAATTCCAAGAACTGGATGCATATTCCGGAGGAAACCGAAGACTGGTTCGACCGACTGGGGCAGTTTCTCACCGACAGCATGCAGTTGACCAAGCAGGGCCATCATGCTGAAGCAGCCGCCTGCTTTGGCCCGCTTTATGAACTGATCACCGCCATGGAGTACGGGGAGGAAATTGTTTTCGCCGACGAATTGGGAAGTTGGATGATCCCGGTCGAAGAGCAGAAGACCATTGCAGCGTATCTGAAATCGCTGGCCGTGGTTGCCTCGCCCGAACAGTACGCAGCGGTGGCGGCGCCGCTGATCAAACGCGATAGCCATCAGAATTTCACCGATAAGGTCTATGCCTCCGCTCTGCGCGCCGCCAACAAAGCTCAAAAGGTGCATCTGCTGGCCGAGATCGAGCGTCAGCAAGTGAAGACCGGGCCGACCACATCCCCACAACGTGCGCGGAGAAAGTGACGGACAGCCGAAGCAGTGAAGATACACGCGGATCAACGTCTGGCGATTCATAGGTTCGATGGGTGGAACAACCTTGAGAGCGCGGAGGCAAGCCTGGAGTTGACAAACGCCCGGCTCAGAGTACACTAAAGCCAATTTCGGATAATTAGCATTATGGCTAAGCAAATGAATTGGCTGAGTGTGGAGCGGGCTGTGCGGCAAGGTGGCCTGACCCTCTTTAGCCCACAGGATCTGCGCCATCTGTTGGGGGCTTCCAAAATGTCGGTGCGTTTCCTCCTGACGCGCGCCAACAAGCGCGGCGATGTCATCAAGCTCCGTCGTGAACTGTATACCCTCCCCGACCGGCCGGCCTCTGATATGGAAATCGCTAACCGGCTGTATCGCCCCTCCTATATTTCGTTCGAGTATGCACTTGCTTATTACCATCTTATCCCCGAAGCTGTGTTTGAAATCACCTCGGCTACCACGCGCACGAGCCGCCGTTTCAACGCCCTCGGCAAAGTCTTTAACTATCACCGCCTGAAACCGTCCGCTTTCACCGGCTATCGCCCGGAAAGGGTGGGAGGGCGTGTCATCCTGATCGCCGAGCCTGAGAAGGCGGCGTTAGACAGTCTGTACTTTGCAAGCCTGCATCGCAATTCTCTGTCAGAGCGTTTGGACCTTTCATCTCTTCGGCTGGAGCGCCTGCACGCTTGGGTCAGTGTGTATGGCCGACCCGACCTGGCAAAACAAATCGAAACCCTCCGATGATTAATCAGGA
>DATDRS010000505.1:0-4319 GCA_035291605.1 Anaerolineales bacterium | reverse complement strand
CCCTGCCCGAAGAACGGGCCGCGTTCCAGCAAGACAATATCTTTCACGCCGCGCAGGGCCAGATGGTACGCCGTGCTCACGCCCATCACGCCCCCGCCGATGATGAGGACCTCGGCTGTAGAGGGGAAATCAGTCACGATTAGAAATCAACCGTCTGCCCCAATCCCTGGCGCTGCGCCTCGGCCAGCGCCTGCCCGGCGGCAGCCACGTCCTGCACAGCCACGCCCACCGATTTGAAGAAGGTGATCTCGTCAGGCGACTGGCGTCCGGGCTTGAGGCCGGCGGCCACCTCGCCGAGTTCGGTCCAGTCTTCGGCGCGGGTCTTCCCCTCGCTCATCGGGATAACCAGGTCTCCGGCTTCGGCCAGCGCGGATGCGCGCGAGTCCACGAAGAGGCAGGCGCGGGCGACGGTCATCGCGTCCACTTCCTGCATCTGCAGAGTGTAACTGCCCACGCCGTTGACGTGCGCCCCTGGTTTCAGCAGGTTGCCGTCAAACACGGGAGTTGAAGAAGTGGTGGCCGCGCAGATGACGTCGGCGTCGCGCACGGCCTCGTCGGGAGAGGAAGCCGCGCTGAGCCGCGCCGAGAGTTGGGGCTGCATCTCGGCGATGAATGCCTGTACATGGTCGGGGTGAGGGGCATAGACTTTGATGAAGTTAAGCCGGCGCGCCTCGTCAATCGCGAGGGCCTGGGTGCGCGCCTGCGCGCCGCACCCCAGGAGGGCGGCGGTCTGCGCGTCGGGCCGCGCGAGCAGGTCGGTCGCGGCCCCCGAGGCGGCGCCGGTCCGCCACGCGGTCAGGAAGGTCCCATCGCACAAGGCCAGCGGCTCGCCGGTGCTTGGATCCAGCACGACGACAATCCCGTGGATCATGGGCTTGCCCTGGCGAGCGTTGCGGGGGAACACGGAGACGATCTTCACTCCTAATGAGCCAAGGCCGCCTTTGGGCAGGTAGGCGGGCATGAAGAGCGAAACGCCCCCGCTTGCGCCCGGCTCAGCCGGGTCGGCGGGCGGGACGGGCAGGGCGGCGCGGAGCGGGACGGCCGCCTGGCCGGTGGAGAGCTCGGCAAAGGCCGATTTCATCGCGGCGATGGCCGCGGGCATGGGGAGAGCCTGACGGAGATCGTTGGCAGAAAGGAGAGTCAGTTTCATACGGAACACGCACTACACTTCACGGAGCATTCCGTTAACGCACGAGCTTACTTGCCGTCGAGCAGGGTGACGAACTTGAACTCGCCGTTCACCACCCTATTGCCAGACATGGTGGTGATGGTGGTGTCGCCGTTCGCGTCAATCGAGAACGCGCCGAGGACGCTGTTGAAGTCCTTGGTCGCGAACACCGCATCGCGCACGGCCGCGCGGTCTGTCAACGGCTTGCCCACCGCGCACACGCGCTCGAAGGCATCCAGCAGCAAGGTGGCCGCCACGTAGCCGTACACGGTGTAGACTTCGGGGTCAGAGCCGAACTTGGACTTGTACGCGTCGCGCCACTTGGCCGCGTCGCCCGTCAGCTCACTCGCCGGAACGCCGCCGAAGGTGAGGTATGTGCCTTCCGTGGCCTGGGTGCCGGCAGCATCAAGGAACGCCTCCTCCAGGATGCCGTCGGGCCCCATGAGCATGCCGGCATAGCCCACGTTGCGGATGTCCTTCCAAAGTTGGCCGGCGTTGTTCTGCGTGATGCCGCCGAAGTAGATCAGGTCGGGGTTGAGGTCCTTGATCTTGGTGGCGAGCGCCTTGTAGTCGGCGGCCCTGCTGTCAATGCCCTCGTGGCCGAGCACGTTCAAGCCGATTTCCTTCGCCGTCTTGTCGAACACGTCGGCGATGCCCTTGCCATAGAGTTCCTGGTCGTCGAGGATGTACACGCTCGCGGCGCCCAGGGCTTTGGCCCAATTCGCGGCCACCACGCCCTGCAGGTCGTCCGCCGGGACGACGCGGGAGTAGTTGCGCGCGCCGTTCGGATAATACTTATCCGGCTCGTCCGCCGTGCCCTTGCCGGGCTTGGTCAGGCCGGTGTAGGTATTGGCCGGGGAGATCATGACCAGATTCTCGGCGTTGATGATCGGGATCATGAGTTTGGCCGCATCGGAGTTGTAGGTGCCGATGACGGCGACGATGTTCTTGTCCGCCGCGTATTCCTTGGCGTTGGCCGTCACCACGTCCGGGTCCCACTTGCCGAGGGCCGCGGAGGCGTCGTCCTTGGCCTCGTACTCCATCGTCCACTGGCCGCTGCAGGCCTTGCCGCCCTTCTCGTCGAGGGCCATCTTAATGGCGTTCACGATGGTCTGCGTCTGGCCCAGTGAGGAGCCGGTCATCGGGAGGTCGGACACGATCTTGACTTTGCCGCCCTGCGCCGCCCCGCCGCAGGCCGCCAGCGCCAGGCTGGCAATCACGAGCAGTGAAAACAGGGCCGATGTTCTTTTGGACATCTTCGTTCTCTCCTCCAGAGAATCTCGACAAGACAGATCCACCAGGTTTACCAGGTATAGATGAAGGTGCGGCGTGTGGGAAGATGCGGCGACCAGGGGATAGCGCCGCAATGCACGTGCAGTGAGCTGGTTGGCGGCAGTCTGGGCCTCACGACATTGACGTGCGATGACACCCACCACAGCCCGACCTGTGGTCGTCCGGCCCAGTTCGTGCCCCATTCTACACAAATGCCGGCCAACTTGATCGCCGACCGCTCCACGTCAGAGAACAGGTCTTGGGTCGCCCCGCTCAAAGCGGCATAACCCAGGCACAGGACGAGCGGCAACAAGGCCGCTCCCCATACAAGCCAGCGTGGCGCGGGGTGAATGGCATTCGTAGTCATAGGGCTGCCCATCCCATCCGCTCAGGGCAGGATTTACCTTCGGTGAAGCGCATTGCGCCGCGCGCTGACGCGGCGCGTGTTCAGGTGACGCCGAGATACGCCTTCTGCACCATCTCATTCTGGCGCAGGTTCTTGGCGGTGTCGCTCAGGATGACCAGGCCGGTTTGAATCACATAGCCTCGGTCGGCGACCTGCAAAGCCATGCGCGCGTTCTGCTCCACCACCAGAATCGTCGTGCCCTCGGCGTGGAGTTTGCGGATCGTGTCGAAGATGCTCTGGACGAGGAGTGGCGCGAGGCCCATCGAAGGCTCATCCATCAACAGGACCCTCGGCCGGGCCATCAGCGCCCGCCCGGTGGCCAGCATCTGCTGTTCACCGCCGCTCAGCGTGCCCGCGAGTTGACTGCGCCGCTCTTTGAGCCTCGGGAAAAGGTTGAACACACGCTCCATGCTGTCCGCGATCTCCTGGCGGCTTGCGCGGGAGTAGGCGCCCATCTCCAGGTTTTCGGTGACGGCGAGGCGTCCGAAGACCCGCCGGCCTTCAGGCACCTGGACCACGCCCTTGCCGACGACCTCATGGGCGCGATACGCGCTCAGGTCTTCGCCCGCCAGCCGGATCACGCCTTCCCGTGGGCGCAGCAGGCCGCTGATCGTTTTGAGCATGGTGCTCTTGCCCGCGCCGTTGGCCCCGATCAGCGTGACGATCTCGCCCTCGTCTACCGTGAGCGAGACGCCTTTGAGCGCATGGATATTGCCGTAATAGGTGTGAACGTTCTCGACTTCCAATAAAGCCATTGTGGCTCACTCCGCGCCCTAGGCAGGCTCACCGGCTGCCTCGGCCTCTTCTCGCCCGAGGTAGGCTTCAATCACTCTAGGATTGGTCTGAATCTCGACCGGCGCGCCTTCGGCGATTTTTTCGCCGTAATCGAGCACCGTGATGCGCTCCGAGATGCCCATCACGACCCCCATGTGGTGTTCGATCAGCATGATGGTGAGGCCGAGCTCGTCGCGCAGCCGGTGGATGAAGGCCGTCATCGCCTCTGTCTCTCTGGGATTCATCCCGGCCGTCGGCTCGTCGAGCAGCAGCAGCTTGGGCTTGCTCGCCAGCGCACGGGCGATCTCCAATCGCCGTTGATCGCCGTAGGCCAGGTTCCTGGCCAGGTGATCGCCCTTGCCGGTCAGGCCCACGAAGGCCAGCAGGCGGCGCGCCTCGGCCAGGGCCTTGGCCTCCTCGCGCTGCGTGCCGGGCGTGTTGAAGATCGCGCCTAACATCCCGCTCTTGAGCCGGGGATGCTGGCCCACCAGGATGTTTTCCAGCGCGGTCAGGTTGGCGAACAGCCGGATGTTTTGATAGGTGCGGGCGATGCCCAGTTGGGTGATCCGGTCGGGGGAGAGCCTTTCCAGATGGTGGCCGTCGAGGAGGATCTCGCCGGCCTCCGGCTGGTTGAAACCGGTGACACAGTTGAAGAAGGTCGTCTTGCCCGCGCCGTTCGGGCCGATGACGCTGTGGATG
>DATDRS010000504.1:0-8252 GCA_035291605.1 Anaerolineales bacterium | reverse complement strand
CTTTTTGGGTCTGCGCTGGGCAGTCATCCTCTCAATCGCGTTCTGCGGGATGGACTTCGCGGGGATCGCCCGGCTGTTCACCCCGGAGAAGGGCCGCGCCGAGCGGCTGGAAGTCTGGTACCTCCTGGGCGCGTGGTTCCTTGCTGCGACGATGAACGCCACGCTCACCTGGTGGGGCGTCTCCATTGCGCTGCTCAACCACCAGTCACTGGGCAACGAAATCCTCGGTCACGATGAACTCCTGACCATCGTCCCTGTTTTCGTCGCCCTGCTCGTCTGGCTGATCCGCATCCTGATGATCGGCACATTCTCCATCGCCGGCGAGCGCCTGTTCAGTCAGGCTGAGACGACCCTCCGCCGTTACGAATCAGAGTGGGCGCGTCCGGCAGCCCCAGCGATGGCGCCCCGACCCGCGCCCAAGACGGTGAGCCGCCCGTCGTACACAATTGGCGCTGACGAGGACGACGACGAATACGATCAGCGTTCCAACCGCGCTCCGGTTCGCCCGGTCCCAGCCGCTGCGATGCGCCCGGCTGCGCCCCCTGCCCCGGCGGTGCGCCCCGCGCCCAAGCCGTCGGCCAACCCGGCCTATACGTCCGGCGCGACGACTGGCTACCGCCCGACCGTCCAGCGCGCTTCCGAAGCCTCGGGCCGCGACCGCAACTAATGCGGGGCAGTGAATTCCCGCTCAGGCGTGTTCGGAACCTCCCGCTGGAAAAACAGCCAGCGGGAGGTTCTGCATAAAGGGGAGGTACGTATTGGTGTAAGAAGACTTTTGTTGTAGAGTGTAAAGGCTTTACACGTCGTTTCGAGGATAATCGTCATGTCACAGCGTTGGATTGTCCGCCTCATCCCTGTAGAGGTTTTTGTGTTCGCGATGATCATGGGGTGGTATCTGGTGAATGTCATGCAGGGGGCCACTAAAAATCTACCCTTGCCGCTCCGCTCCAGAGTCGGCCAACCGAATGGGGCGCAAACTCTCTCCCCAGTCTTCACCCGGGAAGTTCAGTATTGGTCGGACGAGATTGTCGGATGGGCCGACGCCTATCAGCTTGACCCCAACCTCGTCGCAACCGTGATGCAGATTGAGTCGTGCGGCCTGCCGAGCGCCGTCTCCTCCGCGGGCGCGCAGGGACTGTTCCAGGTCATGCCCTGGCACTTTGCTGACGAGGACGACATGCAGGACCCCGACACGAACGCGGCCCGGGGCATGGCCTACCTGGCGTTGGGGTTGGAGCGCGCCGGGGGCAACGTGGGCCTCGCCTTGGCCGGGTATAACGGCGGGCACGGGATGATCGGGCGGGATAGCTCGCTCTGGCCCGCCGAGACCAAACGCTATTTTTACTGGGGCACGGGCATCTATGAAGATACGGTCAGCGGCCAGTCTTCGAGCGCGCGCCTGCAGGAATGGCTGAAAGCCGGGGGCGCGAGCCTGTGCGCCAATGCGGCAGAGGAGTTGGGAATAGGAGAATAGGAGGGTGTCGTTGAAGCACCTGCTGTTTTCTGACTGGCACATTTTGGTTCAAAAAGCAGAAACCCGGCTTCTGACAGAAACCGGGTTTTTATAATCAGTTCAGGCCCGCTCCTGTTTCCTCTTGACGGGCTTCCGGGTCTCGGCAGGGGAGCGAGCCTGGCTGAGCGGCAGCCACACGCTGAACGTCGCACCCCGGCCGAGGATGCCCTCGGACGAGGCCTCGATCCTCCCGCCGTGCATGTGCACGATCCGCTTTGCAATCGAGAGGCCGAGGCCCGCGCCGCCCAGCGTGCGCGAGCGCGCCTTGTCCACGCGGTAAAAGCGGTCAAAGATGTGCGACAGTTCCCCCGGCGGAATCCCCGTCCCGGTGTCGGTGACGGTCAGCCGCACCCACTGGCCTGCGGCGAGCGCCAGCCCCATCGTCACGCGCCCGCCCTCGGGCGTGAACTTCAGCGCGTTGCTCACCAGGTTCAAAATCACCTGCTTCAACCGGTCGCGGTCGCCGACGACCACCGCCTGATCAATTTCCCCAATGCCCACCGTCACGCCAGCGGCCAGCACTTGCGCCTCGCTGCAGACCTCCAGCAGGAGCGTATCCAGCTCAACGAGGTCGTGCGCCAGAGGCAGGCTGCCTGACTCTGCTTGAGCCAGCAAAAGCAGGTCGCCCACCAGGCGGCTCATGCGCTCGGCCTCGGATTGAATCGCGTCCAGCGACGTTGGGTCAGCCTCCCCCATCCGGCGCATCAAGTCCACGTTGCCCCGGATGGCCGTCAATGGGGTGCGCAATTCGTGTGAGACGTCGGCCAGGAAGCGGCGCTGAGCGTTGAACAATTTCTCCAGCCGCTCGAGCGACTCGTTGAACGCCATGCGCAAACGGTTGACTTCATCATCTTGCGGCGGTTCGGCCATTGGGATGCGGCGCGAGAGGTCGTCCGCGCGCGTGATTTGCAGAGCGGTCTGGGTGATGGTTTCCAGCGGGGCCAGCGCCCGGCGCGCCGAGAACCAGCCGATGAGCGCGGCCAGCGCCACGGCCCCCACCCCGCCGCCGACGAGCACAATCAACAGGATGCTCTTAGCGACATCCACGGTGCGCAGCGGCGAGGCGGTCTGCACATAGCCGACCACAGTGCCCCCGGACGTGATGATAGGAAGCGTGAAGACGCGCAGGTGGACGCCGCGCACCACTGCATCGCGGCGACTCTGGTAGCTCTCGGCCAGTCCGTGCGCGTCAAACGGATCGGAATAGGCGCCGATGCTGCCGGACTGGTTGACCAGTGTTCCGTCGGTCTTCCACACCTGAGCGTAGACGTTCGGCCCGCCGAACCGGTCCAGGTCGGGTGGGATATTGACGATCTGGATGTCCAGCACCTGGCTGACGCTGCTCGCTCGAATGATATCCTCGGCGGCCGCCTTGAGGCTGAGATCAATCTGGCCGATGAGGCTGGCAGAGAGAATGGTGTAAACGATGACGCCGAAGAGGAAGATAACCCCGGCGAGGACAGTCGAGTACCAGAGCGTCAGGCGCAGGCGGAGAGACACAGGCGAAGAATGAATAGGGGCCTCCCGACGGTAGCGGCGAGCGCTAACGCCGGGTCCAGTGTGTCACAGGGGATGGAGTCCGGCGTGAACCGGCCGTGAGAAGCCGATGAGAGCTACGGCGGCCGGCGCTCACTCCTCCCGGAGGACGTAACCCACGCCCCGCACGGTGTGGATCAGGCGCGGCTCGCCGCTGGCCTCGGTCTTCTGCCGCAGATAACGCACGTACACTTCGATGATGTTGCTCTCCCCGCCGAAGTCGTAGCCCCACACCCGGTCGAAGATCAGCTCGCGGGTGAGCACCTGCCGGGGATGGCGCACGAACAACTCGAGCAGTTCGTATTCCTTGGCCGTCAGGTCAATCGCCCGCTGGCCGCGGAAGGCTTGGCGCGTCCCCGTGTCCAGCGAAAGATCGGCGAACCGCAAGACCTCCGGCTGGGTCGGGGCCGCGCGCCGGAGCAGCGCGCGCAGCCGGGCCAGCAGCTCGTCGAAGGCGAAGGGTTTGACGAGATAATCGTCGGCCCCGGCGTCCAGGCCCTGCACGCGGTCGCTCACCGAGTCTTTCGCGGTAAGCATGAGGATGGGGACAGGCCCACCGAGCCGGAGGCGGCGGCAGACTTCCAGGCCATCCATCCCCGGCAGCATCCAGTCGAGGATCACGATGTCGGGCGGGTTCTCGCGGGCCAGCGCCAGCCCCGTCTGGCCTTCGGCGGCCACTTCCACCCGGTAGCCCTCGTAAGTCAAACCGCGCTGGAGGAATTGCCGGATGCGGTCTTCATCCTCGATGACAAGGATGCGCGTTGGGGTGGTCATACGGCCAATGATACACCAAACTCAGCGAAGGGACACCTGCACGCGATAAAGAAAACAGGCCGCCGGAAGTTTTCATTCCGCGCGGCCTGTTCACAACCTGAAGAGCGGTGAGTCAGCTGATTTCGACCGTCGCGCCCACTTCGGTGAGCTTCTTCTTGGCGTCTTCGGCCGCTTCCTTGCTCACGCTGTCAAGCACCTTGGCATTAGCCGATTCGGCCAGGTCCTTGGCCTCCTTGAGGCCGAGGCTGGTCAGTTGGCGAATGACCTTGATGACCTCAATCTTCTTGTCGCCGACCGCCTTGAGGGTCACGGTGAATTCCGTCTTCTCTTCGACCGGGGCGGCCGCCGCGCCAGCCGCCGCCATCGCGGGCATGGCCGCCATCGCCACCGGCGCCGCCGCCGAAACGCCCCACTTCTCTTCCAGCATCTTGGTCAGTTGAGCCGCTTCCAGCACGGTCAGCCCGCCCAACTCTTCGACCAGTTTATTCAGATCAGCCATGAGATAAGTCTCCTTCGTGTGTGCAATTGATTTTGAATTGCTGATTGTGGATTTCTGATGGCTGCTCGTCGAGTCTGAATCAGCCATCACCAATCCTCCGTAGCAATCAGCCTTATGCAGTCGCGGGCGCTTCCTTGTCCGAATACGCCTTGACCACGTTGATGACTTGCCGCACGCCGCTGGCGACGACGCCCGTGAGCCGCGCAGCCGGCGCCGAGATCAGGCCCAGCAGCTGGGCGCGGACGACGGGCAGCGGCGGCAGTTCGGCGAGCGCTTCGACTTCTTTCGCGTTCAGCACCTGCTTGCCCAGCAGGCCGCCCTTCACCTTGACAAACTCCGACTCCTTCGCGAAGCCAGTCAGCGCTTTGGCGACGCCGGGCACATCGGTAAAAGCAAAACCGATCGCGGTGGTTTGGGTGAACAGGTTTTCGGGGATGTCCCAGCCTGCCTCCGTGAGCGCCAGGCGCGCCAGTGTGTTCTTCACCACGTGCAACTCGCCGGACGCCTCGCGCACCCTGGTACGGAGCGGCCCCATGCCATTCATGTTCAGGCCGCGGTAATCGACCAGGATCATGCCCTCGCTCTTCTGGATGAGATCCGCGTATTCCCGCCTCAGTTCGATCTTGCGTTCTTTTGTGATAGCCAAGTGCGTTTCACCTCCTTTCGTATCAGCGGACGGAACGGATTTCACAGACGGATGAAACCGGACCGGTCAACTCGATCAGTGCAGCGTTGAAAAAAACAAAAGTCTTTGCTCCGACACAGCGGGCGAAGCAAAGACTTTTCAGACTGCGCAAGCGGCGCAGGAAGAAGCTCAGCGCGAGAGCGCCTCTGTTCAGTCTTCACCTCGGCGGGACTTACGGGGTCTTCCGACCGCCAGCCAGCTATCTGCGGCGAAGCTCAAACTGGAATCTTTCAGCTTGAAATGCGCAGTTCACCTCTGTCGCTTCAGGCCGAGGCCTCCATGGCCGCCACGTCGTTCGCGTCCACCTTCACGCCAGGGCCCATCGTGGTGGTCAACACCACTTTCTTCAAATACGTCCCCTTCGCCGAAGCGGGCTTGGCCTTGATCACGGCGTGCATCAACGCCGCCAGGTTGTCATACAACTGCTGTTCGGTGAACGACACCTTGCCGATGGGCACATGCAGGTTGCCGGTCTTATCCACGCGGAACTCGACGCGGCCCGCCTTCGATTCTTTGATGACGCGCGGCAGGTCCGCCGCCGGGACGACCGTGCCGGTCTTGGGGTTGGGCATCAGCCCCCGCGGGCCGAGGATGCGGCCCAGGCGGCCCACTTTGCCCATCATCTCCGGCGTGGCGACGGCGACATCAAAATCAGCCCACCCCCCCTGAATCTTCTTCATCAACTCGTCGTCGGCCACGTAGTCGGCGCCGTGGTCGGCGGCCAGGCGGGCGGCCTCGCCCTCGGCGAAGACCAGCACCCGCACCGTCTTGCCCAGGCCGTGCGGCAGGACGACGACGTCGCGGACGTTCTGATCGGCGTGTTTGGGGTCAACCCCCAACCGGATGTGCGTCTCGACCGTCGCGTTGAATTTGGCGTAGGAGGTGGCCTTGGCGAGCGCCACCGCCTCCTGCGGCGTGTAACTCTTCTCTGGTTCGACCTTAGCCGCTTGCTCGCGGTATTTCTTCCCGTGCTTGCGCATTCGAGTCTCCTCGTGGTGCTGACGGGCAGTCTGCCTGCCCTCCCACTCTAAGCTGGTAAATGGTAAACAGCAATTAGTAATTGGCCCGCGCCAATCTCCAGTTACTAATTACTCCTCCACCACAATCCCCATATTGCGCGCGGTGCCTTCGATCTGCTTCATCGCGCCTTCGAGGTCAATCGCGTTCAAATCCTTCAGCTTGATCTCGGCGATCTCACGCACCTGCGCCTTCGTCACCGTGCCCACCTTGTCGCGGTTCGGCTGCGGGGACCCTTTCTCAATCTTGGCCGCCTTGCGCAGGAGCACCGCCGTGGGCGGCGTCTTGAGCACGAAGGTAAACGAGCCGTCCGTGTAGACCGTGATTTCCGCCGGGATCACCTCGCCCGGGCGATTGGAGGTGCGGGCGTTGTATTCCTTGCAGAACGCCATGATGTTGATACCGTAGCCTGCCAGCGCCGGCCCGATGGGCGGCGCCGGGTTAGCCTTCCCGGCCTCGATCTGAAGTTTGGTAACTGCTTTGACTTTCTTTGCCATCTACATTCTCCTGAGTGGTGCTAACGGGCGTTGGCCCTCCCACGTGGATCGTGAAGCGTGATCCGGGAACCTGTCATGCCTCACGTTTCTACACTTTCTCCACCTGCAAAAAGTCCAGCTCCACCGGCGTTTCGCGCCCGAAGAACGACACCATCACGCGCACCTTGGCGCGGTCCATGTCAATCTCGGCCACCGTGCCGATGAAGTCGTTGAACGGCCCGTCCACGATGCGCACCTTTTGGCCGGGCTTATAGGTGACCTTGATCTTCGGGGCCTCGGCCTCCATGCGCTTGAGGATCTGCGCCACTTCCTCGGGGCGCAGGGGCGTGGGCGTGTTGCCCATCCCCACGAACCCGGTGACGCCAGGCGTGTTGCGCACCACGTACCACGACTCCTCGGTCATGATCATCTGCACCAGGATGTAGCCGGGGAACACGCGGCGCTCGACCGTGCGGCGCTTGCCGTCCTTGACCTCGATCTCTTCCTCCGTAGGCACGATCACGTCAAAAATCTTGCCCTTCATGCCCATGGATTCGATGCGCTGTTCAAGGTTGTGCCGCACCTTGTTCTCGTAACCTGAGTAGCAGTGGATCACGTACCAGCTGCGGCCGTCCTCGACTGGAGCGGCGGCCTCCCCGGTCACCTCGTCAACCGGGGTCTCGTCCGGAGCGGACGCCGCGGCGTTATCCTTTTCCTCTTCGGGCAGTTGCCCCGTCTCCTGCTCAGGGGCAATCTGCTCTTCGGCCTCAGCCATAACCTCACTCACCTCACTCAGGGCCATTGCTAAAACTTGAGGCCCAACACGAACCTGAAGAGTTGCGTAAACAAATAATCAAAACCGCCGAGCACCACGGCCGTCACAACGATGACGAACAGAACGATGATCGTCAGATTGCGCGCTTCGGGCCAGGTGGGCCAGACGACTTTCTTCAGCTCGCCCACCGTCTCGCGATAGAAGCGGATGACCGCATTGGGTTCTTTGACAACTTGTTGCTGCGCTTTAGCCATGCGCCTCTCATCCTTCCAGACAATCAAAACACCGCCTCACCTGCTGCGGTGTCTTATATCATGGCAGGGCTTCGCGCCCCGCTGTTCTTCCAGGCAGGCCAGGCAGGACTCGAACCTGCAGCCTTTGCTTTTGGAGAGCACTGCGCTGCCAATTGCGCCACTGGCCTACAACTTGCCTTCAAGCAGCTTATCCATCCATGACATCATCAGCGAATTGAGTTTGGAGTCATGGAATCTCACATGCGCCGTGCCGTCAATTCCCTGCCGATCGGCTCTCCCCACTTGGGCATACTCTCAGGTGGATACTACTATTTCGTCTCGCGGTGCAACGTATGCTTCCGGCAGCGCGGGCAGAACTTCTTGAACTCGATCCGGTTCGGGTCGTTGCGCCGGTTCTTCTCGGTCGTGTAGTTCCGCTCCTTGCATTCCGAGCAGGCCAGTGTGATCACTGGCCGGACATCTTTCTTAGCCATTGCCTATGCCACCTATTCCGTTCAATCAATCACTTTCGTGACGACGCCGGCGCCGACGGTCAGACCGCCTTCGCGGATCGCAAACCGCTGGCCCGCTTCCAACGCCACGCGCGTGATCAACTCCACACTCATGTTCACATTGTCCCCCGGCATCACCATCTCCACCCCCGCCGGCAAGCTGATCGCCCCCGTCACGTCCATCGTCCGAATGTAAAACTGCGGCCGATACCCCCCGAAGAACGCCTTGTGC
>DATDRS010000503.1:0-10198 GCA_035291605.1 Anaerolineales bacterium | reverse complement strand
TGCGGCACGCGGTTAGTGGTGGAGAAGGCGATGACGAAATCGCCGCTTGACGTGGAGAAGAGGCCGCCCGTGCGCGCGAGGCCGCCCCCGGCCCGCACCGAGAGCCGCTCCAACTGGCGCGGGTCGAGCGGCGCATCGGTGGCGAGGGCGATGATGATCGAGGAACCCATCTTCTCGGGGTTAGCCGCATCCTGAGCGGAGCCGCGGAGCGGCGCAGTCGAAGGATGCGGCGGATTCCAGTCTTTCAACTCTCTCCCCACTGGCACGCCGTCAATCAGCAGGTGCTCGCGCCGCCCGAAGTTGCTCATCACCAGCACGCCTACGGTGAACCCGCCCGCTTCCATCCCCTGAAGGGGATGTGCGAGCGGCATGACCCGCGAACTCGTGCCGATGCCGCCTTTGAATTCGCAGCAGGCCATCCCCGTGCCGCCTCCCACGCCGCCCTCGGCCACCGGCCCGGCGCTCGCCCCCTCAATCGCGGCGAAGACGTGCTCGGCGCGGACGTGCCGACCGCGCACATCACTTAGATACATATCCGAGCACTCGGCCACAATCGGGCTGGGCGACCAGGTGGTCACGCCCATCTCCGGGTCTTGCGTGAAGGCCCAATCGAGTAAAGCGTCGGCGGCGCGGGGGACGTTCGTCGTGCCGGTCAGCAGGATGGGGGTGTCAATCACGCCCATCTCGCGCACCTGCTCCGAGTTGGTCACTTCGCCAAAGCCGTTGATGCAATGAACGCACGCCACGACCTTTTCGTGGAAGATGTTCCCGGAGTGCGGGAGGATGGCCGTGACCCCGGTGCGCACCGGGCCGACCCCGGGGACGAGCGGACCTTCACCCTCGATCAGAGTGATGTGCCCCACGCGCACCCCCGCGACGTCGGTGATGGCGTTGAGCGGGCCGGGAGGCAGCGAGCCAATCTGTAAACCGATGTCACGCACACGACAGCGTTTCTGCGTCATCTAAGCTGAGTCTCCTTATGATCAGGTTTGCCGCCGCAGGCCGGAATGGACGCAGCCGAAGAGCGACGAGCGTCAGGGAGCAGACTTGCGTGCAGCAAACCTTAGCACCCTGAATTTCTGCTTGAGCTTCCGGTAGGCTTCAAGAGTCAGGTACATTGGCTGGTACTGCGCTTTCGGCGGGCCGACGAGCGGGCCAAACGGCCTAAAGCCCAGATGCCGGTACAGCCTCAATTGCCTGACCGTCCCGGACATGATCGCGAGGTCATAACCGTGGCTCTCGCAGACCTCCGCCAGCAACTGGATCAGCCCCCGCAGGATGAGCGGGTTGCGATGCTCTTTTTCAACCGCCAGGAGCCGGAACTCGCACACCGAACGGTGCGGCGGCAAGTAGTCGTCGAGATTCTCCAGTTTTTTGTCGAGGGAAAATGGACGCCTGTCCCGGACGCTAACCATCCCCAGCAATCGCCGGCCATGCAGGCAGATCACGTAAGTATTCTCGGCGTGAAAGGGGTCCACCAGGGCTTGATCCGGGTTGGGCTGATGTTGGGGAATTTCTTCGACGAAAGTTCTGTAGTTCAGCTTGTGAATCTGCTCGAATTCCCAGGGTTCCGTCGCGATCTTGAAGGTCAACGAGGTCTTTGGCATAGTGGGATCATTTCCTGCTCGACGGCGTGCGCCTAACCTTTATCGGTCGGGCGGGACCGCCGCTCGAGGAGCGCGCGGATATTGCCCCGGTGGGCGATCAGGATCGCGGCCGCGGTCACCGCCAGCCCCAGGACATCGGTCCACGGACGCCCCCAGGCGGCGGCTACCGCCGGAGCAAGCGCGGCGAGCGTCAGGACCCCGATCGCAAATTGCCGGAGCAGAAGGCCGAGCAGCAAGGCGAGTATGATCAGAACGATCAGCAACCGGACGTCGAAGACAAGCATCGCGCCCAGCACCGTCGCAAGCCCCTTGCCGCCCTGGAAGCCTAGTTGAACCGGCCAGATGTGCCCGATGACGACCGCGGCCACCGTGAGCGCGACGGCCCATGCCCTCACCTCGAAGTAGAAAGCCGCCCAGACGGCGAGGCAGCCTTTGAGCAAGTCCAGCGCCATCGTGACGGCGAAACCAGGCTTGCCCAGCAGCCGGCCCACATTCGTGCCCCCGGTCGCTCCACTGCCAATGGTGCGGATGTCCTGCCCTGTGCGCCAGCGCACCAGATAATAGCCGGCGGCGAAACAACCCAACGCATAACCGGCCAGGATCACCATCACCTCCTTGACCAGCATTGGGAATACCATGCGGCTCTTTTCGGCTTGTCCCTAACGGGTCAGGACGAGACTCAGCGCCTCTCCCTCGACGTTCACGCTCCCCAGCCAGCGGCTGTCGAGGCGCATCGAGGCGTTAGGCTGCAAGCGGCGGAAGGTCTGTGTATGCAACGTGCGTTCTCCCTGACAAACCAGCACCCGCGCATTTGTGCAGAATTCGTGAACGCGAAAAGTGAAGGAGGCGACAGGCGGCTGGCTGTTCGCCGCGCTCACAGCATTCGGGAAGACCCATGCCAGCGGCTTGTCAACCTGGATGGGTAAGATTCGCGCCGGCCACAGGCCGTGCGACAGGAATTCGTGAATGCGCCGCGCGGCATGCCGCCCCTCCAGTGCGCTCACGTCGGCGGTCTCCGCGCCATGCAGGAGGTTTCCCGCGGCAAACACGCCCTGCGCCGACGTGCGAAACCCGCTATCCACCCGCGGCCCGCGCGTCCCGGGATCCACCGCCAGCCCACCCAGGCGCGCCAGTTCGTGTTCCGGGATCCAGTCGCCGGTGAAGACGACGGTGTCGCACGCGATCAACTCGGTCTGGCCGGAGTCTAAATGGGTGATCTCCACACCTTCCACGCGCCCGCGCCCGAGGATGCGGCTGAGGCGCGCGCCGGTCATTACGGGTGTGCGCGCCAGCACATCGGCGAAATACCATTTGGCCGGCCGATACGGGAAGTAGATTTGATGCTCTGGCAGTTCCGTCACCATCGCGGCGGCAGAGACGCGCGCGTGCAGCAGCGTCATCAGGGCGGACAGGCTGACGAGCTCCGCGCCGACAATCACCGCGCGCTTGCCGACCGGGAGACGGCGCTGGTAAACAAAACGCTGGAGTGAGCCGGTGGTGAAGACGCCCTGTGGACGCCCCCCCGGGACCAGCCGGGCTGCGCGGGGACGTTCGCGGCAGCCTGTCGCCAGCAGGATGGCCCTGGCTTCAATCTGCCCCAGGCCGCGTGGACTGGTGAAATTCACCCGCGTTGGTCCCTGCCAGCCCATGATGGTGGTAGAAGTCCGCATTTCAATCGCGGCCGCCTCAGCCTGACGGACGTAGCGCCGCGCGTAACCAGGGCCGGAGTACATACCCCGCAAATCGCGCAGGCCGAAACCGGCGTGGTGGCACAGGCGCGGAATCCCGCCCGCTTCCAGTTCGCGGTCCACGAGGATGACATCGCGGACTCCGAGGCGTTTCAATTCGATGGCTGCGGCCAGGCCGGCCGGGCCGGCCCCGACGATCAATACGTCGGCGCGTTCAGGCTCCATTTGCAGCCTCCAGCATGGTCAGCCGGGCCGGGCTTTGTCCGGTCTCGCGGCTCAAAAGGTTGACGACCTCGGCGTGGCAGTTGAAACCCTGGCAGCGGCCTTGCAAAACGCGCGTCCGCCGCCGCAGGCCATCTACCGTGCGGGCCGGGATCACCGCGTGGGCGGCGTCGAGGATTTCACCCAGCGTCACGCGCTCACAGTGGCAGACAATTTGCCCATAGGCCGGGTTCGCGGCGATCATCCCGGCGGACTGGTATGGCCGTATTTCTGCTTCGCCGATGTACGGCATGCGCACGGGTTTGAACTCCGCTTTAGGCGTGAGCGGTAAGCCTGCCTCCGCCAACAACTCCACCACATACTCGGCGATCCCTATGGAGCCGGACACGCCCGTTGATCGAATCCCGCCGACGCATAGGTAACGTTGATCCTTGTGCAGGCGGATTTGATAATCGCTGTGTTCGGTGGCCGCGCGCAGGCCCGCGTAGAGGGCGGTGACTTCCTCGCGCATGAGGGCGGGTAGAATCGCCTCGCCTTTTTCCCAAAGATATTTCAGGCCTTTCTCACTCGTGCCCGTTTCGGCTTTGTCCGGCAAGTCCTCCGCGGTGGGGCCGAGCATCACGTTGCCGTAGACGGTCGGGCTGATGAGCACGCCTTTGGTCACGGCGGTCGGCGCGGGCAACACGACGTGGTTGACCAGCGCGCGCGCGAGTTTGTCGAAGACGACGAGCTCGCCCCGCCGCGGCGTGACGGTAAACTCGTGATGGCCGAGCAGGCGGTCAATTTCGTCTGCATACAGCCCGGCGGCGTTGACGACGAACCGGGAACGCACCCTCCCGCCGGGGCCGTCGAGCACGCAGGCGCGATTGGCCTCGGCGCCGTTGGTGGCGCGCACCGGATGGTTCAGCTTAAGCGTCACTCCGTTGAGCACGGCCTGGGTGGCGTAGGCCAGCGGCAAAGTGTAGGGGCAAAGGATGGACTCGCCTGGGACGAACAAGCCGCCGAGCGCGCCAGGCCCGAGATTCGGCTCGAGGTGGTAAACTTCCTCGGCGCGGACGAGACGGGCATCGGCGTCGCCGTTCTGATGCGCTCTCTCCAGCAGAGCAGGGAGCGCCCGAAACTGATCTTCTGCCCAGGCGACGAGCAAGCCGCCCAGCCGCTCGAACGGGACGCCCGCCTGCGGCATAAACTCCGCCAACAGCGCGTAACTGCGGCGCAACAATCGGGCTTCCAGCGAGCCGGGCTTGGCGTCGAAGCCCGTGTGCCAGATGGCCGTATTGGCTTTAGAGGTCCCCATCCCCACGTCCGGCCCGGCCTCGACTAACACACAACTTAACGCATAGCGCGAAAGCTCCCGCGCAATCGCCGCCCCGACCACGCCCGCGCCGATGACGGCGACATCATAAACTCGTTGATCGTTGTTCATAAAGGCTTTATCCGCAAATGGGCGCGAGCGTCTCCGTCCCTGCTGACGCTCATTCGGGGATCAGGTTCGGTTCGCTAACTCTTCCACCTCCTCGTACCACTTCACCCGGTCGCCGATCACGCTGCGCGCTTTCCACGCGACGGTCTTCGGCGCAGACTCAATGGCGGCTCGCAATTGCTCCACGCGCTCACGGATCACGCGCTGGTCTTCCTCGCCGAGTTGGGGGTAGCGGTTGAGATAATCCAGCACCTTCTTCAAGTTCATTGTCACGGTGCGCCACCAACCCCAGTCTTTGGCGCACAGTCCGGCCACGATGCGGACGTTGATGTGGTCGCCATCCGCCTCGCCCAGCGGGTGCTCGCGCAGGAGCATGAAGGTGTCAATCAAGTCTTTCTCGTTCAAATGCACGATCTGCATTTTTTGCAGGAGCAGTTCGGCGAGGGGCAGAGTCTGGCGGTCGGCCTCCAACCGCCCCTGCAGCGGCAGGACATGCGAGAACTTCATCTGGTCAAAGAACACGTCAATGTGCCGCTGGTTCGCGTGATCGTGATAGACCAGCCGTTGGTCGCCGAACAGGCGGCTCACCCACGTGTCTTCCTCGTACCCCAGGTCAGTCAATAGCCGCATGACCTCCATCTTCTGGCGACCGTAGGTGGCGAAGTCAATATCCGTGAACACGCGCCCCAGCTTATCTTGCAGGTAGCCGAACTGCGGGCAGCGTGTGCGGAAGGCCAGCGCGCCCACGAGGCGCATGATGAGGTGCTGGTTTTCCGGCAGGGCCAACACATCAAGGAGGCGCGAGCGTTCGGCGAGGAATTCAGGAAAGGGCAAGCCGTACTTTACCATGCGTGTAGACTGTCCTCTCGATAGATGAGAACCACGGATTGCACAGATTACACGGATTTCATCATGGATTGTCAAGCCGCGTAATCCACGAAATCTCCGATTGCAGGGAGGATGCGCCGTTTCTCACGCCGAGAGCGGCATATAACCTTTGACTTTGTCCTTCTCCACGTTAATCAGCGCCGCGCGCATGATGCCCTCGGCGTATTCGCTCCCCGCGTTGACGCATAGCGTCCGCCCGATCTTGCGGAAGCCGGGCGACTCGTGGATGTGGCCGTGGAGCGTCATGAGCGGCTGGTATTTCTCGATGACCTGCCGCACGGCCGTGCTCCCGACCGGCTTCAGCATCACCTGCCCGCCACGCGCTTCGATCCGCAGGTCTTTGTCCAGCGCGGGAGCGAGGTCGAGTTGCGAATCGTAGGGCGGGACGTGAAACACGCATACGGCTTGCGCCGGGTTCTGGAGTTGACGCATCGCGTTTTCCAGGAGTTCAAGCAGCTCGCTTTCTTCCATATCGCGCGGACATTGCCACGGAGTCATGTTCGCCGCGCCGAGGCCCACGATCTCGTGGTGGTCGTCCAGTTGGAAACGCTTCCCATCCGGGTTCATGACGAACGCCGAGGCGCTAATGGCGTCGTCAATCTCGCGCAGGTCGTCGTTGCCGGCCATGAAGAACAGCCGGACGCCTTTGGGCCGGAGGTGCTGCTCGGCCAACTCCAGCCACTGCGTGATGCGCTCCTTCATCAGGCGCAGAAAAACCTGATCCATTTTTTGCTGATCGCTCTCTAACTCACGGGCTTCCTCGGACGACACGACGATCGGGTAGAAGCCGACGTTGGAGATGCGCGTCTTCAGGTCTTCCAGTTCTTTGGCCGTGCGCGCCGTTTCCTTGCCGCCGAACAAGTATCCCTCGTAAACGCCGTTCCCTAAATGCCGGATGGGGATCATCGCCTTGCCCGTCACATCCCCGCCGACGATCCCCACCTGCGCTTGGTAGGTCAGGATGGCGCTCACGAATTTGCGAAAGAAGGCCTCCGAGCCATGCAGGTCGGACGCGTAGATGATCGTGGTGTGAGGCATAGGCGTTGCGTTGCCTCACCCCTCACCCCGGCGCGAAACGCCGGGGTGAGGGGGGTGAGGTCTACACAGGCGGCACTGATTTGAACGTCATCGAAATATCAATCCCCTCCCGGCTCATGCGGTACCAGCGGGCAACGTAGTAGATCACGATGCCGCTGAGGAGCATGCCGATCAGGAGGGGCACGGTCGTGCTGGGGTTGGCGACGCCGACCGCCGGGTACAGGAATGAGGCCACGATCATCCAGAGCAGATAGATCATCGTGACACCGCCCACGATCGTGATGAGCGGGATGTTCCCCACCCGGCGTTTGACGATGTCCGCGCTTTGCTCGAACAGGTCGGGCTTGAGGTAAGGAAACAGGGTGATCGCGGCCACTGCCACCAACTGCGTCGCCACCGCGAAGAAGGCGAAGGTGAGCTGCGTGCCCAGCGGCCCACCCACGGCGGCATCGTACACGCCATATTCGGCGACGAGCGCGATGAGCGTGATCGCCACGACCGGGCTGCCCCACCTGGGATGCACGTAGGCCACGCGATCCGGGATCAGCCGGTCGAACGCCCATGCGAACACGATGCGGCTGGCGTAGAAGAAGTAGGTCTGCGCCAGGTTGATCAGCGTATAGATCCAGGCGATGGCCGTGATCAGCACCAGGATGAAGTTCGGTTGGAGGATCGCGGCGTAGAACGTGATCCATGGCAGCGCCAGCACCGACTCGCCGGCCGCCTCTTGCACGGCGGCGGCGTTGTTGGCGAGATACCCTTCGGCGGCGATCCACTCCAGCGGGGTCAGGCGTTGCAGCAGGACGGCCGCGAACGCGAAGACCGCCCAGGTGACGATGATGGACGCCCACGACCCGGCCAGCAGGGTGCGCGAGGCCTGCTTCACCTCGCCCGCGAAGAACGTCGGGATGTAGTAGCCGTAGAAAATCCAGAAGCCCATGATCAGCCCGGCCAACGTCATCACGCCTACGTTGCTGTTGATGACCATCCCCGCCTGTTTGGCCAGGTCCGCCCGGCTCGCGTACGCGCCGAAACTGCTGGTCCCGGCCATGAACTTATCCCACGCGGCCTGAAAGTCCGCCGGGCCGCGCGCACTGAGCAGCGAGAAGTAAATGATCGCCCACGCCAGCAGCCCGAGGAAGAACCCGATTTCCAGCGTGCGCACGATGGTCTTCGTGGGGAGGAGCATCGTGATATAGGTGACGACGACGAAGATCGTGCCAATCGTCAACTTGCCCTGAAACGTCGTCAGCCACGCCGCCCAGTCGTTATACGTGGGGTTGCCGAACAGGATGGCGGCCGGCTGGAGCAGCGCGGGGAGGGCGCTGTTCGGGATCCAGGCGATCAGGCCACCTGCGACCACCCCGCTGAAGATGACGAGCGTCCAACTGGCGGCGAAGGCAAGCGGCGGGTTGAGCACGCGGCTGGCGAGGGTGTAGTCCGCGCCGGAGCGGGGCATCGCCGCGCCGATCACGGCGTAAGTGTAGCCGTGGAAGAGCGACAGGATCGCGGCGATGGTCAGCACGCCGATGATGGATGCGCCGGGCCACACGGATGCGACCCACGAGAAAGGGATCATCCCCGACGACGATAGACTGATGCAGTGGATGCCGAACACCATCGCGCCAAATGTGCCGATGGTGCGGATCAAACCAGAACTTTTGCGGGCATAGAGCTTCATGGCGCCCGCGGCCTCAGCGGCGGTCATAAACGCATCTCCTTTCTGTTGAAGTGAATCCGGACGAGAGAGACGATCTGGATCAGGCAGGTCATAATAGGCGTCTTGACGATGGACCTCCTTCCTCTTGTAGGTCACTTGCAGCGTGACGCGCCTCGCCGCGCTGGTTCGGCGCGCCACCCGCGCGGCCTTGCCGATTACTGGTGAAAATGCCGCACGGCCTCCAGCGCGCGCGCCCAACGCTCCAGGCGCTCGCGGCGCTGGCCTTCGTCCATCTTCGGCGCATACACGGCCTCGGCCTGCCAGCGCGCAGCCAGTGCGTCGAGACCCGTGCCGAGGGCCGCGTGCCCCGCCAGGTTCGCGACCCCGATGGCCGTCGCTTCGCGCGCAGCGGCCACGCGCACCTCCATTCCCAGCAGGTCGGACAGGCATTGCATCAGATACGGATTCCCTGAGGGGCCGCCGTCCACTTTCAACTGCGTCGGCGGCTGCCCGGCGTCCTGCGCCATCGCGTTCACGACTTCGTACACCCGGCAGGCAATCCCTTCGAGGGTCGCGCGCACGATGTCGGCCGGCGCAGTGGCGCGGCTCAGGCCGAAGAGCGCGCCGCGCGCCTCGGGCTGCCAGTGGGGCGCGGCGAGGCCGGAGAGCGCGGGCACAAAGATCACGTCGTGATCCGCAGATTGGGCGGCGACCGCGGCGCTCGCGGCGACGTCAGGGATGAGGCGCAGGCTCTCGGCCACCCACTGCACCGCCGCGCCCGTGACGAAGATGCCGCCGTCGAGCGCGTAGGCCGTGTGGCCGGGCCAGTTCCACCCCACCGTCGTCAGGAGGCCGTGTTTGGAAAGGCGCGGCGCGGCGCCGATGTTCATCAGCAGAAAACTGCCCGTGCCGAAAGTGCATTTCATGTCGCCGGGCGCAAAGCACGCCTGCCCGAAGAGCGCGGCTTGTTGATCCACGAGCAGGGCGTAAAGCGGGACGGCCTGGCCGTCGAATTTCAAGTTGCCGACGTATCCGGCGGAGGGGCGCACTTCCGGCAGGATGGCGCGGGGCGCGTCGAACAACGCGAGCAGGTCGTCGTCCCAGGCCAGGCGGTTGATGTCGAACAGCAGGGTGCGGGAGGCGGTGGAGGGGTCGGTGACATGCAGGCGCCCCCCGCTGAGATGCCAGATCACCCAGGCCTCCGTCGTGCCGAAGAGGAGTCGCCCGCGGTGAGCTGCCTCGCGCAGGGCAGGGTCATTATCGAACACGAAACGGAGTTTAGGGGCCGAGAAGTAACTATCGAGCAGGAGGCCGGTTTTCCGGCGGAGCCAGTCGAGCTCCACTTGTCCGGCCAAAGCCTCGCAGACAGGCAGTCCGCGCTTGTCCTGCCAGACGATGGCCGGGGTGAG
Organism: Anaerolineales bacterium; assembly: GCA_035291605.1. Taxonomy (GTDB): domain Bacteria; phylum Chloroflexota; class Anaerolineae; order Anaerolineales; family UBA6663; genus DATDRS01. Next base: position 263 of record DATDRS010000503.1, on the reverse strand, counting down.
CGGCTGGCCGCTGGCTGCATCCCACAGCAGGAAGGTTTCGCCCTGATTGTCGAAGCCGGCCGCTGCAATCGGATAGGCTTCGACAAGCGGGACAACGGCTTCCCGCACGGTCTTGAGGATGTCCCACGGGTCTTGCTCGACCCAACCCGGCTGCGGAAAGCGCACGGGGAGCCGGGCCGATCGGCTGGCGACGACATTCCCCCGGTCGTCCAGAACGACCGCCGTGGTCTGGGTCGTGCCCTGATCAATTCCAAGCAGGTAGG
>DATDRS010000502.1:0-8408 GCA_035291605.1 Anaerolineales bacterium | reverse complement strand
AAGGCCGGGCACGCCTACGGCCTCACCCCCGCCGGAATCCTCGCCCTCGACATCGCGCGCGTGGAAGCAGGTCTGCTCCTGCTCGACGTGGATTACCAGTCCGCGCACAAGGCCGTCATCGAGGCGCAGAAGTCTTCGCCGCTTGAATTGAACCTGGGTTGGACGGTGAGCCTCGACAAAGGCAACTTCAACGGGCGCCAAGCCTTGCTCGCCGAAAAAGCGCGCGGCCCGGCGTGGCAATTCGTCGGCCTCGAAGCCGAATGGAACGGCCTGGAGCGCCTCTATCTCGAAGAAGGCCTCCCGCCGCAACTGCCCAACGTCACCGTGCGCGCCAGCCTCCCCGTCGCCTCGCTGGGCCGGCAGGTGGGCTACGCGACCAGCAGTTGCTGGTCGCCGCTTCTCAAGAAATACCTCGCCCTCGCCCATCTAGAGGCCCCGCACGCCAAACCCGGCAACCTGGTGATGCTGGAGGTGACAGTGGAACACAAGCGGAAGTATGCGCCGGCGAGGGTGGTGGAGTTGCCGTTCTTCAATCCAGAGCGTAAACGCCAGTAATCATTGAACAGTAATCAGTGATCAGCTCACTGTTCACTGATTACTGTTCACGGATTACTGAACGACAGGTGACACATGACTACCTACGATGCACTCGTCATCGGCGCTGGTCACAACGGCCTCATCCACGCCGCTTATCTCGCCCGCGCGGGCAAGAAGGTGCTCGTGGTGGAGAAGCGCCACCTCGTCGGCGGAGCGGCGGTGACCGAGGAAATCTACCCTGGCTTCAAGTTCACCGAATTCTCCTACGTCGTCAGCCTGCTCAGGCCGGAGATCATCCGCGACCTCGAACTTCCCAAACACGGCCTTGCCATCCTGCCGCTCCCCAGCACCTTCACCCCGCTCCCCAACGGCGACTACTTCGCCGCGTGGGACGACCACGACAAAACCCGCCGCGAAATTTACCGCCACTCGCCCAAAGACGCCGACGCCTACGACGAGTACAGTCGCCAGATGGCGCGCCTGGCGATGGCCGTCAAGCCGATCCTCGGCATGGTCCCGCCCGACCCAACCTCGCTCAACCCCAAAGACTTGATGGGCCTCGCCCGGCTCGGCGGGCACGCCGCGAGCCTGAGCGAAAAGGACTTCTACAACCTCGCCAAGCTCATGACGATGAGCGCCGCCGACCTCCTGGACGAATGGTTCGAATGCGTCCCGCTCAAAGGCACCAAGTCGGCCAGCGGCATCATCGGCACCTTCCTCGGCCCGCGCTCGCCCGGCACAGCCTACGTCCTCCTTCACCATTACATGGGCGAGATTGACGGCGCGTTCCGCGCGTGGGGTTTTGCGAAGGGCGGCACGGGCGGCATCAGCAACGCCATCGCCAGCTCCGCCAGGGCTTTGGGCGCCGAAATCCGTGTGAATGCGGGCGTCTCGCAAGTCATCGTGAAAAACGGCAAGGTCGTCGGCGTGGCGCTGGAAAATGGCGACGAAGTGTACGCCCGCTACGTCGTCTCCGGCGTGGACCCCAAACGCACCTTCCTGAAACTGCTCGACTCCAATCTGCTCCCCTCGGATTTTGTGGACGCAATTCGGCGCTATAAAATTCGCGGCTCATCGGGCAAAGTCAACCTCGCCCTGAGCGAGCTCCCGGACTTCACGACACTCCCCGGCGATGCAGGGCCGAAGTATGCTTTGCCCCTGCATCGCGGGGCCATTTCTATCAGCCCGAGCATAGACTACATCGAGCGCGCCTACGACGACGCTAAATACGGCCAGTTCTCGCGCAAGCCCTACATAGACTGCATCATCCCCTCGATGATTGACCCCGACATGGCCCCGCCCGGCCAGCACGTCATGTCGTGCTTCGTGCAATACGCGCCCTCTACCATTGAAGGCGGCTGGGACGACGCCAAGCGTGAAGCCTTCGGCGACGCCGTCATTGAGGCGCTCTCCGAATACGCGCCCAACCTCAAGCGCGCCATCATTGGGCGGCAGGTCCTCACCCCCGCCGACATCGAACGTATCACCGGCCTCACCGAAGGCAACATCTTCCAGGGCGAACTCGCCCTGCACCAGCTCTTCTTCCTCCGCCCTGCGCCGCAGTGGAGCAACTACCGCACGCCCATCGCCAACTTCTGGCAATGCGGCTCCGGCACCCACCCCGGCGGCGGCATCATGGGCGCCAACGGCCGGTTGGCTGCACTGGAGTTATTGAAGGACTGGAAGTAACCACTGATGACTGAACGACAGGTGATACATGACTGCCTACGATGCAATCATCATCGGCTCCGGCCACAACAGCCTTACCACGGCCGCCTACCTCGCCAAAGCCGGACAAAAAGTCCTCATCTTGGAAAGACGCGAATCTCTCGGCGGCACGGTGATCACTGAGGAATTTCGCGAAGCGGGTGGATACCGGGTCGACTCGTGTTTCCACACCGGGAATCTTCACCCGACGGTGGTGCGCGACCTCGGATTATCGTTGGACTCCGCCCGCGTGGCCTCGGCCACCCCAACCATCTTCGCCCCTCAACCGGACAGTCGAAGTTCCTCTTCAGGGGAAACTTACCTTCTCCTCTCTCCCAACCTCGCGCAGACCGTAGACTCCATCGCTCGCTTTTCTAAAGCCGACGCCAAACAATGGCCTGCGTTCCTCGCCCTGCTCAACAAAGTCGCGGGCTTCCTGGCCGAAGTCTACTCCGTCACCTTCCCTCGCGTCCCCCAAGTCGCCCCCGCCGAAGCCCCCACCCTCGCCCAGCTCGGCCTCAAACTGCGCGGCCTCGGCAGAAAAGACATGATGGAGGCCATCCGCCTCCTCCCCATGTCTGCGGGTGAACTCCTGGATGAATGGTTCGAATCCGACGCCCTCAAAGGCGTCCTCGGCGCGCAAAGCATCCACCACCTCACCCAAGGCCCCTACGGCGCGGGCACGGCCTACAACCTCGCCCACCACTGGGTGAACCAAAACGGCCCCTACAAAACCGTCGTCAAAGGCGGCATTGGCTACCTCACCCAAACCCTCGCCCAGGCCGCCCGAACCTTCGGAGCAGAAATCCGCGCGAGCGTCGAAGTCGCGCACATCAACATCCGCGAGGGCAAAGCCGTCGGCGTCACCCTCGCCAGCGGCGAGGAAATCTCAGCGCGCCTCGTCATCTCAGGCGCCGACCCGCGCCGCACCTTCCTCCAACTCGTTGACCCTCTCGAACTCGACCCCGAATTCATGTGGTCAGTCCAAAACATCAAACTGCGCGGCTCCACCGCCAAGATCCACCTCGCTCTCATGGGATTGCCACAATTCACCGGCCTCGAAACCGTAAAGGCGAGCAGCCGCTCGCCCCTACAGGGCACCATGGTCATCGCCCCCAGCTTGAAATACCTTGAACGCGCCTACGACTCCGCCAAATACGGCGAATATTCGCAGCACCCCTACCTCGAACTCACCATCCCGACCCTCGCCGACCCCTCGCTTGCGCCCGCCGGCCGTCACGTCATGTCCATCCACGCCCAATTTGCCCCCTACCACCTGCGCGGTCAGTCGTGGAGCGAGGCGCGTGAAGCGTTTGGCCGTGTCGTCATCGACACACTCTCGGAATACGCACCCAATCTCGCGCAAGAGTCTCTCATCTCTAATCTCCAAGTCATCACTCCTCTTGATTTAGAGGACACCTACGGCCTCACCGAGGGCAACTTCAATCACGGCGAAATGATGCTCGACCAAATCCTCTTCATGCGCCCCATGCCCGGCTGGGCGCAATACCGCACGCCGATTGACAACCTCTACCTCTGCGGCCCCGGCACCCACCCCGGCGGCGGCGTGAGCGGCCTGAGCGGGCGGAATGCGGCCAGGCAGATATTGGAAGATATGCGGAAGAAGTGAACCGCCGAGGCAAAGTATGCGTCCATCTCTGCGCGTCGTCTCCGACGAACTCACCGCCCAAATCCTCGACGAAGCCAAACGCATCCTCGCGGAAATTGGCGTTGAGATTCTTGGCGAAAATCTCCGTCAGAAAATGCTCGACTCCGGCCTGACGCAAGACCGCGAAAGCGGTCGTATCCGCTTTCCTCCCGATGTCGTGGACAAAGCCATCGCAAGCGCGCCGCGCTCCTTCAGGCTCTACAATCGCAACGGCGACTTCCACACTGAACTGGGGGGAGACAAAGTCCACTTCGTTCCCGGCTCCAGCGCGCTCAACCTCCTCGACCACCGCACGGGCGAGCACCGCGAAGCGATAACCTCCGACTTCGTCGAATACGTGCGCGTGGCCGACGGCCTGCCCCACATCGCCTACCTCGCCACCGCCTTCTCCACACGCGACATCGAGCCACAAGTCTCCGACGCGTGGCGGCTCTACCTCTGCCTCACCCATTCGCTCAAACCCGTCGTCTCCGGGGCGTTCACCGAACACGGCGTCCCGCGCATGGCCGAAATGATGCAGCTCTTCCGGCGCGACAAAGCCGACCTCCGCGCGCGCCCGCTCTCCGTCTTCACGGTCACCCCGACCGGCCTGTTCCGCTTCAGCGAAGACTCCTCGCAAAACCTGATTGACTGTGTGGAGTGGGGCATCCCGATTGAAATGGTCCCCGTCACCCTCATGGGCCTCATCGCCCCGGTCACGCTCGTGGGCGCGACCATCTTCCACGTGGCCGACGTCCTCTCCGGCCTGACGCTGGCGCAAATCCTCAAGCCGGGCCATCCCGTGCTGTTCGGCGGCGCTCCGGCCACCTTCCACATGAAAGCCGCCTCCTCCCCGATGGCCGCCATCGAAGCCGTGCATCTGGACACGGCCTATGTCGCCGTCGCAAAGCACTTAGGTCTGCCCACGCAAAGTTATATGGCGTTGAGCGAAGGGAAGTTCCTCGACGCGCAGGCCGGCGCCGAAACCTTCGGGAGCGCCCTGCTGGCCGCGCTCGCGGGCGTCAATTCCGTCTCCGGCCCCGGAATGCTGGATTACGTCCTCACCTTCAGCCTCGAAAAACTCGTCTTCGACGACGAGCTTTGCGGCCAGGCGCTGCACTTCCTGCGCGAGCTCCAGCCGCTCGACGACTTGCCCGCCGTGGATCTAGTGCGAGAGTTGCTCAACGAGCGCCATATGCTCACCGCCGAGCACACGTTGAAATACTGGCGGGACGTGCTTTACTTCCCAAACCCGGTGATAGACCGCCTCAACCGCGACAAATGGCTCAAGACCGGCGGCCTCACTCTCCTCCAGCGCGTCCGCGCGGAGGTGGAAAAACGCCTGGCGGCTTATCAGCCGATTGAGACTGACCCGCGCGCTGTGGAGGAGATGCACCGATTGATTCAATCAGGGCTCTCCTCACAAGAGGCTCTGCCGCCAACTGTGGTTACTTAACATCCTGCCTGTGGTGCGTATGGCGTATTCCGTTGGGAGGCGATACGAAATACGCAATACGAACTACGCTTCCGCCCTGACGCTCCATGTTGCCCCGCATCCGCGACTACGTCCTCATCCTCCTCGGCGCTGTCCTCCAGGCCCTCTCGATGGTGCTGTTCTACATCCCCGGCAAACTGGCCGCCGGGGGCGTGAGCGGCACGGCGCAGATCATCAACAGTTTCACCGGCTGGCCCATCGGCGTGATGGTGCTCATCTTCAACATCCCCCTGTTCTTCCTCGGCTGGCGCTTCCTGGGCGGGCGGCGCTTTCTGGCGCGCACCATCGTCGCCACCGTGGCTTATTCAACCCTGTTGGACGGGCTTACCTTTTTCCTGCCCAAAGACGGCCTCACGCCCGATCCGGTGCTCAACGCGCTGTACGGCGGCGTAGTGGGCGGCATCGGTGTAGGGCTGGTGTTCCGCGCGCAGGGCACGAGCGGCGGCACCGACATCCTCGCCCGTCTGCTGGGCCGGTGGCGCGGCATCCCCGTGAGCCAGAGCTATGTGCTTACGGATGGCCTGGTGGTGCTGTGGGCGGGACTGGCGTTCAACTGGGAACTAGCCTTGTACGCGCTGGTCGCGCTCTACGTCTCCGGCCTGACGACCGAAGCGACGCTGGAAGGCTCAGGCGTGGTGCGCACGGCGACGATCATCACTTCGCAGCCGCAGGCCGTCGCCGACAAGATTTTGAGCGACCTCCAGCGCGGGGTGACGATGTGGCCGGGGGTGGGGATGTATTCGGGGCAGGAGCAGAAGATCTTGTTCTGCGCCGTCACGCGCGCGGAGATCAGCCAGCTCAAAGCCATCATTCGCGAGGCCGACCCGCGCGCCTTCGTCGTCATCGGGCAGGCGCACGAGGCGCTGGGGGAAGGATTCAAACCGCTGACATCATGAAGGCGCGCCGCTCGTCAAAGCGATACAGCCCGGCCTCGCGCGCCGCCTGCCTCGCCTGCGCATATTCCTGGCGCGTGACAGGGCGGTTGATTTCGCCGAACTTCTCCGCCGACACCCGCCCGGCGGGATAGTACTGGGCCATGACGTTCACGTAGGTGTGCGGCGAGATCTCGCGGGCGAGGAATTCCATGATCTCGCGCGTCCCGGCGATTTCACCGGGCATCACCAGATGACGCACCAGCACGCCGCGCTTCGCCAGGCCGTGCTCGTCCATCTTCAACTCGCCCACCTGCCGATGCATCTCCCTGATCGCCCGCCGCGCAGCCTCAGGATAGTCTTTTGCCAACAGGTATTTCAGCGCCGCCCGCGAGTCCCAGACCTTGAAATCGGGCATGTAGATATCTACGACGCCGTTCATGTAGCGCAAACTCTCCAGGGAATCGTAGGCCGAGGTGTTGTAGACAATCGGCAGGCGCAGCCCACGTTCGATCGCCAGCGGCATGGCTTCGAGGATCTGCGGCACGACGTGCTCAGGCGTGACGAAGTTGACGTTGTGGCAGCCGAGGGCCTGCAATTCCAGCATCATCGCGGCCAACCGTTTCGGCCACGTCTCCTGTCCCTCCCCGGCCTGACTGATGGAATGATTCTGACAAAAAACGCAGCGGAGGTTGCACCACGAGAAGAAGATCGTGCCGCTGCCGTGCCAGCCGCGCAGGCAGTCCTCCTCGCCGAAGTGCGGGAAGTAGGAGCTAGCGCGCGCGTAACGGCCGGTCTTGCACGCCGCGGTCTTGTCGGCCAGCCGGTCTACGGCGCAATCGCGCGGGCAGACCCGGCACTGCGCCAGCGCCGCCACGGCCTCGCGGGCGCGCCGCTGCAGTTCGCCGCTGCGGTAGAGCCGCAGGTAGGCCGGCTCAAAATCGCGCGAGGGGATGATAAATTTCGCGGGACTTTCAGACAGAGGCTGCCCGGACATCAGGTATACTCGCCGTGAACTGTTTACATTATACGCTCGTTGCCGAGGTTTGAATTGACGACTTTACCCACACCCACCCACACTTATATTGACGCGCACTGGGATGAGCACCTCGAACGCACCCGCGCGTTCCTGCGCCAGCCCAGCATCTCGGCGCAGAACATCGGCCTGCGCGAAACCGCCGCTTTGCTGCGCCAATGGCTGGAAGAACGCGGGGCGCGCGTCGCGTATTTTGGAGAAGAAGCCCGGCCGATCCTCCTCGCCGAATGGGACGTCGGCGCGCCGAAGACGCTGCTGGTCTACGGCATGTACGACGTCCAGCCGGTGGACGGCCAGAACTGGACGACGCCGCCGTTCGCCGCCGAAATCCGGGATCACCCCGAGGGCGGAGAGAGCATCGTCGCGCGGGGCGCGTGCAACTCCAAAGGGCCGCTCATGGCTTTTCTGCACGCCGTCGAGGCGCTGCGCGCGACCGGCGGCCTCCCGGTCAATCTCAAATGGACGATTGAGGGCGAGGAAGAAATCGGCAGCCTGGCCCTGCCGGGGTTTTACCATGCGCAGCGCGCGCGTCTTGCTGCCGACGCCGCCTTCGAGCCGTTTTGGAGCCAGTTCACTTTAGAGACCGCGCCGATCATCACGCTTGGCACCAAAGGGGTGATGGGGATCGAATTTACCTGTCGGTCAGGGGATTGGGGCGGCCCGCGCGAGGTCTTGCATTCGAGCCTCGGCCCGTGGGTCGCCTCGCCCGCGTGGCGGTTGGTGCAGGCGCTGAGCACGCTCGTCAACGCGCATCAAGAACTGAGCGTGGACGGCCTGCCGCCGTTGGGGACCATTGAGCCAGAGGACGAAGCACTGCTCCACAAGCTGGCCGAGACGTTCAACGCGCAGGAGACGCTCACCCGGCTGGGCGCGGCGCGTTTCAAGCGCGACCGGCCGCCGCTCGAGCAGCTCGAACACATCGAGTTCGCGCCCGCGCTGAATATCAATGGCCTGAAGTCCGGTTACCTGGGCGAGGGCAGCCACACCATCATCCCCAACGAGGCGCGGGCGCTGTGCGACGTGCGCCTGCCGCCCGGCCTGAAAGTGCAGGAGACCTTTCAGGCCATCAAGGATCACCTGGCCCGCCGGGGGTTCGGGGACATTGAACTGAGG
>DATDRS010000501.1:0-4199 GCA_035291605.1 Anaerolineales bacterium | reverse complement strand
CGTGTCCAAACCAATCAGGGCATGGCGATTTAGCCGTTCGCTAAGGCGCCCCATGCGTCTCGCTCATGGTTGAGGTAGGCTGTCGTATCCATCCCGGCCCATATTTCGCGATGCAGACCAGCCAGATGTGCGGCATAATCTTTGGGCTGAGGCAAAAGAATCAATAGCCCATCCTGAACATCCACCAGCAAGCGATCACCGCTCTTGATCTTGAGACGGCGGCGGGCCTCGCGCGGCAAAGCGATTTGATAGCGGCTGGTGACTTTGACTTTCGCTGGCCGATCCATATACGTCTCCTTAGGTGGCGCCTTTGTCATCTCAGATAGTAGTATAAAGCAGCCGGATAAGCAAGACAAACCTCACAGCGCCGAGAACTGAGCCCCTTACGCTTGCCGATGCAATTCACCCAATCCAGCGCACCGCCGACTCCCTCTGATAATTCAGGCCAGTCCGCGTAGGTGGACTTTGTGCCTTTCGTTGCCGCGATTTCCCTGGCCTGCTGGCGCAGCCAGGGCGGGCAATCACCAGCACCGGTTTGACGCGCCTCTGAGCGGCGGTTATACTCGCGCCCGTCGTTGCCCCAGACAAACTTCAATCCTTCAGGGGGCGCGAAACGCCGACCCGGAGTTTCTCTTGCCGACCCGTTTTCTGCCCCGCCCTCTGCTCGTCGTCATTCTTTCCCTGCTCACCTCCTGCGCCTCCCCCTCGCCGACGCCCACACCCACCCCCCGGACGGTGGTCGTCGCCTCCTCCCCCCTCGCCGGGACTCCGACAGCCGGGCTAACCCCCACGCCCGAACCAACGGCCACACCCGCGCCGATTGAGCTCGTCGTCTGCCAGAAGGAGGAGCCGCTCTCCCTGTATTTCTACAGCAACGACGTCGCGGGGCGCACGGGCATCTTTGACGCGCTGTTCGACGGCCCGATTGACTCGGTCGGCTATGCCTATCAACCTGTCATCCTGCAAGCGCTGCCGAGCCTGGGAAACGGCGGCGCGGCGCTGAACGAAGTGGAAGTGCGCCCCGGCGACCGCGTGGTGGACGCCGGGACAGGGGCCGTCACGCCGCTGGCCGAGGGGGTTCAACTGGCTCAGCAGGACGGCAGCCGGATCACTTACTCCGGGGGGGACCCCGCGCGCACCATCCAGGTCGTCGCCACCTTCACCCTCAAACCCGGCGTCCGCTGGTCGGACGGTCAGCCGGTGACGGCGGATGACTCGCTGTTCTCCTTTGAAGTGGCCTCCACGCCGGACACGCCCGGCAGCCGGTTCGTGATTGACCGTACCACGCGCTACGAAGCCCTGGACGAGCTGACCACCCGCTGGACCGGCCTCCCCGGCTGGCTGGACCCCCATTTCTTTCTGCGCTTCTGGACGCCGCTGCCGCGCCACTGGTATGGCCCATTGAGCGCGGGCGAGCTGCTCGACCAACCGATCTCGACCGAGCGCCCGCTGAGCTGGGGGCCGTTCATGGTCGGCGAGTGGGCGAAGGGCGATCATCTGACGCTGATCCGCAACCCCTACTACTTCCGCGCCGCCGAGGGCCTGCCCCGCGTAGACCGGGTGACGTTCCGCTTCGGCCTGGAGGCGCAGGCGGTCGTCGGCGAACTGCTGGCCGGGCGGTGCGACATCGGCTCAGCCTCGGTGGATTATTCCGCGCACATCCCCCGCCTGCTGGAAGCGAAAGACGCCGACGCGCTCGCGCCGCAATTCGTCTCCGGGACGTCGTTCGAGCATCTGGATTTCGGCATCCAACCCTCGGAGGTCTACACCCGCCCTGCGGGGAACACTTTGTTTCAGGACGTGCGCGTGCGGCGGGCGGTGGCCTATTGCCTCGACCGCCAATCCATCGCCGATCAGCTGCTCAACGGCCTGGCCGAGGTGCCTCCCGCTTATTTGTCTACCGCCCATCCGTTCTATGCTGCGGACCGGGTGACGTTGTATCCCTTTGACCCGGCGCAGGGCCGGGCGCTGCTCGAAGAAGCGGGGTGGGTGGACCGGGACGGCGACGGCGTCCGCGAGGCAAGCGGCGGGGGGAACCGGCTATCGGTGGCGTACGCCTCCGGCCCGGAGAGCAGCCTGTTCCGCAAGACGCTGGCGATCCTCATCCAGTCACAACTGCTGGCGCAGTGCGGCATCGAAGTGCAGCCTCAGTTTTACCCACAGGACGAGCTGTACAATATCTGGCCGGACGGCGTGTTATTTGGGCGCAGATTTGATCTCGGCGAGTTTCCGTGGCGGACGGGCATCGAGCCGCCGTGCGAGCTGTACGTGACCGAGGCCATCCCTTCCGACCTGAACCCCGGAGGCGCGAACAACACCGGGTATAGCAACCCGGCTTTTGACCAGGCCTGCCAGGCGGCCCAGAGCGCTCTAGACGAAGCGACACGCAGGGCGCGCCACGCCGAGGCCCAGGCCGTCTTCACCCAGGATTTGCCCTCCCTCCCACTGTTCTTGCGGATCAAGGCGGGGGTGGCGCTGCCGAGGGTGAGCGGTTACCAGGTAGACCCCACGGCCAGCTCGGATTTGTGGAATATTGAGAAAATCGGCCTGCCCGGGCCTTGAACCTTCCACCCAGGCAGGGAGTAGATTGAATTGGGTAGGAACAGTTTTTACTTGACTCGGCTGCCTTTGCTCTGCGTCCGCGTCTGCGCGGACGCCCGCGGGGACGCGGGCTTGGAGCGTTGGGTGTAATCACGCGCAGTTTTTACTTGACTCGGCTGCCTTTGCTCTGCGTCCGCGTCTGCGCGGACGCCCGCGGGGACGCGGGCTGGGAGCGTTGCTTGACTCGCCTTTAGTGCGTGTGCTATAGTTTCGCCGCTTTTCTCAGTTCGCTTAGTCTTCTCTGCGGAAGGAGGTGATGGCGTAGCGGCTGGTTGCCTTAACCTTATACCCCCAACGACCCGTGCACCATCTTACTTTGAGTTTTTGAGGAGGAGAGAAAATGCTTAAAAGCAAGAAATGGGCGCTGTTGGCTGGCGTGATGATCGTTAGCATGATCCTGGCCGCCTGCCAGCCTCAGCAAGTCGAAGTCCCCGTCACCGTCGTGGTCAAGGAGACGCAGCAGGTCGAGGTCGTTCAGACCGTCCAGGTCGAGCTGGCGACCCAGACCCCCGTCCCCTCGTATACCACCCCGCACCCGATCCTGGGCGTGCTGGAGAACCGCCAGGGCATCGCGTTCTGCACCAACCGGGCCGAGGTGATCAACTCGGTGTACCCCTTCGTGGAAGATCAGTCCGTCTTGTTCATGGACACGCCCATCCCGACGAGCCACTGGGCCTATACGAAACCGTCCACCCAGTACCCGTTTGACCCGGAGAAGGGCAAGGCGCTGTTTGACTCGACCGGTTGGACACTGGCCGAGGGCGCGACGTACCGCACCAACGAGGCGGGCGAGGAAATGGGCCTCAAGTTCACGACGACCAACGCGCAGTTCCGCCAGACGTGGGCGGCCGTGTTCGAGGCCAACATGCGGGCCTGCGGCCTGCAGATCCTGCGCTTCCACACCCCGGCCTCGTGGTGGTTCGGCAGCACCTCCGGCCTGCGCCGCCGCGACTTCGAGCTGGGCGCGTTCGCCTGGGTCGGCGAGGCGGACCCCGGCGGCCGCACGCTCTACGCCTGCGACCAGATCCCCACGCCCGAGAACGGCTGGAACGGCCAGAACTACATGGGTTGGTGCAACGAGGCGGCCAGCAATGGCATCATCGCGGCGAACAACACGCTGAGCCGTGACGAACGCATCAGGAATTACGCGATCGTCCAGGAAGAGTTCGCCAAGGAGATGCCCAGCCTGCCGATGTTCAACCGCCTGGAGTCTGAGGCGGCGACCACCAACCTGATGAACTGGGAGCCTGACGCGACCGAGTATATCACCCGCAACGCTTATGAGTGGGAGCTGGCCGACGGCGGCGACACGTTGGTGATCGGCTTCTCGCAGGAGCCGGCGACGATGTTCTCCCTGGTCGAAAGCGCAGCCGTCCAGCGCATTGCGATGTACCTGGTGCAGGAACCGTTGGTCACGCAAGTGAGCTATGACTACCAGGCGCAGTTGCTCAAGCAGTTGCCCACGATTGAGAGTGGCGGGGCGACCAACGACACGGTCGAGGTCAAGGAGGGCGACGTCGTCTACAGCACGGGTGGCGAGCCGGTTGAGCTTGCGGCCGGCGTCGAACTCACCGACGCCGACGGCAACACCGTCGCCT
>DATDRS010000500.1:0-2838 GCA_035291605.1 Anaerolineales bacterium | reverse complement strand
ACGCCGGTCCTCGCGCCGCGGGCAAACTTGAGAGCGGCGAAGGAAAGTGTGGGGTGACGGGTGTCGAGAGATCAAATGACGAAAAAGTAGGCAAGCACCCTGAGCGGAGTTCCGCGTTATTTGCGGAACGCAGTCGAAGGGCGCGGCTCCAATAAGGAAAAACCCTATGCCCGCCAAAGCCAAATCCGCCCAAATGCCCAAATTCACGCCTGCGCCCAAGGCGCTGGTGAATACCTTCGACAAGATCATCGCGGGCCTGCCGGAGGCCGAGCCGCGCAAGATGTTCGGCTATCCCTGCGCCTTCGTCCAGGGGCAGATGTTCGTCGGGGTCTTTCAGGACCGGCTGATGCTTCGGCTCGCCGACGCCGACCGCGAGAAGTTCTTGAAACTCAAGGGGGCCAAACCCTTTGAGCCGATGCCGGGGCGGGTGATGAAGGAATACGTCGAAGTGCCGCCGGAGATATTGAACTCAGACGCTAAACTCAAACCGTGGATCGAGCGAGGTCTGGCGTATGCGCAGACTTTGCCGCCGAAAGCGAAGAAGGCGAAGAGTAAAAAGTGACGCATCCTTCGACCCCCGCTCCGCCGCTCTCCTGAGCGAAGCCGAAGGGTCAGGATGCTGGTTTCTTTCTTTAGTCTGGTTGCAGCCTATCAGGAGGCCGTCCCGATGATCGTCCTCGCAGGCGTCCTCAATCACGCTTCGCCTGGAACATCCCTACGACAGAACTGTGACCCTGCCTGTATTGCCATCCACCCTCACGCGCTGGCCGGTTTTGAGGCGTGTGGTGGCCAACTCCACTCCCACCACCGCCGGGATGCCGTATTCGCGCGCGACGACCGAGCCGTGCGTCACCATCCCGCCGATCTCCATCACCAATCCGCCTGCGGCGAGGAATAACGGCGTCCATCCGGGATCGGTGGCGGGGCAGACCAGAATTTCGCCGGGGTTGAGGCGCGCGCCGCGCGGGTCGAGCACCACCCGCACCACCCCTTCGGCCACGCCGGGCGACACCGCCTGGCCGACCAGATCGTTCGGCCCCGCGCCCGAATCGCTCAACCCTTCGTAAAATGCCTCGCCCGTGCTCAGGAGGAGGCGCGGCGCTTGCCGCCGGGTCTTCTCGCGGTCATATTCGGCCCGGTTTCGGGCGACAATGCTTTTCAGATCAACCGGCGCCCCTTGCGCCGCCCGCTTCAACGTATCGAGCGGCGCGAAGAAAATATCGTCGGCGCGTTCGAGGCGGCCCTGGGCCGCCAGCGGCTGCGCGCTGTCGAGCAGGAGTGTGCGGAAAAGGTCGAGCACTTTGATGAGATAGAATTTGGGAGTCTCACGCGCCCCGGCCAGCGCCCGCATTCGCCCGATGGCAAACTTCAAGAGGGCGGCCCGTAGCGCGCCGAATGGAGAGCGGCCGGCGCGGGCGGCGTATTCGGTCGTGAGGCGTTCGGCCTCGGCGGCCCCCCGTTGAAAGACGGCGTCGGGCGCAGAGTCGGGGTCGGTGAGATCGAGATACGATTTCAAGGTCTGAAATACCGAAGAAGGGTCGTCGCGCCAGCGCGGGCGAGCAAAGTCAATCTCGGCCACCGTACGCATCCCATATGCGTCCAAGAATTTTTCAATTTCGCGCTGGGCGATTTGAGGCAGAGTCTGACTGCGATAGTCGGCGACGAGCTCGGGGACGGGGCGCTGCAAAGCGGCCCGGCTCGGCGCGTCGGCGCGGATGGTTTGCGCGGCAGCCCACAGTTTGAGGTCCATTTCGGTGGTGACGTTGCCGGGCAGGCCGCGCATGAGAGCCAGCGCCGCGCCCGGATCGGCGCCGCACCACCGCACCAGCCAGTGATCGAGAGGAGAGAGCGCGGCGATAGCGGGAAGGATCGCCGGGGCCAGGGACAAGAAGGCGTGCTCGAAGGCCCGACTCAGATCGGACTCCATTATGGCGAGACGCGCAGACAAACCGGGATCGCCCGTCCGCGCGCCCTGGGTGTGTTCGCGCACTTCGGCCAGGAACTGTTCAGCCACGGCGAGGCCGCGCGCCAGAGCGGCCCTGGGCGCGATCACCGCGGCGAAGACGCCGGGCAGGAGGCGCGGTATCAGATGGAAGATAAACCGGGGCGGGCCGTGTGCGCCTTCGCGTTTGAGCGGGAGCCGTCCCGCCTCGATGAGCCGGACCAAAATCTGTTTGGCGGCGGGGTCGCCGCGTTCCATTGCGGCCAGCAGCACGCCGCGCATTTGCGGATGGCGCACGACCTCGGTGAAGTTGAGGAACAGGCGCTCGCCCGCATCCACGATGGCGTGGCGCACATTCACGTCCAGGCGCAGGATGCGCAGGAGCAAGGCGCCGAGGAGCACGCGCAGCACATCGCGGCCAAGCGGGGTGATCGGATCGGTGATGCCCTGGATCGAAGCGAAACTGAAGAAGAAGCCGACGGCGTCGGGAGCGAGCGGCACGTCGGGCAATGGATACAGCGAAGTGATTGGGCGCGCTTGCAAAAGATAGAGCAGGCCGTTCGCCCACGCCCACTCGATATCTTGCGGCGAGCCGAAATGATCGGCCACACGTTTGGCGAGTTGGGCGAGGGCGATGATTTGCTCATCGGGTAGGGCTTGTTGAGCGGCGGCGTCACGTTGGACGTGATCGGTTCCGCCCTGGGCGCGCGGCACGATGGCCAGGGCCTTCGCGCCCAGTTTGCGCGTGGTGATGCGCCACTCACGCGCGTCCACCACGTAATGATCCGGCTCCACCTGCCCGGAGACGATGGCCTCGCCCAACCCGAAACTCGCGTCAATCACCATCTCGCCCCGGTGGCCGGTGAGCGGGTTGGCGGTGAACAGCACGCCGGACG
>DATDRS010000499.1:0-38134 GCA_035291605.1 Anaerolineales bacterium | reverse complement strand
GAAGAACGGGATAAAACAGAACCCCGCCAGGGCGACGCCCATAATCAGCGCGATCAGCAGGTTGACCGCAATCGCAGCCAGCCCACCCAGTGCTATCCAGCGCCGGATGAAGGCCAGGACAATGAGCATAAGCAGATTGGCGGGGAAGAGCAGGAGATTAAGGAGGATGCCGAATCCCCCTGGCCCCAATCCCTCCCCGCCCGTCAATCCAAGCCACAGCGCCCCATTGACCACCCACCAACCGACGAAACCGATCATAAACTCCCGACGCTTTGCCGCAGTGGAGAGAGGAGGGGGAACGATTTTTGGCGCGGCTGGAGGTTTCTCTGGTACCTTCACTCCGAGAGCAATCAACGCTGCCTCAGCCGCGCTCTTGACGTATCTGTTAGGGTCTTGGGCCGCTACCGTTTCCAGCGCAGTGATAATCTGCTCGTCCTTCAACCCCAGCGCCGCGACCTCCTCCGCGGCGGCCTTCCGGCGATAGGCCTCTTCGCTGCGAAGTTCGATCAGCAGCTTTTCGATTTCTGGCGGCTGTCCTGACATATTGAGGCGCCTCCTTCTTCGCCAAGCGCGGCGCGCAATTTCGAGCCCCTATCGCGTCAAGCGGCCATCGCCCTCCGCATCTGCTGCCACCGCCTCCCGTAATACACCGACAGCACAATCAGCAGTCCGATGCAGAAAAACTGCTGCCCCGTCAGCCCCAATGCAATCACGCGGTTACTGCGGACAAACTCGACAAAGAAGCGGAAGGCAGCGTACCCGGCCAACCCGAACTTGAGCAGGTTGCCGTCCTGCATCTTCGGATGATCGCGCAGGAGAATAAGCACGGCGAACCAGAGCAGGTTGAACCCGGCGTCGTAGAGCGGCGTGGGGTGGACGAGGTAATCTACGCCAGGGACGGGGACGCCCCAGGGGAGCGTCGTCGCCTTGCCCAGCCCATCCTCGGCGGCCAGGTAATCGCCGATGCGCCCGACCGCCGTCGCCAGCGCCAGCGCCGGGGCAAACGCATCGCACGCGCACCCCGCTTTGCCAATCGCCTTGCTGGCGATGTACCCGCCGAGATACGCGCCCGCCACCCCGCCGAGGATCGAGCCGGGGCCGATGCGCGGGTCGAAGAGCGCGTAGAAATTCAGCACGACCGGCGCTGTTTCCCAGCCGTTGAAGAATAAAATCGAAAGCCGCGCGCCGATCATCCCGCCGACGAACGCGGCCAGCGTGATGGGGATGACTTCTTCCTTCGGCCAGCGCCTGCGCCGCGCTTCGTAGATGAGCACGGCGAGGCCGACGAGCAGACCGAGCAGGAGGAAGAAACCGTGCGCGTAGATTGAGACACCGCCAATTTGGAAGAGAACGGGGTACATACTGCCTCCTTCGTGCGTGGCTGGCCGAGCAGGGAAACAGGGGAAAGTATAGTCCGATTGTCTGATAAAACAAACACCTATCCGCTGCATCCGTTACCCATCCGCTGCCAACACCTCCGCCAGATGCACACACCTCGTCCGCGAGCCATCCCGCGAGAGCGCGCCCTGGATGTGCATCAGGCAGCTCATGTCACAGCCCACCACAGTCGCGGCTTTAGTGGCGCGGATGTTTTCCAGTTTCCTGTCGAGGATCGCGCTGGAGATGTCGCCGTGCTTGATTGCGAACAGCCCGCCGAAGCCGCAACACTCCTCGGCGTTGGGGAGCGGGACAATCTCGGCCTCGCGTACGTGGGACAACAATTTGGTCGGCGCGTCCTTCACGCCCAGACCGCGGAGCAGGTGACAGGAAGGATGATAGGTCAGCGGCCCGCCGAAACGCCTGTCCTGCCCCAGCGGGGTGCTTCGCGAAGCGGAGCCGAGGGACGCACGCACATCCTCGACTTTCAACACCTCCACGAGGAACTGCGAGAACTCGTAAGTGCGCGCGGCCACAGCCCTGGCGCGGGCGAGGTTGGCGGGGTCGCCCGCAAACAAGTCGCGGTAGCCGTGAACGATCATCGCGGCGCACGAGCCGGAGGGAGTGAGGATATAAGGCACAGCCTCACCCCCCCATCCCCCCTCTCCTGACCGTGCATCCTGAGCGAAGTCGAAGGACGCGGTGAGGAGAGGCGGGACAGAGGGGGGTGAGGAAAATACATTCATGAAATGCAAAGCCGCCTCTCGCGCCTCGTCTCTGAAACCGGCATTGTAGGCCGGCTGGCCGCAGCACGTTTGGGCCTCGGGGAACTCAACGTCCACCCCGAGGCGTTTCAGCACGTCTATCACCGCCTCGCCCACTTGCGGGAAGAGCGAGTCCACAATGCAGGTGATGAAGAGTTGGACGCGGGGAGGTTGGGGCATGGTTAGATTATAGACCAGAAAGCAGTTGCCTTTGCAAGTTGCCCTCTCCTTTCAGCCCCCTGCCCCCTGTGGTATATTCTTTCCGCTTTACCCCACCTACTTACACGGGAGACTTTTGTGATTCCGATCCAAGCTCAAGAAACTACCAGCGACCCGCCTGGCCTGCTCGCCGGCGTGTCCTTGCCGCGCCGCATTGGCCGCCTGAGCGAACTGGCGCTCAACCTGTGGTGGTCGTGGCATCCCGAAGCGCAGGAACTCTTCAAGACGATTGAGGAGCAGTTGTGGATCGAGTGCTACCACAACCCGGTCAAGTTCCTGCGCAACGTGAAGCGCAAGGCCCTCAACGCCGCCATTCACGACAAGCGCTGCCTCGAGTTCTACGACCGCACGATGGCGGCTTTCGACGCCTACATGCGCCCCGCCCACACCTGGTACTCCCGCGCCTACCCCGACCACGCCGATCACCTCATCGCCTACTTCTCCACTGAATTTGGCCTGCACGAATCCTTCCCCACCTACGCGGGCGGCCTCGGCGTCCTCTCCGGCGACCATGCCAAAGAAGCCTCCGACCTGGGCCTGCCGTTCGTGGGCGTGGGCTTCCTTTACAACCAGGGCTACTTCTCGCAGCACATCACCGAAGACGGCTGGCAGGAGGCGGGTTACCGCCGCCACTCGTTCGACGACATGCCCGTCATCCCGCTGCTTGACGCGCACGACAAACCGCTGCTGATCAAGGTGGACCTGCCGGGGCGGGCGCTCCACGCGCGCCTGTGGAAGATCCAGGTGGGCCGCGTCCCGCTCATCCTGCTCGACAGCGACGTGCCCGAAAATGCGCCGAACGACCGGGATCTGACTGCCCGCGTCTACGGCGGCGACCTCGACACCCGCATCTCGCAGGAGATCGCGCTGGGGATCGGCGGGGTGCAGGCCTTGCGCGCCTTAGGCATTCAGCCTCAGGTGTGGCATATGAATGAGGGGCACTCTGCCTTCATGGCGCTGGAGCGCATCCGCGAGCGGGTGGCGCAGGGCAAGGCCTTCGACGATGCTCTCGCGGAAGTGCGCGCCAGGACCATCTTCACGACGCACACGCCCGTCGCCGCCGGGAACGAAGAGTTCCCCGACTGGTTGATGGACCGCTATTTCGGCGGCTATTGGGGCCAACTGGGACTCGACCGCGAGAAGTTCATGGACCTCGCGCGCCACACCCAGTCGTGGGGGCAGACCTTCAGTATGTCTATCCTCGCCCTCCGCCTGTCGCACAAGCGCAACGGCGTGAGCGAGCTGCACGGGCAGGTAAGCCGCAAGATGTGGCAATTCCTTTTCCCCGAGACGCCCGTCGAGCGCGTGCCCATCACCGCGATCACTAACGGTGTGCACACCGGCACGTGGCTGGCCCGCCGGATGAAACTGCTTTATGACCGCTACCTCGGCCCGAACTGGATGGAAGACCTGGACGACCACGACCTGTGGCAATCCATCTTCGCCGTGCCCGACGAAGAACTGTGGGTGGTGCGGCGGCATCTTAAACGCAAACTCGTCGCCTTCGCCCGCGAACGCGCGCGCGCCCACTGGCTCAGCACCAGCCATCACCCGGTGCAAATCGTGGCCGCGGGTGTCCTGCTCGATCCGTACGCGCTCACCATCGGCTTTGCGCGGCGGTTCGCCACCTACAAGCGCGGCTCGCTCGCCATGCGCGACCCCGAGCGGCTGCTGCGGATCGTCAACCACGCCCAGCGCCCGGTGCAAGTCATCTTCGCGGGCAAAGCGCACCCCATGGACGAACCCGGCAAACTCATCATCCAGCAGGTTTACCGCACGCTCAAACGCGCCGAGTACGGCGGGCGCATCGTCTTCCTCGAAGACTACGACATGAACCTCGCGCGCTATCTGGTGCAGGGCGTGGACGTGTGGATGAACAACCCGCGCCGTCCGCTGGAGGCCTCCGGCACGTCGGGCATGAAGGCCGCGCTCAACGGCGTGCTCAACTTCTCGGTGCTCGACGGCTGGTGGCAGGAGGGCTACAACGGCGACAACGGCTGGGCCATCAGCGACGAGGCAGAATTCAGCAGCGCCGACGAGCAGGATGCCCAGGACGCCGCGAGCCTGTACGACGTCCTGGAGAATCAAATCGTCCCGCTCTATTACGAAAATGGCCTGAACGAGATGTCCCCCGGTTGGATGCGCAAGGTGAAAGAGTCCATCTCTACCCTCGCGCCGCAGTTCTCCACGCGGCGGATGGTGAAGCAGTACGTCGAGGAGATGTATTTAGCTAGATGAACCCTATCCTCGCCGGCCTCTTCGTCTTCCTCATGCGCCTCACGGATATGTCGCTCGACACGCTGAGGCTGCTGTTCATGATGCGCGGGCGGAAGATCGTCGCCGGGGTCATCGGGGCCATCCAGGCGGCGGTGTTCATCCTCGCCGTGAGCCAGGTGCTCACAGGGCCGCTGAACGCCTGGACGGTGGCGGGCTACGCCGCCGGGTTTGGCGCGGGCGTGATCGTGGGCATGATCGCCGAAGAGCGGCTCGCCATCGGCTACGGGATGTTCCGTATTTACTCCCCGGCGCGCGGCGCGGCGGTAGCCAAGGCCCTGCGCGAGGCCGGCCACGCCGCGACCGAGTTCATGGCCCAGGGCAAAGACGGCGCGGTGGCCGTCGTCACCTGCATCGTCGCGCGCAGAGACATTCCCATCGTGCGCGCCGCGATCGCCGCCGCCGACCCGAATGCGTTTATCACGGTCGAAGAGTCGCGGCCGATGAGCCGGGGATACTTCCGGCATTAAGTCAACGGATGGAACGGATTGCCGATTGCGCCAATGGCAAAAAAGGTGATACTATCGCCTTCAACCAACATCGTGGAGAGAGAGAGCATGAGTCAGCCAAGCTGGATCGGGCACACGATCGGCGGGCGCTACAAAGTTGAAGCGCTCCTCGGCCAGGGGGGCATGTCGGCGGTCTACAAAGGCGCCGACCCCAACCTGCGGCGGACGGTCGCCATCAAATTAATCCATCCGCACCTGTCCAGCGACCCGGAGTTCGTGCGGCGCTTCGAGCAGGAGGCCGCCGCCGTCGCCCAACTGCGGCATCCCAACATCATCCAGGTCTTCGACTTCAACCACGACGGCGGCGTCTACTTCATGGTGTTGGAGTACCTGCCAGGCGAGACCTTGCAGGCCCGGCTCAAAGCCCTCGACGCCTCCCATCAGCGCCTGTCGTTGGGCGAGACGCTGCGCATCATGGCCGGCATCTGCGAGGCCGTCGCCTATGCCCACCAGCGCGGCATGATCCACCGGGATCTTAAGCCGGGGAACGTCATGCTCGACCAGCAAAACCAGCCGATCCTGATGGACTTCGGCGTCGCCAAAATCCTGGGCGGTCAGCATCACACGGCCACGGGCGCCATCGTCGGCACGGTGGCCTACATGTCGCCGGAGCAGGCGCGCGGCGAGCACATTGACGAGCGGAGCGACATTTACTCGCTCGGCATCATGCTCTACGAGATGACCACGGGCCGCCCGCCCTTCGAAGGCGATTCGGCGATGACGGTCATGTTGAAGCACTTGAACGAGGCGGTGCCAGATATCCGCCAGGTCGTCGAGGAAGTGCCAGAGGGCCTCGCGGCGCTCATCGAAAAGTCGCTTACCAAGAACCCGGCCGACCGCGTGCAGACGGCCGGCGAAATGGCCGCAATCCTCCGGGCGATTGCCGCCGACCTCCAGGCCATGCCGACTGGCGCAGTCGCGCCGGAGCCGGCCATTCGGACGCTGGTCGCGCCCCCGGCCCAGCCCCCGACGGCGGTGCGCACGCCCGCGGCTGCGACTGCGCCAACGGCGAAGACCGAAGCCGCAGCCGTCCCGCAGGCGCCGGTCCCCGAAGCCCCGGCAGTTACTCCGCCGGGAGCATCTGAAATCGCGACGACGATCCGCCAGGCGGCAGAGCAGCCCGGTGAGACCCGTGTGGCGATGCCAGCAAAGAAAGGCGGCTTGCCAGTCGGGGTATTCGTCGGGGTGGGAGCACTGGTGATTGTCGCCATTATTGTCGGCGTGTCTGTGCTCTCCAGGGCAGGTTCACAGAGGCAACCCACCCCCACGGCCGCCGCGACCAGCGCCGCAATCGTGGAGGTCAGCCCAACCAGCCTGCCTCCATCTGCCGCGCCTTCGGAGGCGGCGCTGGCCACGCAGCGACCTCCGACCGCGGTTCCTTCACCCACTGCTCCCCCGCCCACGGCGGTCCCCACCCTCGCGCCGACGGCAACCGAGGCGGCGCTCCCGGAGGGTATGGTGCTTGTGCCCGGCAGTCCCTTCGACATGGGATCAACGGACCGGCTGGATGAGAGGCCGGTTCACCGCGTCACGCTGAGCTCTTTCTTGATTGACCAGTATGAAGTGACTAACGCACGCTACCGGCAGTGTGTGGACGCGAAAGCCTGCACCCCGCCCACCATCAAAGGCTCGTTCACCCGCGCCTCCTATTTCGATCACCCGGAGTTTGACAACTATCCGGTGATCAAGGTTACCTGGGAACAGGCCACGGCTTTCTGCGCCTGGGAAGATAAACGCCTCCCCACGGAGGCCGAATGGGAATATGCGGCGCGTGGAACCGACAGGCGGCGCTTCCCGTGGGGAAATGAGTTTGACCGGCAGCGCGTCCCGGTGGCAGACAGCGACACCGTCGAGGTCGGCTCGCTGGACAATGCCAGCCCCTTCGGCGTTTACGACATGGCCGGGAACGTGGTCGAGTGGACCGCCGACTGGTACCGGGCCGCGTACTATGCCGAATCCCCTACCGAGAATCCGGCTGGCCCGGAGACTGGCCTCCAGCGCGTGATGCGGGGCGGGTCCTTCGGCAATGCGGATGGTCAGTTCTACACGACGACCAGACGCTACAACCAGAGGCCGGGCTTCCACGACGTGGATATCGGCTTCCGCTGCGTGCGCAGTGTGCCATAATAGCCGACAACAAAAAGAGCCGCCGAATACTACCGGCGGCTCTTCATCTTCATCCCATCCCCTGATCCGCTCCATCCATTGACAAAACCATCAAGGCGTCGGCGTCTCAGTCGGCGCGATGAAGCCCTCCGGCGTGATGGTGGGCGTCTCGGTCGGCGGGATGGGGCAATCCGTCTTGGTGTCCGGCACCTTGTTCGTCACCGTGTAGGTCGAGCCGTTAAGCGCCGTCACCGCCGTCAGGCCGACGATATCAATCCACGTGTTGCCCGGCTTGAAGGGGATCACTTGCCCCGCGTGGTCCAGAACGCGGAGCTTCCAGTTCGTCGTCTGGTCGCGCTGCCACGTGCCCTCGAACATTTGGCCGTCGCGGAACACTTTGGCCGGGCCGATGGTCCACAGTTGAATCTCCAGCCCGCAGTTGCCGCCGTCGCGGAAATCCTCGGGGACAAAATTGTTGACGTGATGGACCTGAAGCAGGACGACGCTGGCGGCGGTGATCGGTTTGTTCGTCAGCGCGTCCATGTGCGCGATCATCTCGCCGCTGGAGTCTTTCTCCTGCCAGCGTTCGTACACGCCGCCGCCGGGGTTGTAGCGCCAGTCCACGTGCGCCGCGAGCGAGAAGTCAATCAGGACCTGAGTCGCGGGGACGCCGCCGGCCGACGCCGCCGCGGTAAAGGCGAAGCCGGACAGGTCGGCGCGGGCGCCGCCCTGCGCCGCCGTCGCCGCGCGCAGCGCGTCGGTGTTGGCGAAGAGCGTATTCGCGTCATCCGGAGTCTCGCGGCACAGCGGCGGACAGCCATAGTGCGTCTCCTCCGAGACCAGCCGCCACGCGTGCGCGCCCTGGAACCACGGACTGGAGCGCAGATGCCCCATCGTCCCCAGGCTGGAGCCGGAAGTGACGAGCAGCGCGCCGAAGATGGGCGCGATCTCGGTGTCAATATAGCGCGCCGAGCGGATCGAGCCGACCTTGGCGGCGTCATTTTGCAGAAACACGGCGGTAAAGCGCGTCAGTCCGGCCTCCGCCTGATGCTCAACGACCGCATCGGCGAGGGAGAGGCCGAACTGCGGGCGCACGCTGTAAGGGAAATTCGAAATTTTGATCGCGACGGGGAGGCGGCTGATTTTCGCCGGGTCAACGACTTGGCCCGTCAGCGGGTTGACGTTATCCGGGAACGCATCCGGCCCATACACCGGGATGGCGGTGGCCGCGTTAGGAGTGGCCTGAGACCCGCCAGCGCCAGGCGTCAATCCGATGGGAACAGGCGTTCCGCCTGGTTTAGCCGCCGAGGTCGGCGTTCCCGCGCGGTACACGGTGACGACGGCGGGGGGTGGGGTCGTGGGAGGGGGCCCGCCGCACGCCGCCAGGAGCCAGGCGCCCACCAACGTCCCGAGGATGAGACGTGAACCAAGCAAACGCAACATTCGTGAAAGCCTCCAGACAAGAATCATCGGGACGGCGCGCCCCGATGCGGGCGGAATTCTAACACAGTCGGGCCGCCATTCTCCACGGCGCGGCCTGCCGATTAGGTCATTTGTTTGACTAGCCTATCCCTTGCTTGTATAATCGCCGCGTTTCGGGTCAGTTCTCAACGACCATCCGCACGGCAGAGGTCTGAATGGCGCTCAAGGGCAACCTGCGCGATTTTTCCACCACACAATTGCTCAACCTGATTAACCTCGCCAAGAAAACTGGCACTCTGGTGATCGAGGGGCCAAGACAGGGCGCCCAGATGTCCTTCCGCAACGGCAAGCTGGTTTATGCCGCGATGGGACAGGACGACGGCAGCTTGACGACGATCTTGCACAGGGCCGGCAAGCTCACCGGGGAGCAAGCGAAGGCCCTCCGGGCCCGCGCGGCGAACGCGACGGATAAAGAACTGGGCCTGCTGCTGATCAACGCTGGCTACGCCAGCCAGGGCGACATCATCAGCAGTATCAAGAACCACACGACGGAGGTGGTCTATCGCCTCTTCACGTGGGTCGAGGGTATGTTCCGTTTCGAGCCGGCGCTGATGCCTGGCGACGACAAGATCACGGTGCCCATTGACCTCGAGAATGTGATTATGGAAGGCGCGCGCCGCATGAAGGAGTGGGAGCTGCTCAACGAGGAACTCCCTAACCTCGACATGGCGCTGAAGTTCACCGACCGCCCGAATGCCGCGAACATCCGCAACATGAACCTGAGCGTGGAAGAGTGGCGCGTGGTTTCCTTTATCAACCCCAAGAACTCGATGAAGGCCATCGCCAAGGCCAACAACATGAGCGACCTGGAAATCCGCAAGGTCGTCTACGGCCTGTTGCAGGCCGGGTTGGTCGAGATCGTCCGCCCCGAAGGCATGGCGCGGCCTCAGCCGATGACTTCGGCCGGGCGCAAGGCGGCCGCCGCCGCGGCCACGCCGGAGGGCAAAGCGGCGCAGGCAGGCGTGGTCAACAAGTTGATTGCGCGCATCAAAGCGCTCTGATGTGATTGTTAACCTGAAACCGTTGCTCTTGGAATCATAAAGGACGAGGCCTCATGCAAGCTGTCAAAATGGTCATTACGGGCCCTTTCAGCTCAGGCAAGACTCAGTTCATCCAGTCCATCAGCGAGATTGACGTCGTCGCCACCGAGCGGAAGATTTCCTCCGAGGCGGAGAAGATCAAGGAAAGCACGACGGTGGCGATGGACTTTGGCCGCATCACGGTGGACAATGAACTGGTGTTGTACCTGTTCGGCACGCCCGGCCAGAAACGGTTCGACTTCATGTGGGAGATCCTCTCGGAGGGCATGCTGGGTTTCGTGGTGATGGTGGACAGCACCCGCCCTGAGACGTTCCGCGAGGCCAAGAGCATCCTCGAAACCTTCCGGGCCTACGCCCCTACCCCCTACGTGGTGGCTGCCAACAAGCAGGATTTGTCCGAGGCCTGGGAGCTGGAAGACCTGCGGATTGCGCTACGGCTCGACCCGGCGGTGAAACTCCTGTCGTGCACGGCCACGGACAAAGAAAAAGTCAAGAACGTCCTGCTTGAGCTCCTCTATTCCATCCTGGCCGAGATGGAAACCCAATAACGCCGCCCCACGCCAGGGCGAGCTCCAGCCGAGGAAACGAGGCCGCGTCCAGTGAGCTCTATCGTTACTGATCAAGGCATCGTTCATTACGAAACATATGGCCATGGCACGCCCGTCATCCTCTTGCATGGTTGGGTCGGCTCGTGGGGCCTCTGGCAGCCCACGATGGAAGCCCTCGCCGGCCAGTATCGCTGTTATGCCCTGGACTTCTGGGGTTTTGGCGAATCCGGGAAGAAGCGCGAGTCGTACGCCCTCAGTGACTTCATGGCGCTCGTCGCTCAATTCATGGACGCGCTCGGCATCGTGTCCGCCCCGCTCATCGGTCACTCGATGGGCGGCACCACGAGCCTGGGAACCACCATCAATTACCCGGACCGCGTGAGGAAAGTTTGCGTCATCGGTTCGCCTATCGTCGGGTCGTCGCTGTCCATCTTTCTGCAACTGGCCGGTGTGCCGTGGATCGGGTCGCTGGCCCGCCGCACGCCCTCCGCGCTCAAGGCCGGTATCCGCCTCTTCGCGCCGCGCATCACCCGCGAATACAAGCGCTGGTATCCCATGGTGATCCGCGACGTGTCCAGCACGACCGTCGAGTCTTTTTTCAGCAGCATCGGTTCGCTGCGCCGCACCGACCTGCGTCCGCTCCTCGGCGCGGTTCACGTCCCGACGATGGGCATCTATGGCGCGCGCGACGTGATCGTCCAGCCGAAGCAGCACGAACTGTTGCGCGCGGGCGTCAGGCAGGCCCGCATCGAAATCATGCCGAACTCGGGGCACTTCCCCATGATTGACGAGCCGGAGAAATATCTCACGCTCATCAAATCTTTTCTGGAGGGCTAACGGGATGAGTTTGCCCGCCCCCTTCCCCGCCGTGGTGAATGGCTCACATCTGTACTATCCGAACAAAATGGTGCGCATCATCCTGCTCGCCATGGAAGAAGTGATGGGCCGCAACGGCGTGAACGCCGTGCTCAACCTGGCCAAACTGCGCCACCTGGTGAACAATTTCCCGCCGAACAATTTTGACCGGCAGATCAGCTTCGAGGAGCTGGGGGCGATGATGCAGTCGCTGGACGAAATGTACGGGCCGCGCGGCGGGCGCGGCCTGGCCCTGCGGGCCGGGCGGGCGTGCTTCAAGTACGGCATCAAGGAATTCGGCCCCGTGCTGGGCATCGCCGACCTTGCCTTCCGGCTGCTGCCCCTGATGATGAAATTGAAAGTGGGGGCCGACGTGTTCGCCGAGACCTTCAATAAATTCACCGATCAGGTGGTGACGCTGGGCGAGGAACCCGACCGGTTCATCTGGCACAATACGCGCTGCCCGATGTGCTGGGGCCGCCAGTCCGATACGCCCTGCTGCTACCTGGCGGTGGGCATCCTCCAAGAATCGCTCTATTGGGTGAGCGGCGGCAAAAATTTCGAGGTCCAGGAGACCGCGTGCGTCGCCTGCGGCGACGAGGCGTGCACGTTTGTGATTGACAAGAAACCGCTCGACTGACCAACCCGGTCAACGCAAATTTTCTGACGAGAAACTAACCATTACGCGCGTACAGGTTTTTGCCTTTGTGGTAGGATGAGGGTATCATCATGGACAGGCTGACCGCGAGGTCCTATGCGCAAGATCATCATCCGCGATGACCGGCATATCCATCCTTTCAACGAAGAGGCGCGCGATCTCAGGATCCAGAACAAGCCGCTCTGGCTGCATCAGCGCGACACGCTGGCCCGGTACACCACACAGGAAATCGAAGTTCCCGGCTTCGACTTCATTCCCCAGGATGACGTCGAGTCCCTCGTCCACCGCGATAACCTGTATTTTGACCAGGAATACATTGACGCTTTCCTGACCGCCGCCAAAAAGCTCGGCGGCCCCTGCCGCGCCGCCTTCTCGCCGGACAACAAGACTTTTGTCCAGCACGCGCTCCCCCTCTCCACCTCCTATACCAAAGAAGACAACCTCTACCTCGCCGACCTGTGGTACTTCCCCAACGGCGTCGAGTCCCCGGTAGGGGATGTGCGACCTGATCCCCATCCAGTCGTCATAGACTTCCAGACGCGCGAACTGGGCTATTACCGCGTCCCGACCTATATGTCCAGCGAGGGCGGCGAGCTGGTCTTTCAGGTCCCCCTGCGGGGATTGATCGCCATTGACGCGTGGGTGCACATCTACATCGCCGACGCCGTCTACGGCGTGTGGAAACGCGGCGCGCGTTTTGAGGAGCGCATCAACCGGGACAGCCTCTACAAGCTCCAGGTGCTCTGGCACGCCCTGCTCGAGCAAAAGCAGGTGCTGGAGTGCTCGGAGCTGGTGAAGATCGGGCGCAACTGCTCGATTGACCCGTCGGCGGTGATTCACGGCCCTGCTACCATCGGCGACCACTGTACCATCGGCGCAGGGGCGGTGATCGAGAACTGCACCATCGGCGACAACGTGAATATCTCGCAGGGCTGCCAGCTCATGCTCTCCACCGTCGGCGACGGCGCGTTCCTGCCCTTCCGCGCTTCGCTCTTCCTGACGACGCTCATGGATTACGCGATCGTGGCGCAGAATACCTGCCTGCAAATGTGTGTCGTCGGGCGGCGCACCTTCATCGGCGCGGGCAACACGTTCACCGATTACAACCTGCTCCCGGCGCCCATCCGCGCGCTGAACGCCAACGGGGAACTCAAGGAAGCCAGCGCGCCGGTGCTGGGCGGCTGCGTGGGCCACAACTGCCGCATCGGTTCCGGGATGATTATTTACCCCGCGCGCACCGTCGAGTCCGACGTCGTCCTCTTCGCCTCGCAGGCGCGGCGCATCATTGACAAAAACATCACCTACGAGGAAAGCGATCACCACCACACGCGGGCCGCCCATCTGCACAAGCGGCTCTATCCGCGCAAGGGCGAGAAGATCGCGGAGACGTGGTAAAGCCAATGTGGACACCTTCGCCTTCATCATCCATCCCATTGATCCGAAACGGGATGTGAGCCGCAAGTTTCCGCTGCTGGGGAAGTACCTCAGCGTCAAGCAGATCAATTTCTTCAGCACGTTCTTCCCCCCAGTTTACATCTCAGAAATCCACGGCCTCCGTTCGGCGGCCACCCACAAGGAAATTTCCGGCTGGTTCGTGGCGTGCCCCTACACGCCCGCGCGGATGTTGGAATTGCCCGAAAGGACTGTGTACCGTAAAATAATACAGACGGGAAGGTTAGCGGAAGGTTTAGGCGCGCGGCTTCTCGGCCTCGGCGCGTTCACGTCGGTCATCGGGGATGCGGGGATCACCATTTCCAAGCACCTTTCCATCCCGGTCACCACGGGCGACTCGTATACGGTGGCGATGGCCGTCGAAGCGGTTCGTGAGGCGGCGCGTGTGATGGAAATCCCGTTGGGGCGGGCCACGGCGGCCGTCGTCGGCGCAACCGGCGCGATTGGCGCGGTGTCCGCGGAATTGATCGCGCGCGATGTGGCGCGACTGTGGCTGGTCGGGCGCCGCACCGCCGCGCTCGAAGCCGTCCGCGAACGGATTGCGGCCTCGCCGCGCGCGATGGCGCAGGTAAACATCTCGACCGGGATGAAAGCCCTCGCCGAGGCCGACCTCATCCTGACGGTGACGAGCGCGGTGGACACGGTGATCGAGCCGGAGCATTTGAAGCCCGGCGCGGTCGTGTGCGATGTGGCGCGCCCGCGCGACGTCTCGGCGCAGGTGGCGGCTGCGCGCGACGACGTGCTGGTGATTGACGGGGGCATGGTGGCGACGCCAGGCGACGTGAAGTTCAATTTCAATTTCGGTTTTCCACCCGGCATGGCCTACGCCTGCATGGCTGAAACCATGGCTCTGGCTTTAGAGGGCCGCTTCGAGAGTTATACGCTGGGCAAAAACATCACCGTCGAGCAGGTGGAGACGATCGCGCAGATTGCGGCCAGGCACGGCTTTAGACTCGGCGGGTTTCGTTCGTTTGAGCGCGCGGTGACGCCCGCACAGATTGAGCGCGTCCGCCTGGCGGCGCAACGCGCGCGGGAGAAGCATTGATGGCTGGCGCCAATTCACGCACCCACACATTGCTGGTTGTCGAGGACGATCCGGATAATTCGAGTTTGCTCAAGTCGTATTTCACCGGCCACGGCTACGCGGTGCAAATCGCCTTGCGCGGCCCGGAGGCCCTGGAAGCCGCCCGCAAGCAGGCCCCCGACCTGATCCTGCTCGACATTGTTTTGCCGGAGATGGATGGCCTGGCCGTGTGCAAAGCCCTGCGCGCCTCTCCGCGCACCAGCCACATCCCCATCGTCTTTCTGACGGAGAGGGCCGCGGCCAGCGACCGCCTGGCCGGGTTGAGCGCCGGGGCGCAGGACTACGTCACCAAGCCCTACGATCTGGAGGAACTGCGGCTGCGGGTGAAAAACCTCATCGCGCGCTCCGAGCGCGACAATACGCTCGACCCGCGCACCGGCCTGCCGACCAGCAACCTGATCGGCGACCAGCTCAAGCGGCTGGCCGGGCAGCCGGGCTGGTGGAAGATGGAGTGCCGCATCGACTCATTCCGCCCCTTTGTGGATTTGAACGGTTTTGCGGCAGGCGACGACGTGCTGAAGTTCGCGGCGCACCTCCTGCGCGAAATCGTCCATGCGGCCGGGACGGCGGACGACTTTATCGGCCATGCGGCCAACGACACTTTTCTGATCCTCACAGCGGCGAAAGACGTCGCTGCGCTGAGCATACGTTTGGCGGAACGTTTCAACGAAGAAGTGAAGGCGCACTATGCCTTCATGGATCGCGAACAGGGCTACGTGCTGTTGCGCGACCACGACGGTCAGATGACGCAAGCGCCCCTGATGACCTTGAAAGTGACGACGACGGCGGCGTAGCGGATCTCTATTGTCCTGCGCCCCCGCCTCCGGTTGTCCGTCAGGCGGCGGAGCACGAGGCAGCCGAGGCCTGCGCCTCTCGAGGGAGATGGAGTATGAACAAAGGCAGAATTTTGGTTGTGGAAGACGATTTCGACATCTCGAACATGCTGCGCATCTACTTCACCGGGCAGGGGTTCGAAGTGAGCGTCGCGCCGCGCGGCGGAGACGCGCTGGAATTGACCCGGCGGAGCCTCCCGCACCTGATCGTGCTGGATATTATGCTCCCGGATATGGATGGGTACAGCGTCTGCAAAGAACTGCGCACCACCACCCGCACCAGCCACATCCCCATCATCTTCCTCACGCAGAAGGACGAGCGCAGCGACAAGATCGCCGGGCTGGAGCTGGGCGCGGACGACTACATCACCAAACCCTTCGACATCGAAGAGTTGAAGCTGCGCGTGACCAACGCCATCGCCCGCCAGGAGCGCGAGAACTCGCTTGACCCGCGCACTGGCCTGCCCTCGGGCCGGTTGATCGAGGAGCAGCTGCGCAAGATCATCCGCCAGCAGGACTGGTCGCTGCTTGACTGCCGCATCATGCACTTTGAGCGTTTCAAGGACGTGTACGGCTTCATCGCGGGCGACGAGGTGCTGCGCTTCACCTCGCTGCTCCTGGGCGAAGTGATTGACGAAGCGGGCACGCCCAACGACTTCATCGGCCATCCCGGCGGCGACAACTTCGTGGTCATCACCACCTCCGGGAGCGCCCCGAAAGTGCGCGACCGGCTCAAGACCCGCTTCAACGCCGAAGTCCAAACGCATTACTCGTTCATTGACCGCGAGCGCGGATACATCATCGCCCGGGCGCAGGAAGGGAACGAAGTCCAGGTGCCCTTGATGCAGATGGCCGTCGGCACGGTCTCGGGCGACACAGGCCAGTTCTCCGACATCCGCGAAATCACGGAGCTGGCCGCGGAAGCGCGCCGTCAGGACACCTCCGCGCAGTAAACGCGCGGCCTTCTCCAGGCGCTGGGCATGGAGCAGCTCTCTTTTCTCCCCGTCGCCATTGCGGCGATTTTGCTGGGCACAGGCTTACTCGGCGTGATCGGGTTGAGCCTGCGCTGGCTATCCGTGCGCCGCCCGGTGGCCCCCGTGGACTCTCCCGTGCGGATGCCCGCCGAGTACGGCGCAAACGACACCGGCGTGCTCGTGGTGGAAACGGGGAGCGGAGGCCGTTTGTTGTTCGTCAACGAACGCGCCCAGCAATTTTTTGGACTCGACGGTCAGACCCCCAACCTGGAACGCATGGCCCGGCAGGTGCAGCCGGCGGATGCGCTCTGGGACCTGATCGCCGCCGAAGGCCGGGCCAGCCTCTCCATCGGCGACTGGCGCGTGGAGGCGACCTCGCTCCGCGTGCCTCAGGACCAGCCCGGCTCAACCCGCATGGTCGTCGTCCTGCGCGAAACCGGGCAATTGCCCGAGCTGACCGCCAGCGACGAGCGCACCGTCCAGGCGGTGAACCTCGTCGCCGAAGTGAGCCGGGCGATCGCCGCCAGCCTCGACCTGTCGGCGACTCTGGAAACGATCCTCGCCGGCGTAGGGCGCGTCTTCTTGTACCACATCGCCGAAATCACGTTGTGGGACGAGGCGACCCAGACGCTGCGCCCCGCCCGGTATGCGGGCGACCCGCAGTACGAGCGTGAGTTCACGCAGGCGGGCGCTGTCCACTACACTCCCGACGAAGGCTTCTCTGGCTGGATCGCCACGCACCGCCAGCCGCTCCTGATCGGCAACGTCGAGACGTTCGCCGAGGCGCGGCCCAAGCTGGAGGAGATCTCGCTCCCGTTCCGCTCGTATATGGGTGTGCCGTTGTTCGCCGACCGGGAATTCCTCGGCACGCTGGAACTCATCAGCTACAAATACGACACGTACCGACCGAGTGACCTGGCGCTGCTCACCGTGATCGCCGGCCAGGCCGCCGTCGCCATTCAGAACGCGCATCTGTTCGCCCTGCAAGAAAAGCGCGTGGCGGAGTTGACCGGCCTGGCCGAGATCACGCGCGCCGTCGAGTCCACCGCCGACACACGCGCGCTGTACGGGCGGCTCACCGCCGAGATCGCCCGCCTCATGGAAGTCCAGATTGTCGGGTTTGCCCTCTATGACGAGGCGACCAACGCCCTCGTCGGCCAGGTCCCCTTCCACGGCATCCCGGACATCGCCGTAGGGATTTACCATCTTCCCCTGATCGCCGGGACAACGGCCGAGCGCGTCTGGCGCGAGAACGAATTCTGGCTGTCCAATCATGTCGCCGCCGACCCCCTGGTGGATGAGATCGGCCTCCGGCAGTGGGCGGAGACCGTAGGCCTGAAAACTTCCCTGTTGATTCCGATCGTCATGGGCGACCAGCGGCTGGGCATGGTGCACGTGGCCAACAAGAACAACGGTGCGCTCTTCACCGACCAAGACGCGCGTTTGCTCACCGCCTTCGCCGGACAGGCCGCTCCCATCCTCGACAACGCCCGGCTGTTGCGCCAGGCGCAGCACCGGGCCGAACGGGCCGAGGGCCTGCGGCAAATTGCCGCGTCCATCGCCGCCAGCACCGATCTCGACGAGATTCTGCGGACGGTGATGCAGCAGACGGCCAGCCTGCTCCACGGCGATAACGGGATCATCACCCTGCTTGACGAAACGCGCGGTGAATTGATCCCGCATCCGGCCTCGGCCTTCGGCGGCCCGCCGGAAGACGCCGAAGTGATCCGCCTGCGCACCGACGATCCGTCCTTCGCCTTCTCCGTCACGCGCACGCGCCGTCCATTCCTGACCAACCGCGCCATGCGCGACCAGCGCGTCGGCCGCCTGTATCGCGGCCTGGTCGAGCACTACCAGATGAACAGCATCATGGACGTCCCATTGGTCGTGGGCGACCGGAGTCTGGGCGAGATGATGATCACGGCGCGGCGCGAGAAGGCGTTCACGCGCGAAGATTTGCAGCTGCTCTCCACGGTGGCCTCGCAGCTGGCCTCGGCGATTGAGCGCGCGCGCCTGTATGCGGCCACCGACCAGAACCTGCGGCGGCGTGTTGACCAGTTGACCGCCCTCACCCGCGTGGGCCGCGAGCTCAACCAGACGCTCGAACTCGAGCGCGTCCTGCGCCTGGTGTATGACGAAGCGGTCCACACCACGCAGGCGGATTGCGGGACGATTGTGCTGCTGGACCTGGACGCCGCCCCGGGCGCAGTGGCCCTGCGGATCGGGGAAGAGGCGCTGGGGAAGGAGCTCACCGCGCTGGAGGCCGAAGTCGTGCGCGGCGAACGCACGCGCGGCCAGGCGAACAACCTCCCCCTCGAATCGTCCCTGGCCGCGCACGCAGGCATCCGTTCGGCGCTCGTCATCCCGATCCAGGTGCAGGGCCTGACCGTCGGCCTGATCCACATGCACAGCGGCAAGTCGGAGGGCTTCGACGAGGCGGCGGAGGACGCGGCGGCAGCCCTCGCCGCGCAGGCGGCCATCGCCGTCGAGAACGCCCAGCGCTTCGAGGAACAGCGCAAGCGCGGCGAATTGCTGCGCCGCCGGGCCGATCAACTCTCACAACTCTTCCAGATTTCGCGCACGGTGCGCACCGACCGGCCGCTGGAACAGAACCTGGAGTCCATCGCCTTCGGCCTGCAGGAAGCGGTCGGGTTCAACCTGGTCCTCCTCAGCGTCCTCGACCCGCAGACCCACCGGCTGAAGCGCACGGCCTCCGCGGGCCTCCCGCTCACCACCTTCCGGGAACTGCAAAAAGTGGAGCAGCCCTGGGAGAATTTCGCGCGCGCCCTCAAAGAGGAGTTCCGCATCAGCCAGTCCTATTTCCTGCCTTACGAGAAGGCGCAAGAGGAAACCGCCGGCCTGGATACCCTGACCATCACTAAATCTGCGCCGCCGGATTTGCCGCCCCATCGTTGGCATCCGGAAGACATGCTCCTCGTCCCCTTGCTAGGCTCGCGCCAGGAGCCGGTGGGCCTGCTCTCCGTGGACGACCCGCGCGACGGCCTGCGCCCAGACCGCGGCACGGTGGAAATCATCGAAATCTTCGCCAATCAGGCGGCGCTGACCATCCAGAATGCCTGGCTCTACCAGGCCAGCGAACGCCGCGCGACCCGTTTGCTCGCCCTGCACCGCGTGATCGAGCATACGACCTACATGCCTGACCGCTCCCAGATCTGGCAGGCGGCGGCGGAAGGCTTGCAGGAGGAGATGGGCTTCGACGTGTGCATCGTCGTCTTACAGGAGGGAGACCGGCTGGTCACGCGGGGCCGCGCCGGGAACCTGCGCCCAGAGGTGGATTTCGCTTCGCTCCTGACCACGCCCGAGCACACGGCCGCCGCCTCGCTGTTCGACCCGGTGCTGGTCTTCAACACCCACGAGGGCGGCTGGCAGACCGATCCCCTGGTCGTCGCGAGTGAAGTGACCTCCTTCGTCAACGTGCCCATCCTCAGCCGGGGCCAGCCGGCCGGGATCCTGTTCGTCGGCTCGCGCCGCACGCCGACGCCGCTGGCCGAGGACGACCTCGAGCTGTTCATCATCC
The DNA here is from genome assembly GCA_035291605.1 of Anaerolineales bacterium. Taxonomy (GTDB): domain Bacteria; phylum Chloroflexota; class Anaerolineae; order Anaerolineales; family UBA6663; genus DATDRS01. The sequence goes on along the minus strand of DATDRS010000499.1, from coordinate 18,421 downwards.
TCACCAACCAGTTGGGCGGCGCGCTGGAAAGCGCGCGGCTCGAGGCCGACATCCGCCAGCGCGCGCAGCAACTGGCCGCCCTCGCCGAAGTCTCGCAGACGATCACCTCCACCCTGCGCACCGAGGACGTGGTGCACACCATCCTCACGCGCCTGGCGAGCGTCGTCCCGTATGACAGCGTGACGCTGTGGCTGCGCGATGGCGAGCACCTGCGCATCGCCGCGGCGCAGGGCTTTGAGAACGACGCCGAGCGCCTCGGCCTCACCGCCGAAATCGCCGACAGCGCGCTCTTTGCCGAGATGGCCGCAAGGCGCGACGCGATCCTGGTGCCGGACGTGCGGGCCGACCCGCGTTTCCCGGCCGGGGCCTTCCAGCCGACGCGCGCGTGGCTGGGCGCGCCGCTCGTCAGCAAAGGCCAGATCCTCGGCGTGCTCGCGCTCGACAAGACCGAAGCCGGTTATTACACGCCCACGGCCGCTCAGGTTCTGGTGGCGTTTGCCAACCAGGCCGCCGTCGCGCTCGACAACGCCCGCCTCTTCGAAGAAAGCGAGCAGCGCACGCGCGAGCTGGACGAGCGCTCGCAGCGCCTCGCCCTGCTCAACCGCATCTCGGCGCAGTTGAGCAGCAAGCTCGACATCGAGCACATCTTCGAGGCCATGTCGCAGGAATTGATCCAGGCTTTGAGCGTGGAAGGCGTGACGGCGGCGCTCCTGGGAGACGACGCCCAGCCGAGACTCTCCGTCCAGGTTCCGGACACCATCGTCTCCCGCTTCGACCCGCAGAATCCCGCGTGGGGGTGGATGCAGGAAAGCCTCGCCCCGCTCGCCGTCGAGGACGTCAGCCAGGAGCCGGTGCTCGGCCCGGTGCGGGAGGCCCTGGTCGCCCTCGGCCTGAAATCCCTGCTCTTTGTCCCGCTGGTCGTCGCCGGAAGGATGATCGCGGCGATTCAGATCGAGGAGATGACGCATACCCGGCGCTTCACCCCCAGCGAAATCGCGCTGGCGCAGACCATCGCCAACCAGGCCGCCGTCGCCGTCCAGAACGCCCGCCTGTACGCGGAAACCGAGACGCGCCTGGCCGAACTCGCGACCATCAACCAGATCAGCCGCGCCATCTCGTCCACGATTGACATCCGGCAGTTATACGAGACCGTGGGTAAACAGGTCACCGCCATTATGGGCGTGGACAACATCTTCCTGGCGCTGTACGACGAGGCTCGCCACGAGCTTTCCTTCCCGCTTTTGCTGGAGCACAGCCAGCCGCTGGAACTGGCCCCGCGCCCGCCGGGCGGCCTCAGCCTGCATGTGCTCGAAAGCCGCCGGCCGCTTCTGCTGCGCGGCGACGATATTTCCGCCAAGCTGAAGGAGTTCGGCGCGCTCAGCGTCGGCGGCGCAGCGCGGTCCTGGCTGGGCGTGCCCCTGCTCAGCGGCGAGCGCGCCGTCGGCGTCATGGCCGTGCAAGACCTGGAGCGCCCGAACGTGTTCGACGAGAGCCACGAGCGGGTGCTGACCACCATCGCCGCGCAGGTGGCGGTGGCGGTGGAGAACGCCCGGTTCGCGCAAGAGCTTGAGGAGCGCGTGGCCGCGCGGACCCGGGAGCTGCAGCGGGAACGCGAGCGCGTGGAGACGCTGCTTCAGATCACCTCCGACCTGTCGAGCAGCCTCGACCTCGACCGGGTGCTGGCCCGCGCGCTGCAGCTCGTGACCGAAGCCGTTAACGCGCCGCAGGGGTCCATCTTCCTGATTGACCTGGAGACCGATCAGCTCATTTACCGGGCGGCGCTGGGCCGCACCAATCCCCTGCCCCCCGGCGGCGAGCCTTCTCCACTCAAGCGTACCGAGGGCCTCGTCGGGTGGGTGCTCAAGAACCGGCAGGCGGCCGTCATCGGCGACCTGGCAGCCGACCCGCGCTGGAAGCCGTTGCCGCACCACGGCGGACGGCACAAGAGCGCGATCGCCGTGCCGCTGATGGCAAACGAGGACGCGCTGGGGGCGATGATCCTGCTCAACCCGCAATACAACGCCTTTGACGAAGAGCAGCTGCGGCTGGTGGCGGCGGCGGCGAATCAGGTCGCCGCGGCCATCAACAACGCCGAACTCTACCGCCTCATCCGCGATCAGGCCGAGCGGCTGGGGGGGATGCTGCGCGGCCAGCAGGTGGAGGCGACGAAGAGCCGCGCTATCCTCGAAGGCATCGCCGACGGCGTGATGGTGACGGACGCGGATGGGCGGGTGATCCTGTTCAACGCCGCCTGCCAGCGGGTGCTGGACATCCCCCGCGCCGAGATCATCGGCCGGTCGGTGACGGAATTCGTCGGCATTTACGGCAGCGCGGGCCAGGCGTGGATCACGGCCATCACCAAGTGGAGCCTGGACCCCAACACTTACAGCCCCGGCGAGTTCTTCGCGGAGCGGCTGGAGCTGGAAGACGAGCGAGTCATCTCCGTCCACCTGGCCCCGGTGACGACGGGCGACGAATATCTCGGCTCGGTGTCGGTGATCCGCGATATTACGCGCGAGGTGGAGGTGGACCGGCTGAAGAGCGAGTTCGTCACCAACGTCAGCCACGAGCTGCGCACGCCGATGACCTCGATCAAGGGCTACGCGGACATTCTGCTGCTGGGCGCGATCGGCCAGCTCACGCCCGAGCAGGCCAAGTTCGTCGAGGTGATCAAGACGAACGCCGACCGCCTGAGCCTGCTGGTGAACGACCTGCTCGACATCTCCCGCATCGAATCCGGGAAGATGGACCTGACGATGCAGTCGTGCGACATGGGCGACGTGGTGCGCGAGGTGGCCGAGACGCTCAAAGGGCGCATTGAACAGGAGAACAAGCCGATGACGATCCTGGCCGACGTGCCGCCCGGCCTGCCGCCCATCTGGGGCGACCGCAAGCGCGTCACGCAGGTCGTCGTGAACCTCGCGGATAACGCGTTCAACTATACCCACGCCGGGGGCGTGATCACGATCCGCGCACAGGCGGACGTGGAGCAGGACGAAATCCGGGTGGAAGTGACGGACACGGGTGTGGGCATCCCGCCGGAGGACCAGCCGCGTTTGTTCGACCGGTTCTATCGCGGCGAAGACGCGCTGGTGCTGGCGACGGCGGGCACCGGGCTGGGCCTGCCCATTGCCCGGCAGTTGGCCGAGATGCATCGCGGCCGCTTGTGGCTGGTTTCGTCAGAGGCCGGCCAAGGCAGCACCTTCGCCTTCGCCCTCCCCCTCTCGGCGAAAGAGGCGGTGGAGGCGTAGGGCCATGCACCATTCGGTCACGCCTGAGAGTTCCGGGCTGCGTGTTGCGTATTCCGTGTTGCGTATTGCGTATTGTGTGGTTCAGCGTTGAGAGTCAGGAACAGAGCATGGCGAAAATTTTGATTGCCGAAGATGAGCGGGACATCCGCGACCTGATCGCCTTCACCCTGCGGTTCGCGGGCCACGAGGTGGTCGCCGCCTCCAACGGGGAAGAGGCCTATCAGATGGCGCTGAAGGAAATCCCCGAGTTGGTCCTGATGGACGTGCGGATGCCGAAGATGACCGGCTACGAGGCCTGCAAAATGATTAAGGCCGAGCCGACCCTCGAGCACGTCCCGGTCGTGTTCCTCTCGGCCAAGGGGCAGGAGCAGGAAGTGAAGACCGGCCTGGCCGTCGGGGCGATGGAGTACCTGCTCAAGCCCTTCGCGCCGGATCAGTTGATCCGCAAAGTGGCCGATATCCTGGAGAAGAGCAAGAACGGTTAGCCCAGACCTGACAGGTCTTTGGCTCGGTTCACTGTGAGCGCGGTCATTCTCGAAGACGAAGTCGTGCATTACGAGGTCCTCGGCCGGGGGCGGCCGTTGATCTTCGTCCACAGCTGGCTCGGCTCGTGGCGCTATTGGATTCCGACGATGCAGGCGCTCAGCGCCGAGTACCGCACCTACGCGATTGACCTGTGGGGCTTCGGCGACACGGGCAAGCGCCCCGAACGCTACACGCTGGACGCGCAGGCCGAACTGCTGCACCAGTTCATGGAGCAGCTCGGCATCCTCAAGGCGGCGTTCGTCGGGCACGGGCTGGGCGGCGTGGTCGTCACCTCCTTCGCCCGCAAGTACCCCGAACTGGCCGACCGGATGATGGCGGTGAGTCTCCCGCTGACCGGCGCGGCGATTAATCCCCGGTTGATCACCCCCTCGCTGGCGAGCCTCATCGAATCGCTCCTGGGCAAAGGCCCGACGGTGGACCCGATCGGCGTCGAGGCGGCGAAGACGGACGTCAACGCCGTCGAGACGACGGTGAAGGCGCTGATGGACAAGGATTTGAAGACGCAATTCGCGGAGTTGAAGCCGCCCTGCCTGCTGGTCTACGGCGAAAAGGACAACGTCGTCACCCCGCCGCCCGAGGACGGCTGGCAGAACGGCATCACCGGCAACGTGCACCGCATCAGCCTCGACGAGTCGCGCCACTTCCCCATGCTGGACGAGGCGGCCAAGTTCAACCGCCTGCTCTCCGATTTCCTCTCCCTCAAGTCCGGCGAGGATTTGACGAATTTGGGGTTGAAGGAGGAGTGGAAGAGGCGGGTACGGTGAGGGGAGATTTGTTCCGCATTTTCCCAGGCCAAATTGGCGCAAAAGGCGGATAGGCGTGTCCGCAAAAGAGTCTCTACAGACCCAGATTACGGAAATTTTCCGCAATGGGTGCTGCTGGGGGAGATTTTACGGAAGGATATTTCCGTATAAGGCGCGGGGAGATAGGTGGAAAGTTTCCAGCTACTATAGGTTAGGGAGCCTACATCACAATCCTGGAGGGCTACTCTATGCCTCGCTATTGGATAATTGCCCCGGTCGAGTCGAAACCGCCAGAGCTATTCGATAAAGTATGGCAATTCGACATTGCCAACAACCTCATCTCGATTAGTTGGAAGGAGCTTGGGGACGTATCGAAGATGAGCCGAGAAGAACTTTCCGAGGCCGTCGCGTCGACCTACGTGGACAAGCCACCAGCGACGAAGGCCCTCTATACGAATATGATCTGGGCTTTCTATCATGAGATCAGCCCAGGCGACTTCATTATTGCTCGACGTGGACGTAAAACTCTTGCGGGGGTCGGCAAAGTGAGCCGATCAGCATTCTACGCTCCGGGAAAGAGTCCAGTTCATGGACATCCCAATTTCCTCGAGGTCTCATGGCAGGAACAGCCACGTGATAAAGTCTTCCCAGACGTCGTTTTCCCTATGCACACGCTCTCCGAGTTTTCAGATGAGCAATTCCGCAGTTTCCTTGAGAGTTCAGGCGCACAATCTGTTTCCTCGGAAGTTCCTGAGGCGCTCGAAGACCCGAATGCCTTTGTTCTTGAGAAGTACTTGGAGGACTTCATCGTCAGCAACTTCCATACAATTTTCAAGGGAGAACTGAAGATCTACGAGGATGCAGAAGGGAACGATGGCCAGCAGTACTCCACCGATATTGGTCCGATAGACATTTTGTCAGTTGAGCCGAAGTCAAAATCGTTCGTTGTGATTGAGCTCAAAAAGGGCCGTCCGTCCGATCAAGTGATCGGCCAGATTCTTCGTTACATGGGATGGGTAAAGCAAAATCTCTGCACGAGCGGACAGGTCGTGAAGGGCCTTATCATTTGCCGCAATCCCGATCCCAAATTGTCTTACGCTCTGGAAATGACAAACAATATCGACGTTCGGTACTACAGTGTGTCGTTCAAGCTCAGGGAGGCTCCCTAACAACGGCATGAACCCGACTTGCTCCTCGCTGCGCTCGTCGCAAGCGGGTTATGCCCGTCGTTGGGCGCTTCGTGGAGAATGCTCTGTGACAGAAAAAATCGGCGTGAGTTCGCTGAAAAACATTAGCGTGCTTTACGAAGGCGATATATACGACTTGGCCTGTTTGCTTCTAAAAGTGAACGAGGCCAAGGACAGGGGAACCAACAGCAAATCACGGCATACGATTAACGGTTTGGCCAAGAGTTATTCGATGCTCGCAGACATAGATTTGAAGCGGGTCATGGCCGTGATGACGCGAAATGACTTGCCATTAGGTGCAGTTGTGGAATATGATGCGGACGCAAGTTGACTGCCCACACTCATAATCGAAATGGAGGACAGCATGCCGCCCATCAAGAAAGACCCCAAGCGGGATGAACGCATCACGCTGGAAATCATCGTAGATGCCAATGGCCCGGAAGAACAGGCGATGGGCTGGTATTACTATCTTGAAGACAAATTGCATTTTCCGTTTCTTGCCCAATGTATCGCAGACCGCGCGATTTCACCGCTTCGCAAGAGAGACGAAACTGAAATTCTCGGCATGGCCCCCGAAAGCGAATGCCAACATGAGATGTTTGTCGAAACGCGATGGGATAGACGAACGCTGGCCGTTCCTTTGGCACAGGTGAAGCCCATTGCCAAGACTGACGAAGAAACACGAGAAGCCGTCGCGGATTGGCACTATTGGGTAGCGCGGGGTTATGAGTTATAAGGGCAGCAAATGAGAGGCGGGTCATGGCTATCCCGCGCCCAACATCACGTGCAGCCGACTCGCGCTCCGCGCTCGATGAACTGGCCGGTCTTGGTCGCATAGGTTCGGGTTGGCGACCGGGTCTTTCCAGACCCGCGCAAGCGGCTGACGCGCAGGCCATTGGGCCGTCCGCCGCTTCTCACTTCACAGGGGGCCAAAATCACACGAGTCGCCCCGCTCATTGAGATACGCTACAATACCGGCCACGGAGAAATCGCCATGACGCTGTCAATTGCTGCTGAACCTGTCCCGCTGGCCACAGATGCTAATGGGGTCGTACGCGTAGGCAGGACCCGCGTCACACTCGACACAGTGATCGGCGCATTCCTGGATGGGGCAACGGCGGAAGAAATCACTTATAAGTATCCCTCCTTGCATCTGGCCGATGTCTACGCCGTCATCGCTTATTATTTGCGGCGCCCTTCCGAAGTTGACGCCTATCTCCAGCGGCGCAAGCAGCAGGCGGAATCGGTGCGGAAGCAGAACGAAGCCCGCTTCGACCCTCACGGTGTACGAGACCGCCTATTGGCTCGTCGCAAAGGGGCCTAAGGCATGCTTCGCCTGGTCGCCGACGAAAACTTCAACTTGGGCTTTGAGTTTAATCGGTCCTGCTTCGTCCACGGCTTCAAGGTCGAGATAATTGAAAGCAAGGCAAGGATGGCGATGAGGCCGATGCCCGATAGGGTATAGAGGAGCCGATATTGAAGGTAGGCCGGATTCTGAAGCGCTAGGAGCCCTTCGACCTTAGAAATCGCCTCGATTTGTCGGTCCCACTGTGATACGAAAAGCGGTGCATAGATCATGATGGCCACGGTCCCGATCCACTTCACCGTCACCCACCGATATTTGAAAAAGCCCCAGCTCGTGAGCCAGCTCTCTAATAAGCCGGTGAGGAGGGCGCCCCACGCCGCGGGGACAACGACCCAATTGTCTATGAGTGCGATCGAGTGGTCAACCGCGTAAAGGTCGCCCTGGGCTGAAGGCGCCCAGGCAAACCGCAGAATGTTCATGCTGATGGCCGCGCCAAGCCAGATCACGGACAGGATCAGGTGAATGCTTTTTAGCCATTGTTTGCCGGTCGTTCCGAGCAGGGGTTTCTTAATCATGGAATACATCTCACTACAGGGTTGGAAGAGGGAGCGGTCATGACTTGTATTGTGATACCTGCAAGGGGTGAGTAGAGTGCTACTCTTCGTTGCTCTTGATAGTTAGACCGTCTCTCACCCGGAAAGTTTCAAATGTGTACTTCGAGATTGTCTTAGACATCCTCCATGCAACTGACCACCGAGCGGCTGATCCTGAGAGAATTCGAGGAACCCGACTGGCCGGCCGTTCTGGCGTATCAGACCGACCCGCTCTATCTCCGCTACTATGAATGGACAGACAGAACGCCAGAAGCCGTGCAGGCATTCGTTCACAGGTTTCTGGCTCAACAACAGGAGCAACCCCGGACCAAGTTTCAACTGGCCATCCGCTTGAAAGCCAGCCGCCAGCTGATTGGCAACTGCGGACTCCGCATGGAGGCCGCCGAGGCCCAGGAGGCCGATATCGGATACGAGCTATCCCCCCGACAGTGGGGGCGCGGCTATGCGACCGAAGCCGCCCGCGCCATCGTGCAGTTTGGGTTCACGCACCTTCAGCTCCACCGCATCTGGGCGTGGTGTCTCGCCGACAATGTGGGTTCCGCCCGCGTGCTGGAGAAGCTCGGCATGCGGCTCGAAGGACGGCTGCGCGAGAAGGAATACTTCAAAGGTCGGTGGTGGGATACTCTGGTGTTCGGTCTGCTCGATTTCGAGTGGCAAGCACAACAACCCAGGCAAGCGCCAACAGTTTAGACTAAAGACGAAGGCGAAACTTAACGACTCCATGCCCGGCGGCCACCTGGGCGCACGCCGGGCATTACAGACTCAGACAGGTTGGAGAGGCGGCCCGAGCCGCGTTGCTTACTCGGAGAAGGAAGCCCAGCCCGATTCACCCCAGACAGAAATATCCGGCATGCCTTCAAAGACCTTGCCAAACTCTGCGGCAACGTTCGGGTCGCTCATGAACTTCTGCAGACCTTCCAGATTGTTCCACGTGTCCACGGCCAGAAATTCCATTGGGTTCTGGGGATTCAGATAGGGCTGATGCCCGATGGCCCCCATGGGCCGGGTCATGGCCGATAGCTTCTCGACCGTCGCATCGTGGGCCAACCGCGCTTCTTTCTGACTCCCCTTCAGTTTGCCCCGTACCACAGTGATGTATTTCATGGTATTCTCCTTTGGGTGGTTGGTTTCTACCCTATAAGACGGGGCAGGGCGCCAAAACTGTGCGGTCAGCCCGAAATTCGCGTAGGGAACATGAACCGCACAGTTTGATCCCGGTGAACCGTCATACTCACTGGGATCCGGCAAGTCCGAGAAAACGGTTATGTCTAAAGCTGGTAGCCAGAATCCCACCACGCACGCGCGCATCCCCCTGCCCAACCCGGTCGAGGCCGAGCGCCTCGCCGCGGCCCGGCGCGGGAATGCCCATGAATTCGGCGATCTGACCGAGCCTTACCGCCGCGAGCTGCAGATTCACTGTTATCGCATCCTCGGCTCACTGCACGAAGCGGAGGACCTGGTGCAGGAAACGCTTCTGCGCGCCTGGCGGCGGCTCGATACGTACCAGGGCCGGGCGTCGTTCCGGGCCTGGCTCTACAAGATTGCCACGAACGCCTGCCTGGATGCCCTCGATCGAACGCGAAGCCGGCGCTCACTGCCCACCCGAGCTCAGCCTGCCTCAGACCCCCGCGCCCCGATTTTGCCCCCCACCTCAGAGATAAGCTGGTTGGAGCCTTTTCCGGACGAATGGCTGGTTGAGGCCACGGCCAACCCGGAAGCTCGCTATTCCGCCTACGAAAGCGTCTCGCTCGCCTTCTTAACCGCCTTACAGGCGTTGCCGCCGCGCCAACGCGCCGTATTGATCTTAAGCGATGTGCTGGACTGGTCCGCCCGCGAAGTAGCGGAACTGCTCGGGCTGACCGTCTCTGCGACCAACAGCGCGCTTCACCGGGCGCGGGCGACGCTGGCTAAACACTATCATGGCCGGGAGCCGGAAAGCCTGGCCACCCGGCTGCCTGACGAACGAACCCAGAGGCTGCTTGAGCGTTTTGTGCAAGCCTGGGAAACGGCCGATGTGGCGGGACTGGTCGCATTGCTCAAAGAGGATGCAACGTTGGCGATGCCGCCCTCCCCCTCGTGGTATCGCGGCCGGACGGCTATTGGCGCATTCGTCGCCGCGACGCTATTTGCGGATCAGGGGATGTTCCCCGGCGAGGCCGCGGGCCGTTGGCGGCTGCGGCCGACACGGGCCAATGCTCAACCCGCCTTTGCCATCTATCAACGGGTGGAAGGGAATGAGTATCAAGCCTTCGGGATTCACGTGTTGGCTTGCCAGGCAGACCAACTTGCTCAAATCATCAGCTTTATTGACGCCTCTTTGCCACTCCGCTTCGGCTTGCCGCCGAGGCTAACCAGCGGAGGCGATCCCGCCTAGTGGGTTATTTCCGCGTAGGGCGGCGCCTCATCCTAAAGCCAAAGGAGACCATGACCTATGCGTTGGGAAGAACTGACCGGCGACCTATTTCCGCAAGCCGCAGCGCAGGCGCAAGGAGTTTGTCTGCTGCCGCTGTCCTGCATCGAGCGCCATGCGCATCATCTGCCGCTCGGCACGGATATGCTCATTGGCCGCGAGCTGTGCCGCCGCGCAGCACAGATCGAGCCGGCCATTATCTTCCCGGATTTCGTCCTCACGCAAATCCTGGAGGCGCGCCACTGCCCCGGCACGATCGCCATCGAGGCCGATCTCATCCTGAGCCTGCTCGACAACGTCTGCCGCGAAATCGCGCGCAACGGCCTGACCAAGATCGTCATCGTCAACGCGCACGGCGGCAACGACCATCTCATCCACTTCTTCGCCCAGATTCAACTCGCCAGCCCGCGCGATTACGTGGTCTACGTGGCCGAGCCGCCGCTCGACCCGGAGGACGAAGCCGCCATCACGGCGCAGTGGCAGACGACGGTTGACGGTCACGCCGGAGAGAAAGAGACGAGCGAAATCCTCGCCATCCGGCCTGATCTGGCTCACAAAGATCAACTGCGCGCCGATGGAGAGGGGATGCCGCTGGATCGCTTGGCGGCGTTGCGCGAGATGGGGGTGGAAACCGGCGTCTGGTGGTATGCCGATCATCCCACCCATTATCGGGGTGATGGCAGTCCGGCGACGGCGGAGAAGGGGGAACGCCTGCTGGCCGCGCGAGCGCGCGCGCTGGCCCGGGCCATCCGGCTCATCAAGGAAGACCGGGAGACGAGGCGGTTACAAGACGAGTTCTTCGCCGCCTCTAAACAGCACGGCTCGACGACCTGATCCGGGTTTGCCCTTCCCAACACGCACTCCGGCTGTCGCGTATTGCGTAGTCCGACAGAGTGGGACCGAGCGCGATTAGCGAACGACCGCCTGCTCCTTGTGCTGCCGCACCAACTCGCGCCGGAGAATCTTGCCGATCTGCGTCTTGGGCAGCTCGGGCCGGAACTCGATCTCGCGCGGGATCTTGTAGTCCACGAGCTTGTCCTTGCACCAGGCTTTGATCTCTTCAGCCGTCGCCGTCTCGCCCGGCTTGAGCACCACCCAGGCCTTCACCGTCTCGCCGTACTGCGGGTGCGGGATGCCCGCCACGCCGACCTCCAGCACCTTCGGGTTGGCGGCGACCACTTCCTCGACGTCGCGCGGCCATACCTGGAAACCGCCCGCCTTGATCAGCTCCTTCTTGCGATCCACGATGTAGAAATAGCCGTCTTCGTCCATGCGGACGATGTCGCCGGTGAACAGCCACTTGCCGCCGCCGTCGCCGAGGTCGCGCAGGACGTTGGCCGTCCCGGTCGGGTCGTTGTGATAACCCCACATCACCTGCGGGCCGCGGATGACCAGCTCGCCCACCTCGTTCGGGCCAAGCGGGGTCAACCCGTCGTCCAGGCTGATGACTTTCGCCTCCACGTCCGGCAGGGGCAGGCCGATGGAGCCTTCCTTGTTCTTGCCGTAGAACGGGTTGCAGTGCGTCGCCGTCGGCGTCTCCGACATGCCGTAGCCCTCGAAGAGCTTGCCGCCGGACAGTTTTTCAAACTTGGTCTTGATCTCCAGCAGCAGCGGGGCCGAGCCGGAGATGCAGGCGCGGATGGAGCCGAGCCTGACCTTCCCGGCCAGCACGTCGGGGTGGTTGTTGATCGAGTTGTACAGCCGCGGCACGCCGGGGAAGAGCGTGGGCTGATAGCGGTTGATGCTGGCGAACAGGTCGTCCAGGTCGCGCGGGTTGGGGACCAGCACCATCCGGCCGGCCGCCGCGACCGCCAGCCCCATCCCCGCGACCATCGCGTACACGTGGAAGAGCGGCATCGCCACCAGGCTGGTCTCGCCGCCTTCTTTGCAGTCGTGCAGCCAGGCCTTAATTTGCAGGATGTTGGCGACGAGGTTGCGATGCAGGGCCACCGCCGCCTTCGGCTCACCCGTCGTCCCGCCGCTGTACTGGAACAGCGCGCGGTCGCCGCCTGTGATTTCGAGCTTCGGGCGGTCCGAGGGTGTGAACCTGGCCAGCAGATCGTTGAGCCACAGGTCGCCCGGCTGAAGCCGTTCCACACGGTCGCCGCCCTTCTTCTCTTTGGTCAGCGTGAACAGAACCCGCGTCAGCGGGGGGAGCGCTTCCTTGATATTGGTGACGACTACCGTCTTGATCCGCGAGTTGGGCCGCGCTTGATTGAGCACGTCGTAAAACCGGCTCATCACCAGCACCAGCTCGATCCCGGCGTCGTTGAGCGGCTTCTCCAGCTCGCGCGGCGTGTACGTGGGGTTGATGGCCACCACTACCCCGCCCGCTTTCAGGATAGCATAGTAAGCCATGATGAACTGCGGGATGTTGGGCATCATGATCCCCACCGTCTGGCCCTTCTTGACGCCCAGGCTCGCCAGCCCCGCGGCCAGTTGGTCAGCCCGGTCGTTCATCTGCCGGTAGGTGATCTTGGCGCCGGACGGGCTGGTGTGGGGGTGAAAGATCGTGCAGGTCTGGTCGGGATATTTGCGAGCGGACTCTTCGAGGAAGTGGTGCAGCGGCAGGTCAGGGTAAGGCGCGAGGGTGGGCGGCACGGGGGGGTCGTAATATTTGAGCCAGGGCTTCTCGTCCATAGTTGCCTCCGCGTTGGGGAACAAGCGCAAACCCGATGTCAATGGTGACTGTAGTATAAGATCAGGGTGAGACGGCGTCAACGGGAAACCGGACGCAGGCTGGCCGATTAGAATGGTCGAGAAACCGGGTTTCTGAGCTTAGGACAGAGCCGGCGCTCGCGGACTTGCATGCCCGACGAAGGGACGCTCATCTCGGTTTAGTCTCCCGCAGTTGCAAGTCGGCAAACGCCGCCGTGACCGGCGATTTTGTCCCCGGCGCGATGACGAGCCGGGCAAAGCCGAAGCCAAAACGGGCGTCGTGCAGCGAAGTGGCGAGCACGCCGTTCACGTACACACGCAGGAGGTCGGCGCGCATCATCACGCGCAGGCGGTTATCGGCGCCCAGCTCCTTGCGCAGGGCGGGATGCTCGGCCCAATTCACCAGCTCCCCGCCCCACTCCAGTTTATTGTGCCAGCCCACCCGGAAGGTCCCTTGCGCCGAGATTTGAATGACGTAGTCGCCGTCGTCGTTTGCGCGCACCTCAAACCCCGCGCTGATGTAATCGTACGCGCCCTCGATGAAGCGGATGGAAACGCCGAGGTCAAAGTCGTCAATCGGACCGGGGGTCCGCAAGATGGGGTGAATCCGGTCGGAGGCGGGGAAGTTTGCCCAAAGCTCGGCGGGCGAGCCGGGGCGCAGTTCCCACTGGTCCGGGTTGAAGGTCTTCCAGCCGCGCAGCTCAGGATCGCGGAAGTCTGCGCCGAGCAAGAGGTCGCCCAGCGCAGGTTCGGGGGTGAGCGAGGCGGGGACGCGGAAGGTCGCGCCGCAGTAGCGGCAGGCGGCTACGCCGTCCATGATCGCGTCGGCCTGGATGGACGCGCCGCAGTTGGCGCAGCTCAACTCGTGGAGAAACTCCATCGCCGCCGCTAAGTGGCGCCTCCCACCACGAGCAGCGCCGCGAAGAGCAAGAGGATCAGGCCGACGACGACCAGCACCACAACCTTCTTCTTGTTGAGGTGCGGGTAATCCGGATCCGGCACGCGGGTCATGAATCGAACAGTCCCTGCTCCTCTGCCTCGGTCTTCGCCAGGACCTGCGCCTGCGCGATCCAGGAGGCGAAGTCCAGCTTGCGCCAGTTTGGCGGGCTGAGCAGGGTGCGCAGTTCCTCGGGGGTGCGGGCGGCCAGGTCGGCGTAGGTGCTGATGCCCAGGCGGCGCAGGTCCGCTTCGAGCTTCGGGCCGATGCCGCGAATGGTCGCCAGCCCGGAAGGGTGATCCGCGCGGTAGCGGTTGAACTTCTCGCGCAAAACCTGAAGCTCGCTATCGAGCCGCTCCCGCTCCGCCTGCAGCGCGGCGATCTCGCCTTCCTTGCTCTCCTGCCACTGCTGCTCGCGGCGCGCCAGCTCGTGCCGCCATTCGGACTCGGCGTCGTTCTTGGCCACCGCGAGGTCGTCCAGCTGCGCGCGCAGACGCCGGGCCTCGTCCATCAGCCCGACTTCCTGTTCGCGGCGGTGCGCTTCGGTGGTGCTGAGCTGCTCGATCATACCGCGCAGGGCGGCCAGGTCCGCGTCGCGCTGAGCCACCTGCTCGCGCAGAGTCGGCAGCATCAGGTCCTGGCTGGCCAGCGGCAATTGCGCCGCCGCCGCCCCGCCGGGGAGGACCATGACTCGGTCCTCCGGGGCCTCGGCCCCCGGCGAGGCCTCCTCGAAGTACGAGCGCCAGTAGGCCAGGTCAATGCGCCATTCGATGAACCAGCCGAGCAGAAAGCCCAGCAGCAGCGCGATGAGCGCGACGATGATCCCGGTTGCAGTCATACCTGTATATCCTCCCGATGTCGGAGTCTGGCCGGGGACGCGGCCCCAGCCATGCCGCTATTCTACTGTTAATTCCAGATTAGAAAAAATCGGTTTTAGCGCCGCCTGGCGATTGGACGCTGCGCGGCGGCAACATTAATCCTCCTCCAAAGAAAGACTCAGGCAGGCTTAACCTGGCTGGCCGAGAATCCCAGCATAGCATTTTGTGGAACTCACTTGAAGCAAGGAGAGGCTGACATGACTCCCAGACGATGGCTTTTGACGTGCGGTTTGTTGTTGGCGATCACTGGCGCGGCCCTCGCGGGCGCGGCCGCCGGAGGCAGCGCCGTGTACTGGGCTGTGCGCGAGCGGTTGAGCGCGCCTGCCCAGCCCGTCGCCCAGGCCCCGCAAGCCTCAGCGCCCGATACATCCCAGTCGGGACAGAACACCCAGGTTGACGTGAACACCGCCGTCGAGGCGGCTGTCGCGAAGGTCGGCCCGGCGGTAGTCACCGTCGTCAATCACCTGCCGCCGCGCCAGGCGGTGGACTCGTTCGGCTCCCCGACCGGCCCGGCCGAATCGCCTGCTGCTTCCGGTTCGGGCGTCATCATCTCGGGCGACGGTTACCTCCTCACCAACCACCACGTCGTGGAAGGGGCGCAGTCGCTCGAAGTGATCTTCCGCGACGGGCAGACGGTGAGCGCCCGATTGATCGGCACTGACCGCTTCGCCGACATCGCCGTCCTGAAGGTGGACGCGCCGGTACCGGGCGTGGCGGAATTAGGCAACTCCGACGTGCTCAACCCGGGCGAGGCGGTGATCGCCATCGGCTCGCCGCTGGGCGATTTCAAGAACACGGTGACGGTGGGCGTGGTGAGCGCGACCGGGCGCTCGCTCGACACGGGCAGCGATTACACGATGGAAGACCTGATTCAGACCGACGCGGCCATCAACCGCGGCAACTCCGGCGGGCCGCTGGTCAACCTGGCCGGGCAGGTGATCGGGATCAACACGCTGGTCGTGCGCGGCAACGGCAATTCCCTCGACCAGGCGGAAGGGTTGGGCTTCGCCATCGCTTCGAACACGGTCAAGGCCGTGAGCGACCAACTCATCGCCAAAGGCTTCGTGTCGCGCCCGTATCTTGGCATCTCGTGGGGCCTGATCACGCCGGACGTCGCTCAGGCCAACGGCCTGCCGGTCGAATGGGGCGTCTACGTCCGCGAGGTCGGTAGCGACAGCCCGGCCGCGGAGGCCGGCCTCCGCCCCGGCGACATCCTCACCGAAATAGACGGCAAACCTCTGGACGGCGCTCATCCCTTCATCAACACTCTGCTTGGTTTCTCAGTCGGGCAGGAAGTGCAAGTGAAGGCGATGCGCAACGGGCAGATCGTCACTTTGAACGTCAGGCTGGGCGAACGCCCGCATGAGGGCTAAGAGAGTGTCCTCAAACGCTCCCCAACCGCGTCCCCGCGGCTGGCCGAAGGGTCCGCGCCCCACAGGGGTGCTTCGCGAATGACGCGGACTTTGAGCGAGTTTGAGGACGCTTTCTACGGGGAAACATCCAGACCCCGCTGAGGCGCTTCGCATCTGGGATAAACGTCTTGCGAGCCCCGACAGGGCGAAGCCATCCCCTCGGGATGCAGCGATTGCTTCGGGCGACCTGCCACCCCTACGCGTAGTGCGCGCCTCGCCGTGAGAGGCCAAAATCGCCTCCGGACAGAAATGCGCTCGACCCCGCAGGCCTTCAAGCCTGCGGGGTCTTTTGCTTTATAATGCGCACCTCATGCGACAATTCCTCGCGGCGCTGGTGATTCTGCTCGCCCTCTACCTGACCCTCTCCCATTTCACCGAAGTCCGGCTTGTCTGGGAAACTCTGCGCCGCGGCAACCTATTCTGGCTGGCGCTGGGGACGCTGGTGCAAATCACCTGGCTGATCAATACCGCACAGACGTATCGCGCCATCTACCGCCTGCTGGACATGCAGATTTCGCTCCGGCGGCTCGCGCCGCTCGTGGCCACCGGCAACTTCGTGAACGTGGTGGCCCCTTCGGGCGGCGTGAGCGGGATCGCGGTGTTCGTCGCCGACGCGCGCCGTCACGACCTCTCCACCGCACGGGTGACGATTGCCGGGGTGCTGTTCGTGCTTTTCGAATACTTCGGATTCCTGTGTGTGCTGGCGCTGGGATTGATCGTGCTGATCCGCCGGAACAGCTTGAACGCCGCGGAGATCGGGGCCTCGGCCGTATTGCTGATGGCGGCCCTGGCCCTCGCCGGGTTGCTGGCCCTTGGCGTCCGCTCGGCCCAGGCCCTTGAGCGGGTGCTGGCCTGGGCGGCGCGGGCTGTCAACCGCCTTGTGCGGCCTGTCATCCGGCGCGATTACCTCTCGGAGGCGCGTGCGCACACATTCGCCGTCGAGGCTGCCGAAGGCCTGCGCGCGCTGCAAAGCGATTGGCGCGAGTACCTGAAGCCCGCCGGGCTCTCCCTGCTGGGCAAAGCCTTGTTGATCTGCATCCTGTTCCTCACCTTCCTCGCTTTCAAGCAGCCCTTCTCGCCTGGCACGCTTATTGCAGGCTTCAGCGTCGGATTTCTGTTTCTCATTGTCTCGCCGACGCCTTCAGGCCTCGGCATCGTCGAGGGCGTAATGACCCTGACGCTCCGGTCGCTCGGCGTCCCGCTGGAGGCCGCCACGGTGATCACGTTGGCCTATCGTGGCCTGACGTTCTGGCTGCCGTTTGCCTACGGCTTTGTGGCTCTCCGCCTCACCAGGTGGGAATAGGCCCGGGAGGCGGAAAGGCCTGCCAGCCTCGATGGAATAGCAAGGAACCATTCGTGACCGAAACGCCAGGGTGGTCGTCCACCCAAAAGAGAGAGACATGCGTATGAGTTACTCCAACTCACCCAGCCGGGGCCAGAAAATCGCGTTTGCACTTCTGGTCATCGTCATAGCGGTTGGACTGTTCGGTTCGCCCGAGGAGCAGCCGGTGGCCGCCCAGGAGGGCGCAACGCCAACGCCGCCCGCACTAGCCTCCTCGGCGATGGTGCGCGCCCTGACTCAAGCAGGGGCGCGCGTGGCTTATCACGGGCAGACAGGCATGGTCCGCTTCATTGGAACCGACCCGGGGCGGCCGCTTCCTCCGCCGCGGGCGCTGCCTGCCTCGGCCTCGCCCGAGGATGCGGCGCGTGGTTTCCTCGCGGCTTACGGCGACCTCTTTGGGCTGGCCGATCAGTCGAAGGAGCTGATCGTGCGACGGGTGCAGTACCCCGACGCGCAGCGCACGGTAGTGCGCTTTCAGCAGGTGTCCCAGGGCATCCCGGTGTTGGGCGGCGAACTCAGCCTCCACGTCAACCGCGCTCACCAGGTCCTCTTGGTCAGCGGGGAAATCCTGCCGGACATCTCGATCAGCGTCACGCCGGGCGTGGGCGCCGCCGCCGCTCGCCAGACGGCGCTGGAGGCTGCTGCCCGCTGGCACGGCGTGCCTGCGAACGCCCTGGCAGCCTCACCGCCGGAACTGTGGGTCTTCAACCCCAGCCTCATCCGTCCCGGGGGCGGCTTCACGCGCCTGGTGTGGCGGGTGGAAGTGACGCCCGTGGGCCTGCTTCCCATCCGCGAGCTTGTGCTTGTTGACGCCCAGCGCGGATCGGTGGCCCTTCACTTCAACCAGATTGACACCGCCCAAAACCGCAGGACCTACGACGCCAACAATGGCACAGTTCTGCCAGGCACCCTGGTCTGCGATGAAAGCAACCCGACCTGCTCCGGCGGCGATAGCCATGAAGTCGCGGCCCACACCTACGCCGGTCACACCTACGATTTCTACCTGACTACTCACGGGCGTGACAGCATGGACAACGCCGGGATGGCAATCATCTCCACCGTGCATTACAGCGATACCTATGCCAATGCCTTCTGGAATGGCGCACAGATGGTGTACGGGGACGCCGACGGCTTCCC
>DATDRS010000498.1:0-2876 GCA_035291605.1 Anaerolineales bacterium | reverse complement strand
TTGACGACCTTGGTCATGGCAATTCTCCGTGGGATAGATGGCGGATGGCCGCTTCGCATGGCAAAGGCGGCAGGGCAGGCGGCTCGCCCCGTCGGAGCCACGGCCTGCGGTTAGCCCCCAGGTGCGGGCATCAGGCCAAGTTGTTGCATGATGCCGATGGCGTCCTCCAGGCTCCAGTGTTCGACGATCTTGCCGTCCGCGATGCGGACGATGTACATGCCGCCGACTTTGAACGACTTGCCGGTGGGCGGGACGCCGAAAGCCTCTTTCTGCGGCGTGGCGCTCACAGTGACGCGGGCCGCCACGCGGTCGCCCTCGGCGATCAGGTCTTCGATCTCCACGCGCATGTCCGGCCAGGCGTCTACGGTCAGGCGATGGAGTTGCTTTAGTCCTTCCAGGCCGGACGGAAAGCCGGGGAGCATCATCGGCGTTGCGATGTCGGCGGCGACGACCTCATCCAGCACGTCCAGGTTGTTGGTGTTATACGCCTCCTGATACCGGCGGACGATGGCTTTGTTTTCTTCAGTGGACACGGTTAGCTGCCTCCCGGCGCGGGCATGACCCCAAGCTGTTGGAGTATGCTCACGACATCCATTTGGGACCAGTGCTCGACGATCTTGCCGCTGGCAATACGGTAGATGCTGATCCCGGTTATTTTGACCTTCTTGCCGCTTCCGGTTGGAGCACCGAACATCGAGACGCCTGTGTGCGTCATGGTTTGGGTCCAGCGTTCCACCACCTTATCTCCTTCGGCGATCAAATCCTCGGTGGTCACTTGCGCATCAGGAAACGCGGCCAGACCTCCCAGGTGAACCATCTTTGCGCCTTCAAGCCCGGATGGCGCGCCGGGCAGCAGCGCGTGACCCACAAAGTCGGCGGCGAGGACTTCGCCAAGTTGATCGAGTTGGTTCTTGTTGTGGATTTCACGATACCGGCGGACGATAGCTTCGTTTTCTTCGGTTGACATGGGTGCTCTCCTAAACAGGGTAGCGGATGGAGTGGATTGAGATGCAAAATAACAATCGGGTCTGGCATCACTTCCCGGTCATCTCTAACGCCGCGCGGATGCGCGGCTGGTTGAGGAACGAGGCGCGCAGGTCGGGCGCGCAGTGGTCGGCAATGTAGGCCATGAGGGCGCGGGCTTCGGCGCGCAAAATCTCAGCCTGCGGTCGGCTCCCCTCGCGGGCTTCGATCTCGCTCAGGGCAATCAAGATAGGCCACAAGCTGCGCCGCGCCCCAAGCGCCTCGGCAACGCCCCGCGCTTCTTGCCACACTTCTCTGGCCTGGCCGGTGCGGCCCTGGGCCAGCAGAGCCTGGCCCCTGATGTCTAACGCATCCACGACGAAAGGGCGCGTCTGCATTCGAGCCAACTCGGCGAGGAGGCGCTCGGTGGCCACCCGCGCCCGCTCGTAATCCTGCTGGGCCAGCGCCAGTTCGCCTTCGGCCAGCGCCAGTAAGTAATGGCCGAACAAGAGCAGGCTGGCCGGGTCGTAGATGGCGCGGCCCTCCTGGAGCATGGCCTGCGCCGCGGCGTAGTTCCCGGTGAGTACATGCAGGCGGACCAAGACGGCGATTGGCCCCACCCGCGCGGCGGGCAGCGGTTCGGCGGCGCTTCGGATATACGCTTGCTGGGCCGTCTCCAGCCCACGCTCCAGCGCGCCGAGGCTCGCGTACACCCATCCCAGGTCGGCGCGCAGCAGGAGCGCAAACGAATGCCCGATCGGCTCGCCCAGTTGGATCGCGGCTTCCATGCTGGCGATGGCCTCGGCGGGATGCCCGCGGTCAAAGTGAATTTGCCCCACCGCCAACTGGCTGCTGGCCTGCCCCCAGCGGTTGCCGATGGACTGGCTGATGCGGAAAGACTCGGCCGCGGAGGCCAGCGCCTGATCGTACTCCCCCGCGAAGAACTGGCGGATGGAGGTGTTGGCGAGGTTATCCGAGAGCATGGGCAGGTTGCCCAGTTCGCGCCACAGGCCGCGCGCCTCTTCGAGCGCGGCCAGACTTTCCTTGGCTTGGCGGGTCAGGGCGTAGGCATAAGCGATGTCGTTGAGGGTGAACGCCATTTGCTCGCGCAGGTTGAGTTCCCGCGCGATGGCCAGCGATTGCTCCCCGTAAACCACCGTCTGGCGCGGGTCGCCGCCGCCGAAGACCTGCAGCAGCATCAGGTTCCACAGGATTTTGCTCTCGGCGGCGCGGTCGCCCAGATCGTGCGCTAAGGTAAGGGCGCGTTCCAGCAGCGTCTTGGCTCGCGCCGGGTCGTGCCACTGGTGGGGCGTGGAGTGAATCTTGGCGCGCGCCATCACGGCGGCGAATTCCATCGCCTTGTCGTGGCGGGTCTGCGCCAGCGTTTCCATCTCGGCATAAGCGGCCAGCGCTTCGGCGTGGCGGACGGTCAATTCCAGCGCCTGCCCATAGCTGGCGTAGAGATGGATGAACTTTGCGCCGTCTACGCGCGCCGTGCGTTTGGCGATTTCCAGCGCGCGGGAGTAGTGCAGCGATGCCTCGGCATTAGCGTAGAGGCGCAAAGCGGCGTCCCCCGCCAGGGTGAAATATTTGAGCGCGCGCGCCTCGTCTCCGGCCTCGGCGAAGTGTACGGCGAGGATGGGCGCGAACTCCCGCGAGGCGAGCCGGTCCGGGTAGGCGCGTTCCAGCGCCTCGCCTACAGCCCCGTGAAGCCGCTTGCGCTCGGCTTTCAGCAGCGTCTCATAAGCCGCCTCCTGCACCAGCGCGTGCCGGAAGAGATATTCGAGTTCCGGCTCGACGGCGGCAAGGCGAATGAGGCCGGAGGCTTCGAGGGCGGCGAGGTGGCTAATCAGAGCCATCAGCGAGTCAGTCGTCGTATCCAGTCGCTAAAGGTAGCGCATTTGCTCTGCCGC
>DATDRS010000497.1:0-2680 GCA_035291605.1 Anaerolineales bacterium | reverse complement strand
CCGCCAATCGGCGCCTCGACCCTGCCCGTCTTTGACCTGCACGTAACACAGCCGTTGGCTCAATACGGCAAAACCTTCGACCGGGTCTTCTCCGGCGCTATACGTGTTGCCGATGTCCCAGATCACGCCGAGGGCCGGGTGTGTGGCCCGCTGAAGGATCGGCGCGACCGCCGCCGAGCGAACAAAGTGGTCGTGCGGCTCGAGGGCGATCATCACGTCGAGTCGCCGGGCGTGCTCGGCGGCGGCTTCGAGGCACTCCGCTATGCGGCTGTGCATCCTGGCCGAGTCAACACCCGGCGGCAACTCGCCGACGAACGCGCGCACGTAGCGCGCGCCGAGCTCGGCGGCCAGGTCGGCGTAGCGGCGCAGTTCGTCCACGTTGGCCTGCCTTTCGTTTGGGTCCTCGGAGACGAAACTCGTATAGGCCGTCACCGCCAGCGCAAACAGGCCAGCGTCGGCGGACAGGCGGCGCAGCGCCCCTTTTCCAGCAGGAGACATCGAAGGCTGAACATGGCCCTGCGCGCCGCCGCGCCACTCAAGGCCGTTATAGCCGAATTCTGCCGCTTTCGCGATCACGGTTTCGATGGGCCACTCCGGGCAGGCCAGGGTGCTAAAGGTAATCGGGTTGGGCATCGCCTGTGCGCCCTCAGCCGGCGGCCGAGCCGGGCGGGGCGCTGCGGAGTTTCGTCGGCCCGCGTCGCCAGACGATAAAGTCGAAGGCGTCCGGCAAGTGATATTCGCGCGAGTACAGCAGCGGTTCGTCGGCGGGAGAGTAGTCGGTCTGCACCAGATAGAGCACTACGGCCCCGCGCGGCAGACCGAGTTTCTCGGCGACATGATCGGGCGCGGCCGCGGGGAGAACGCGTGCGACCCCGTATTCAATCACCTGCCCAAGTTCGACCTGAAGGAGGCTGTAGATAGATTCCGTGAGCAGGCGCTGATGGTCGAAAACGACGCGCTTGAGCAGGGATTGTGCAAGGGTATCCAGCGAGTAAACCACCGGGCGGCCGTCTGCCGTGCGCACGCGCTCGATAGTCAGGAGGGGCGTCCCAACCGGCGCGTGCAATTGTTCGGCGATCTCAGGGTCGGCTGCCTCGGGTTGGAGAGCCAGATGACTGGTCCCCGGGTTGAGGCCGGCGGACTCGATCATTTCTGTAATGCCGAAATTGAAGTTGAGGTTCTTGAGGATGGGCCGGTTGCGGACGAAGGTGCCGATGCCGTGCCGGCGCGTGATCAGCCCGTCTTCTTCTAATACGCGCAAGGCCTCCCGAACCACGGTGCGGGAGACGCCCAGGATCTCGACCAGTTCTGCTTCTGTGGGTAATTGGCTGCCCGGCTGGTAAATTCCCTGAGCAATGGCCTGGCGTATCTCTTGCTGAGCAGCCTCAGTCAGAGTTCTTCTTTCCGGCCGGGCTGATCTTATCAGGTTTGCCATGGTAATGTTGTCAGATGTCATTACAACTATCATCATATTTAGTTTTCTTATTAAGTCAATCTGCATGTAACATAATCCAAAACTCGATAAGACTGACATGTCCCACACGTCGCATAACCCGCATAGTGTAGGCTGGTTCTTCCAGATTTAGGGGAAGTTTTCGGAGGCCGTGGGGCTGCGGGAGGCTCCCTCGTTACGCTTCGGGGCGACTCAGGAACCTCAGCGCGCCCGGCCGAGGGTGTTGGTGCAGCGGCAGAGTTCAGAGGTCATGTGACAATTTACTTCGGAGAAGAGGCCAACAATTCGCGCAGCGCCGCGATGTTCTTTGCTTTCCGCGCCTCGCGCAGCGTCCTGGCTGCCGCCGTGAAATAGTGATGCGTTTCCAGGAACTTGAGTTGGCTGGCGTACCACTCGGCGTCGCCAGTGGGGCGGCCATGCGCCGCCTGTTCATCGCGCAGCGCCTGATTCCGGATCAAGAAATCGTCGCGGCCCAACAC
The DNA here is from genome assembly GCA_035291605.1 of Anaerolineales bacterium. Classification (GTDB taxonomy): domain Bacteria; phylum Chloroflexota; class Anaerolineae; order Anaerolineales; family UBA6663; genus DATDRS01. The sequence goes on along the minus strand of DATDRS010000497.1, from coordinate 748 downwards.
GTCGAGGTCGGCGTCGGCCAGGATTTCTTCCAGCAGCGTGCGCGGCGACTGCGGCAACCTCGTCGCCAGGATGAGATCGCGGGTGACGCGAACGTGCTCGGCCGTGTAGCCGAAACGCGGCAGGACTTCCGCCGCGATCTGCGCCCCGGCCTCTTCGTGATCGGCGCATTGCACGACAAAGCCGATGTCGTGGTATACGGCGCCAGTGCGCAGCAATAACAAATCGTCCCTGTTCACCCCTTCCAACGCCGCCAAACGTTCCGCCGCCGGCAGCACGTCGTCGCGGGTATGCCTCAGGGAATGATAGAGCAATCTGGGCGACAGCTCCCGCTCCAACCGTCCCAGGGCATACAGGCTGGCTTGTTCAAAATCCGGCCGGGTCAAAGGTGGTGTCCTTCCACGCGTGACAAAATGATGAACAGGCGGCTGGGTAGATGCCCGGATAGTATAAGACAAAGGCGAGAACAAAGATAGTTTTTGCGCTAAATTTATGCTACTATCTGCCCACCTTATTGACGAGCATACCCTCGGAGACCACAAATGACTACGCTCGCCGCCCCGGCTCAGCTCTCCCCCTTCGCCGTCTTTCGCAACCGGTCGTTTACATTGATGTGGACCGGCCAGTTGGTCTCCACCATTGGCAGTTCACTCACCTCGCTCGCGGCGGGCATCCTGGTTTACCGCCTCACCGGCTCGGCGCTGAGCGTGGGTCTCATGCTGATGGCGACGGCGCTGCCCACGCTCTTGG
>DATDRS010000496.1:0-7103 GCA_035291605.1 Anaerolineales bacterium | reverse complement strand
CAACTTTATCATGCCGCCAGGCATTACCTGGGGCGTGGTCCTGCTCGTCGGCATCTTCTTCGGCGGGATGCTCGGCGCGTGGACGAGCAGCACGCTCAAGCTGCGCTGGAACGACGACCCGTTGTGGCAGAAGGTGATCGGTCCGGAAAAATGGAAGCGGTGGGCGCTGGCGTTCGGCGGGGCTATCGTCCTCGAGTATGGCGCGGGCATCGCCGGCGGCTGCACCAGCGGCCTGGCCATCTCCGGCGGGATGCTCCTCGCCCCGGCAGCCTACCTCTTCATCGCCGGGATGTTCATCTCCGGCATCGTCACTGCGCTCATCGTCTATCGGGGAAGGTATTGAACCGTCGTAGGAGATTTTTAATATGACCAACTACGTCTTCGCGCTCGTGCTGGGCGCATTCTTCGGCCTCTCGCTCAACAAAGCGGGGCTGACCAAGTACCACAAGATCGTCGGCGTGTTTCGTTTCACCGACCTGGCGGTGCTCAAGTTCATGCTGACCGCGCTCGTCGTCTCAATGGCGGGCCTGTACGCGCTCAGGGGGCTGGGCGTGATCCAGTTCCCCAACGTACCCGCCACGTACATCGTCGGGAACCTCGTCGGCGGGCTGATCTTCGGCGTGGGCATGGCCCTCACCGGGTATTGACCGGGCACGTGCGCCGCCGGGAGCGGCGAAGGCAAACTCGATTATCTGTTTCCCGGTCTGCTCGGCTTCCTCACGGGCGCGGTGATCTTCGGCCTGACGTATCAACAGGTGTTCCCGCAGATCTCGAAGCTGGCGAACTTCGGCAACACGGTGATGCCCGATCTGTGGAACCTGAACCCCTACCTGTTCATCTTCCTCTTCGCGCTGATCAGCCTGCTGCTGTTCTACGCGATTGACCGGGGCGGGCTGTATCGGAAAGATAAAGCGTGATTGAGTCGTTGGGTCATTGCGTCATTCAATCACTCAATCCCCAATCACTCCATACACAAAGGTGGCTATGTCTCAAGCCAGGGTTTCTCGACGCAACTTCCTCAAACTCTCCAGCGCGGCGATGGGGGCGTTTGCCCTCGGGCAGGCGCTCCCTGCGCCTGTCGCGCGCGCGGCGCGGCAGGCCGGGCTGATTGACGCCGACGGCGACGGCTACCTCCCGACGATGTGCGAGATGTGCGTATGGCGCTGCGGCGTGCGCGCCAAAGTGGTGAAGGGCCGCGTCGTCAAGCTCGAGGGCAACCCGGAGCACCCGCACTCGCTCGGCCGGTTGTGCGCGCGCGGGCAGTCGGGCCTGATGAATACCTACGACCCCGACCGGGTGCTGTTCCCGCTTGTGCGCGTCGGGAAGCGCGGCGAGGGCATGTTCCGGCAGGCGACGTGGGACGAGGCGCTCGACATCGTCGCGCAGAAGATGCTCGAGATCAAAGAGAAGTATGGGCCAGAGGCGATGATCTTCTCCTCCACCCACAATCTCTCGCAGGTGCAGTTCGAGAACCTGCTCAATGGCTACGGCTCGCCCAACTACGGCACCCAGCGCAGCCTGTGCTTCAACGCCATGGTCACGGCTTTCCTGTTGACTTACGGCGTCGAGGAACCGGCGCGCAATTACGACGACGTGAAGTTCATTCTGCTCGTGGGGCGCAACCTGGCCGAGGCGATCTCGACCTCGGAAACGTCCGCGCTGGTGGACGCCTTGTCGCGCGGGGCCAAACTGGTCGTGCTCGACCCGCGCTTCACCAAGACCGCGGCGCTGGCCGATGAGTGGCTCCCGATCCGGCCCGGCGCCGACGCCGCCTTCCTGCTGGCGATGATCAACGTGATCGTCACCGAGGAATTGGCAGACTGCGAGTTCGTCAAGAAATACGTCGTCGGCTGCGACGAGCTTCCGCAGGCCATGCAGGACTACACCCCGGAGTGGGCCGAGAGCAAAACGGGCGTGCCCGCCGGGACCATCCGGCGCATGGCTCACGAGTACGCCGCTGCCGGGCACAACGCGATGGCGCACCCCGGCTGGCGCACATCTAACTTCATCAACTCCTTCCAGACCGAGCGCGCCATCGCTACCTTGAACGCCCTCAGCGGCAACGTCCTCAAACCCGGCGGGTGTCTGATCGCCGCCAGCCCCGAGGCCAGCGGCGTCCCGCTTGGCAAGCCGCCGCAGCCGCCGTATCCCCGCATCTCCGCCCTGCGCCTGGACGGCGTGCCCTGGAAGTATCCGCTGGTGCCGCTGAAGTTGGGCGTGTTCCAAGAGATGCGCGACGCAATTTTGAGCGGTCAACCCTATCAGGCGCGCGGCTGGTTCATCGCCCGCCAGAACCCGGTGCTCTCCCTGCCCGATCGCAATCGCACACTGGAAGCCTTAGGCAAACTGGATTTCATTGTCGCGGTGGACGTCATTCTCAACGACACCGCCTGGTTTTCAGACGTCGTGTTGCCGGAAGCCTCCTACCTGGAACGCTATGATCCGCTCAACGTGGTGGGCGGCAAAATCTTCATCCGGCAGCCCGTGATCGAACCCCAGGGCGAGGCCCGCTCGGCGCTGTGGATCTACAAGCAACTCGGCGAGCGCCTAGGGCTGGGCAACTACTTCCAATACGCCGACGAGGAAGATTACCTGCGGCAACAACTGGCCCCATTGGGTTTAAGCCTGGAAGAATTGAAGGTCAAAGGCTACCTCGATCCTGAGATCGAAAGGAAAAACAACGGCGAGATCGTCTTCAACACCCCCAGCGGCAAGATCGAGGTCTACTCCGAAACGCTGGCGAAGGCCGGCTTTTCGCCGTGGCCTGCCTGGGAAGAGCCGCCCGTACCGCCCGCCGGCCAGTTCTATCTGCTCACGGGCAAAGTGGCCCAGCACACGCAGTTCGCCACGCAGAACAATCAGTATTTGCACAAGTATCAGGACGAGCCGCGCCTGTGGATGAACACGAGGGCGGCGAACTCGCTCGGACTGAAGGATGGCGACCTGGTCGAAGTGACCAGCGCGGTCGGCTCAGCCCGCATCCCGCTCCTGGCGACACAGGCCATCCGCCCCGACTGTGTGTACCTGACCCCGGGCTTTGGGCATCTCTCCAAAGGCCTGCGCACGGCCTACGGCGTCGGCGCGAGCGACTCAGCCCTGCACGTGACTTACACTGACCCGGTGAGCGGCGGGCAGGCGTTGAGTCAGACGTTCGTGAGGGTGAGGAAGGTGTGAACTCTATGGCTCAGAAGAAACGGTCCGGCTTCGTCATCGACGTCTCCCGCTGCATTGACTGCCGCGCGTGCCTCGTGGCGTGCAGCGCGGAGAACAACGTGGGGATGAAATACACCCGCATCTGGGTGCGCGACCTCGGCGTGAAAGGCGAATATCCCAACCTGCAGCGCACCTTTGTGCCTTACAACTGCATGCACTGCGACAACCCGCCGTGCACCGAGGTCTGCGTGAGCGGCGCGACGTACAAGGACCAGGACACCGGCCTCGTGCTCGTGGACCAGGAGGCGTGCATCGGGTGCGGCTACTGCGTGGACGCCTGCCCGTACAACGCCCGCTACCTCGATCACGAGCGCGGCGTCGTGGACAAATGCTCCGGGTGCATCCAGCGCTTGCAGGTAGGCCAGCAGCCGGCCTGCGTGACGACGTGCGTGGGCAAGGCGCGCCTGTTCGGCGACCTGAACGACCCCAACTCCGAGGCCTCCATCGCGCTCAAGAACGCGCGCACCGTGCAACGGCTGGACTACGAGAAGGACGGCGTCCATACCGGGCCGAACATTTACTTCATCAACGGCGAAGTGCTGGAAGATGCGTCCGTGCTCCCGCGCGACCCGCGCTATCCTGCTGCCGAGGCGACCTGGAAGGAAATCCTGGTCCCGGCCGTCCTGGCGGGCATCGGGCTGTCGTTCGTCGGCCAGGCGACGTTTTTCACCAAACAACTGCTGGAAGGGGAGAAGGAATAGGACAAGACCATGTCTCACAAAGCCATCCCCCTCCCCGAGCGCAAGCGGCTGCGCGAGAAGAAGATCAAGAAGCACGCGCTGGCGAACATCCTCACCCACTGGTTCAACGTGGGCATGTGGCTGCTGCTGTTGCCCACCGGCATCGCCATCATCTCCTCGCCGCGCCTGAACCTCAGCCCGCAGCTCGTGCAGGACTTCTTCCGCAACCTGTTCGGCGGCCCGGCCAACCTGATCAAGTTTCACTCCACGGTCGGGCTGATCTGGGCGTTCGTGCTGACGTTCAACGTGCTCCTGGGGTTCCGCCGGTATTTCGTCCCCTTCGCCGCGAGCCGGTTGCTGCTGGACCGGGACGACGTCGAGTGGCTCAAGCTCAAGCCGCTCCAGATGCTCGGCTTTATGAAGGACAAAGAACTGCCGCCGCAGGACGCCTACAACGCCGGGCAGAAGCTCTACATGTATATCGTCATCCTGGGCACGGTGGGCATCCTCCTCAGCGGCGTCGTGATGACCTTCCACACCCTCTTCCCGCCGGTCCTCAAGCAGTGGGCGCAGCCAGTGCACTGGGTCTCCGTCTTCTCCATCGTCGCCGGGCTGATCATCCACGTCTACATGGGCGCGGTGTTCCCCGAAGAAAAAGAAGCCTTCTTCTCCATGTTCACGGGCGAGGTCTCGGCCTGGTACGCCAGGGCGCACCACGAGAAATGGTATTGGAATAAAGTACGGGAAGAACTGGAGTGGGAAGATCGAGTCGAGGCCGAATTGGGGGAAATCGCCCGTCACCAACAACCCAGTGGAGATAGACCCGAAACCGGACAAGTGACGTCCTAATAGTTCTAGACACAGGTTACGCCCGGACTATAATCAAGAGCAGTAACCTGTGCTTGCGCCCACGCCTCTCCTCTCCACGATACTTTACATCCTGCCCGCGCGCCCAACTCTTGTCCCGCGCCTGATTGCGCGCCTCACCGAAGGGGCGGCATTCAAGTTGACACTGATCTCCGCCACCTGCCGGTTTCGGCAAGACCCCCTTGATGAGCGAATGGCGCGCGTCGGAAGCCGGACGTGGCTTGCCGCTCGCCTGGCTTTCCGTCGGCTGTGAATTATGAAGCATTCCACCGATTGGTCATCTCAGTGGATCTTCTATCTTACCGCCGGTTTCCTGTTCGGGGCGGCGGTGCTGCGTTCGCTGCTCCTCTTCCGGGATAGCCCGGTGCTGAGCCAAGTCTTGAGCCTGCTGATGACCTGGCTGGTCTTGTTCGCCAGTGAAACGGCGATCTCCCGTAAGTGGCCGGGGTATTTCGCAATCTACCTGGCACTCCAGACGGGCGTGGTGGTCCTGCTGTTGTCCAGGCCAGGGTTCACCGACTTTTTTGCGGTCCTGTTCGCCATTCTCAGCATGCAGGTGATGCAGCGCCTCCAGCCCAGGCAGGGAGCGTTGGTGATCGGCCTGTTTGCCCCACTGACGGCAGCGCCACTGGTGAAGACCTATGGCGCCTCACAGGCCTTCATCTTCGCGCTGATTCATACCGCCTTGAACGCCTTTCTGGCCGTCTATGCCCTGGCCACTCGCCGCGCCCAGGCCGCCCGCGTTCAGAATCAGTCGCTGGCGCAGGAACTGCAAGAAGCTAACCGCCAACTGCAAGTCTATTCAAAACAGCTTCAACGTCTGGCCGTGACGCGGGAGCGCCATCGCCTGGCGCGCGAACTGCACGATTCGGTGACCCAGACGATCTTCAGCATGACGCTCACCACTCAGTCGGCAATGCTGCTGCTCGACCGTGATCCCGGCCGGGTTGGCGCCCAGCTCGACCGGCTGACTCAACTCGCCCAGAGCGCGCTCTCCGAAATGCATGTGCTGATCTCCGAACTGCGCCCGGAGAAGATAGCCGAAGGCGGTTTGATCGCAGCCCTTCGTCGGCATCTTGCGGACCGTCCGTTGCCGGAGAACCTTCTGGTCTCGCTCGAAGTTGAAGGCGATCCGCTGGCGCGCCTGACGCCCGCCGCCGAGCAGGGCCTCTTTCGCATTGCCCAGGAGGCGTTGAACAACATCGTCAAGCACGCCCGGGCGTCTCAAGCGTGCATCCGGCTGCACCTGGCGGAGCCGCCATGGTGGATCGAGATTGACGACAATGGACAGGGCTTTGATTTGCGGCAGGCCCGGAATGGCAGCCGGGTTGGCCTGGTCAGCATGCGCGAGCGGGCCGCCGAAATCGGGTGGGACTTGCAGATCACGACTTCGCCCGGCGTCGGCACATGCGTCCGGGTCGAGAAAAAGCCACCCAAAGAGAGGCAGCCATGATGACGTCAACAGACAAAATCAAAGTGTTGATCGTGGACGATCATCAAGTTGTCCGCCAGGGTCTGCGGACCTTTCTGGAACTGCACGACGACATCGCCGTGGTCGGTGAGGCGGGCGACGGGTCGGCGGCGGTAGAAATGATCCGCCGACTCGAACCGGACGTCGTCCTGATGGATCTCGTGATGCCCGGATTGGATGGGGTCGCCGCGACGCGCCAGGTCACGTCGCTCTACACCCGCACCAGGGTGATCGCGCTGACCAGCTTCGCCGAGGACGACAAGGTTTTCCCGGCCATCGAGGCGGGCGCGTCCAGCTATCTGCTGAAGGACGTCTCCCCGGATGCTCTGGTGGAAGCGATCCGGGCCGTCTACCGGGGGGAAGCCCGGCTGCACCCGGACATCGCCCGCAAGTTGATGCACGCGACGCGGGCCGCGCATCAAGCCAGCGGCGACGCCCCGGCGTTGGCGGGTGATCTCACCGACCGCGAGCGCGAGGTCATTCGCCTGGTGGCCCGCGGATGCAACAACCACGCGATCGCCCAGGCATTGGTGATCAGCGAAAAAACCGTCAAGACTCATATCAGCCATATCCTGGGCAAACTCGATCTGGAAGACCGCACGCAGTTGGCCATCTATGCCATCAGGCACGGCCTGGCTGATTCGCAGTAGTCTGTGCTCAGGAGTGTCGTTGTGTCAGAACGAACAAGCTCTGCCGCCGCACCTCTGAGGCCAGGCCGGATCGGTGTGACAGCCATCTACCTGGCTTTCGTCGCCGAGACTGCCCGCACATTGGTCTTGACGACAAATCGAGACCTGTGGCCCTGGTATCTGGGGCTGCATTCAGTGTTTATCATTTCGTTCACGGCGGTGCTGTGGCGACCGGCCCTCCAT
>DATDRS010000495.1:0-10467 GCA_035291605.1 Anaerolineales bacterium | reverse complement strand
GGAATGGAACGGCGAGTCGGTTCGGCCCGACCGGTGAGGCGCTCGATAAGTGTTTCGGCGGTGACAGTCCCTACGAGCCGGGGCGGCTGGCTGATGGTGGTCAGCGGCGGTGAGGTCGTGGCGGCTTCGTCAATGTCGTCGAAGCCGATGATAGAGATGTCGGCTGGAACGCGATATTCGTGCAAATGTGCCACCTCGAGTGCGCCGAACGCGCTGAGATCATTGGCGCAGAACACCGCAGTGGGCGGCTCTGGCCGCTCGAGCAAGGCCGACATCGCCCGGCGGCCACCCACGCGGGTGTAATCACTGGGCACAATCAGCTCATCCACAATCGGCAGATCGGCTTGTTCCAAGGCGCTCCGATAACCGGCCAAACGCTTGAGACTGCTCGGCGTCCCCTCGGCGCCCTGGATGAAGCCGATGCGGCGATGGCCCAACTGGATGAGATGTTGCACAGCTAGCCGAGCGCCTTCCAGGTTGCTTGAGGTCACCTGATCCCAATGCGCCGGCTGTTTCGTTGGCGTGGTGAAATCGCCTAGGATGACGACCGGGACCTGATCGCCGCTCAGCCGACTGATGTGTTCGGAGGTCAGGTGGTATGGATGCAAGATTATGCCGCTGACCCAGCCCGACAGCGAGCGCAGGAAGCGGGCTTCACGCTCGGGCAGGCCGTCGCCGCTACAGACGATGACCGAGTAGTCATGCTTGTCGGTGACATCCTGGACCGCCCGCGCTACTGCCGACCAATAGGGATTGCTGATGTCGGGTACGATGAGGGCCAGGAGCGGGATAGCTTTACGGCTGAGCGCGCGCGCCAGTTTGTTCGGACGGTAATTCAGGTCCTTGACGGCGTCGAACACCCGGTCGTGCAGTTTCGGGGTCACATAATGGGTTTCATTGAGAACATGCGATACTGTGGCGACTGATACGCCCGCCTGCCTCGCCACATCTCGAATAGTCACGCCTTGTTTTTTCATAAGATTGTCATATAAAATCGGCAATTTAACCGTTTATATAAACGGTTAAATAGTGTATAACATTACTAGCGCTGAAAGTCAATATGCTGTTTCATTACCGTTGAAGAAGTACTTGTCGGGCAGGCAAAACTCTCCGACAGCTGGAGGTGAGATATGAGCGAAACACTGCTCCGGGGGGCGCTGATTGGCACCGGCAGCATCGCGCCTTATCATCTGACGGCCTGGCAGCGCGTGCCGGACGTGCAGATTGTAGCACTCTGCAACCGAACGGTAGAGAAGGCCCGAGCGCTTGCCGAGCGATTTGGAATCGATGCTGCCCGGGTTTACGCGGACGTGGACGATCTCCTCGCGCGCGAGACCGATCTGCAGTTCGTCGACATCGCGACCGCGCCCGATCTTCACCGAGCCCAGACCGAAGCGGCCGCGCGTCGTGGATTGCATGTGCTGTGCCAGAAGCCGATGGCGCCCAGCTTAGAAGACGCGCGGGCCATGCTGGCGGCCTGCCAGACGGCCGACGTGATGTTGAGCGTCAACGAGAACTGGCGCTGGCGAGGCTGGTATCGCCAGGTGCAACAGCACCTGCGCCAAGGCACGTTGGGCCGGTTGCGCTACGTGCGGATCACCGACCATCACAACGTGACCTTGGATCGGGCCGACCGCGGCGAGCCGCCGCTGCTGGAAAGGCAGGCTTATACTCGCGCCATGCCGCGATTACTCGTGTTTGAGTGGGGGATACACATCATCGACACGCTGCGCATGTTGCTGGGCGATCCCCAGTGGATTCACGCCCACATGGCACACGTGAGCCCACACTGTGTCGGCGAGGACCGAGCGCTGATGACGCTAGGTTTCGGCGAGGTCGTAGCCTGCCTCGACCTGAGCTGGGCCAGTCATGTACCCGATGCCTTGTCCTCGCTGCTGGAGGAGGCGCTGTTCGAGGGCGATGGCGGAAGCCTGGCGCTGATCCCCAACCGCGGCGACGGTGACTGCCTGCGCTTGATCCAGCCGCTGCCGCCGGAGCGCGCGCCGCTCGATCGCGGCCGAGCCTGGAGCCCGCTGGTGACCCAGGTGTGGCCGGCGCATGACGGAGATATCGCTGCCGCTTACCAAGCCAGTTACGACGCGGCGCACAAACACTTCATCGACTGCCTGCGGGCAGGGCGGCTGCCGGAGACCCACGCGGGCGACAACCTGAAGACGCTGCGCATCGCTTTCGCGGCGTACCAGTCGGCGGCCGAGAACCGAGTAGTAGCGGTGTGATGATACGGTATCCTGGAGGCTCTCTTGATGATGGCTGAGACCGACATAGACCTCACCGGTACGATCGATCTTCACATGCACACCGCGCCCGATGTAGGACCGCGCAAGCTTGACGACCTGGAAGCAGCGCGCCAGGCGGCGGCGCGCGGGATGCGGGCGATATTGCTTAAGTCCCACGTGACGCTCACTGCCGACCGAGCCGTGCTGGTCGAGCGGGTCGTACCGGAGGTGCGCGTGTTTGGTGGCCTGGTGCTCAACGCATCGATCGGCGGATTCAATCCTGCGGCAGTCGAGGCGGCGCTCCGGCTCGGTGCGGCGGAGATCTGGATGCCGACCCTGGCGGCGGCAGCGGAGCCGCGACCGCGCCCAGAGCCGGGTTTGACGATATGGGATGATCACGGATTGAAGCCCAGCGTGCTCGAAATTCTGCGGCTGGTCGCAGAGAAGGACGTGATCCTGGGCACGGGCCATCTTTCGCCGGCTGAAACTCTGGAGTTGGTGCCGGCCGCGCGCGCGGCCGGTGTGCGCAAGATCCTGATCACACACCCCGAACATCCACCCGTGGAGATGCCGGTGCTATTACAGGAAGAGTTGCGCGACCGCTTCGGGGTGTACTTCGAGCGCTGCCTGATCACGACTGAACTGGGCCACGGGCGCCTGCCATTTTCTGTTCTGGCGGCCATCATTCGCCGGGTGGGGTGCGCGACGACTGTGGTGGCCACCGATTTCGGGCAGCTACAAAATCCGTTCCCCGCGGATGGGTTGGCGAGCTATATCGCCCACTTGCGGGCCGAGGGATTTGCCGACGCGGATATTGCCCTCATGAGCCAGGTGAACCCAGCACGTCTCCTGGAGCTGTAAACATGTCTGACTATACGGTGGTATACCTCGAGCCCGTGCCGGCCGATGTGGAACATATCGTCCGCTCGTGCTTGCCGCCCGAATTGAAGCTTCGGGTGCGCCGGGAGGGCGAGGCGGTGGAGGCCGCGCTCGCGGACGCAGACTTCGTCTTGGTGGCCACGACGCCATTGCCAGCCGCAACTCTGGCTGGCGCGGCGCGGCTGCGTCTGATTCAGCACCAGGGCGTGGGCTACGACAAGACGGACGTAGCCGCCGCCGCGGCGCGCGGCGTCCCAGTGGCGCTGTGCCCGGCCGGCACCAGCATAGGCGTGGCTGAGCACGTCTTCCTGCTCATCCTGGCGCTCTACAAGCAGTTGCGCGCGGCGGAAGCCGCTCTGCGCAGCGGCAGATGGCTGCAATGGGAGTTGCGCTCAGGCTCGTACGAGCTGGCGGGCAAGACGATGGGTTTGATCGGTCTGGGGCGCATCGGGCGCGAGGTAGCCGTGCGGGCGCGCGCGTTCGCCGCGGACGTCAGCTACTACGACGTGATGCGCGCGGCGCCGGAGATGGAACAGGCTTTTGGTGTGCGCTTCACGCCGTTCGCCGAGTTGCTGGCGGAGGCCGACATCGTTTCGCTGCACCTGCCGCTCACACCGGGCACGCGTCACGTGATCGGCGCGCCAGAAATGGGGCGCATGAAACGCTCGGCGGTACTCATCAATACCGCTCGCGGGCCGCTTGTTGACGAAGCGGCCCTCGCCGCCGCCCTGCGGGCGGGCGAGATCGCTGGGGCTGGTCTGGACGTTTTTGAAGTTGAGCCATTACCGGCGGATCATCCGCTCGTGTCGCTGCCCAACGTCGTCCTAACCCCGCACATCGCCGCAGGCACGGCTGACGCGCTGGTGGTAAAAATGAAAGCCTGTTTTGCCAACATGCTGCGGGTGGCGCACGGCGAAACACCGGCCGACGTCGTCGCCCCGGCCGTTCCTCAAGGAGCACACTGATGACTGCGAATACCGTGATTGGTTTCCGGATTTATCTGAACACCCCGCGTCCGGCGGCCGAGTTGGTGGCCACGTTTCGTGACGCGCCGACCGGCAACATCTGCGACGCTATGGACCGGCTGGGCGCGCTGGATTACCGCATCAAGCCCCTCGTGCCCGACGCGCGCTTGGCCGGCCCGGCGCTCACGGTGCGCACGCGCCCAGGCGACAACTTGATGGTCTGGAAGGCGCTGGACGTCGCAGAGCCGGGCGATGTACTAGTCATCGCCACTTACGAATACCCCACGGCCAGCACATTCGGCGAGCGGGTCGTGCAGGCGGCCAAGGCCAAGGGGTTGGCCGGCATTGTCTGCGATGGCATGTGCCGCGATGCCAGCGGCATCCGCGCCACCGGAGTGCCGACCTTCGTGATTGGCACGGTCCCATCCAGCCCTGGCAAAGATGGCCCCGGCGAGATCGGCGGCGCCGTAGCGTGCGGCGGGATCGTGGTTCACTCGGGCGACATCGTCGTCGGCGATGAGGATGGTGTCGTCGTGGTGCCACTGGCCGACGCGCCCGCGGTTGCCGAACGGCTCAAGGCTATTGCCGATAAAGAAGGGCACATGGCGGCCGACCTCGCAGCCGGGCGGCTGGTGCCGGAGTGGGTGGACGCTGCACTGGCGGCCAAAGGTTGCGAGATCATCCGGTGAGGCGGAACGGGGTGTCATGTCGGGAATCGGCGTTGCCAAAAGGTTGTCTGCCATGGATGACAAACCCACGCTTGCTCATAATCGCCTAGAAACCATCGGCTATCCCGATTCAGGCCAAGTCGCCCTATCGGGACGACTGTTCCCACGGTATCAGGGGAATCAGCGATACCTTACGGACATCTACGAGCGGAAGAAAGATTGGATGCTCGAGCCTTTTCGCAATCGAGGGCAAGAATGGGTGCTGGAGCCTCTTCGAAATCGTAAGCAGGAATCGAGCTGGGCGGGCGAGTATGCTGGGAAATGGTTGGACGCCGCCTCCCTGGTAGCGGCCAGCAGCCGGGATGCGCAACTTAGCCAATATGCCACAGCCTTCGCCGCCGCCTTGGTCTCAGCCCAGGATACCGACGGATACCTGGGCATCGAGGCGCCGGCCAAGAGAGGGAACTCAGAGTGGGATGTTTGGAACATCAAGTATGCCTTAACGGGCCTGCTGACTCATTACGAAGTCCAGCACGATCAGGCCGCTCTACAGGCGGCCGGTCGAGGCGGCAACTGGCTGATGGACCGCTTTGGCACGGTTTCTGATTCAAACCATCCGTTCTTTTGCGGCCCCTATGAAGGGGCCGTGAGCGTTGACGTCGTCGATCAACTAGTTCGCCTCTATCGCTTCACGCGCGATCCGAAGTTCCTTGAGTTTGCCTCGTCGGTCGTGGCCCATTTTCCCCCGATTGCCAGAATGCGCAGCACTCACCAAGCCCCGCTGATACATGCCTACAACTTGACCGCTTACCTCGGGGGCATCGTGGATCTGGCAGTAGCCGATCACCGCCAGGCAGAACTCCAGTGGCTGGAAAGCGTATGGGAAGACTTAGCTCGGCGGCACCTATATCCCACCGGATCACTCGGCTTTGGCGAGGAGTTGCGGGAATCAGCGCCCAACGACACACCGGTGGACGGCGGTCAACCCGAACGGCATCATCAGGAGACCTGCGCCACGGTTGAGTGGCTGTTGTTTACCGCCCAGCTGTATCAAGTCACGGGCCGGGTGCGCTACGTGCAGATGATGGAGCAAGCCATCTACAATGCTCTCTTGGCCGCGCAATCGAGGGAGGGCATGAGCTGGATGTACTTTCTGCCTTTGAGATATGAGAAGCGGTGGTTCACGGGCCCGACGAGCTGCTGCTACTGGTCTGGCCCGCGAGGGATCGCGCGGTTGCCGAATTGGGTTTACGCCCTGGACCCCGACGGAATTCGAGTTAACTTATACGAGTCAAGTGACGCAACGCTTCGACTTGATGGGCATGACGTGGCCGTCCAACAAGCCTCCCTCTATCCACACCGTGGCCAGGTGCAATTGCAGATACAGGCCGAGATGCCGCTCAGCTTCACATTGCGGTTACGAATTCCATTCCACGCCGGTCAGACTCAGTTCAAGCTCAATGGGCGACCCATGCCGGCCGTGTCAGTGGCTGATGGTTATTATGAGATTCGCCGCACCTGGTCTCCGGGTGACCAGGTTGAGATGGAATTTGGCATTCAAGTGGGCGTGCGCCATTTCTTGAACGATGGGTATGGTGTTCTCGTCCGTGGCCCGGAAGTTCTCGCAGTAGATCAGCGCGACAACGGTTCACTCGCTCTCGATCAACTCTCGCTTCAAGAAGGGCTGATTCTGAGAAGCCTCGAACCGGTGGACAGCCGGCGCCGTTATGCGGGTGAGGCGGAGGCGAATGGTCACTCGGTACCCGTTGTCTTCACACCCTACGCCGATTGTGGCGACGACGGCGCGCGATTCCGGACGGCTTTTCCTGTGAGCGGGAAATTGCAGAAATGAGGAGAACCCAGTGCGGTAAGACGGAAGCTACCTGGCTGTGGGTGGCGTGTGACGCGCGCACCAAGTTGATCCCTGCGTTTACACTCGGACCGCGCACACAAGCCCTGGCCGATCAATGACGGCGGCCCAGCGTGGGCGGATGCAGGCGTGATTTGTCCCCGGACGATCTACCTGTGCTACGGCGATACGCGGCTGTTGGAGGCCCGCTACGAGTCGATGCGCCGCTTCATCCGCTTTCTAGCCGAGACCAACCGTGATGGGTTGCGCTGCTACGCCGCGACCTCCAGCTGGCCCGTGGTCGCCCCTCAGAGGCCCGGCGCTATCCGGTCTAGGTTCTGCTAAGCGTAGTGCGTACGCGCTAGGTCGCCTGCTGCAACGGCAGAGGAGCTGGCGCGCTCTCGCCAAGCGTGATGGAGACACAGCCGATGCCTCAATGGCCGAATTGGTGGCTGGACTTTCGTTGGTCGAGGCGGCTCCAATGTGCTATCACTCTTCGCCGTGTTCAGATTTCCGATGCCACGCCTCAGGCCGCAAGGCCCCCAGGCCATGCGACAACGTGTTGGCGTTGCGTGCCAAGCTTGGCAATACCCACTTCCACAACGTCTCCCGGCTTCAGGAACCTCGGTGGCTTCATACCCAACCCCACGCCTGCGGGCGTACCCGTTGTGATGATGTCTCCCGGCTCCAGGGTCATGATCTGACTACAGTAGTGCACTAGGTAGGCGCACGAAAAGATCATGTTTGTCGTATTGCCAGCCTGCATGCGCTGGTCATTGACATCCAGCCAGATGTCGAGAGATTGCGGGTCGCCCACCTCGTCGGCCGTAACCAGATAGGGTCCGATCGGGCCAAAGGTGTCGAACCCTTTGCCCTTGTCCCACTGTCGGCCATCGCGCTCGAGCTGGTAGCTGCGCTCGGACACGTCGTTGACCACACAGTAGCCGGCCACATGCGACAAAGCATCGGATTCCGACACGCCGCGGGCCTGGCGGCCGATCACGACGCCGAGTTCCGCCTCCCAATCCAGCTTGGTCGAACCGCGTGGTTGCACGATGTTGTCGTTGGCGCCACAGATGCAACTCGTCCACTTTGCGAACACCACTGGCTCACCGGGTGCCGGCTGGTTCGACTCCTGCGCGTGATCGTGGTAGTTCAAGCCGACGGCGACGAACTTGCGTATGGCGCTCACCGGTGGCCCAAGACGGGGCGAGCCTGGCACATGCGGGAGTCGATCAACGTCGAGGGCACTCAGCACGTCCAGTGCGGCCGGCGACAGCGTATTCGGACCGATATCGTCTAGCAGACCGGACAGGTCCCGAATCGTGTCGTCGGCCGCCAAAATGCCCGGCTTCTCCATCCCCACGGGTCCGTACCGCAGCAGCTTCATCGAATCTCCTCCTTCAAGACGTCGCCTACACGCACTGGCACAGACACATGTGTTGGACTGCGGCACGCAGCAATTGATTGACAACGCCCACCTCCTGCTCGTTACGCGGGGCGTAGATCAGTAGGTAGGTGTCGGGCAGGTTGAACTTCGGCGAACCCGCCAGCGGATGGCCTTTCGCCCCAGCCCTGCTCGATGACCTGCTTCGCGTCGCTGGGGCTGAAGATCATGTGCAGTGATCCGTCGGCCGGGTGGATGTGCGCAATCTCGCCCTGTGATATCTGCGCCAGTGGGTGCCCCTTGCTCGCGTCGAGAAGAGTCACGGCATCATTGCGCTTCTCGTAGAAGCTTTTGGCGTAGCACACAGAGTGATCGTTCTGAGCAACGAACCGGTCGAAAGTCTCGTTCAGGCGGCGCCGCGAATCGCCTTCGGCAAGCTGGTCGAGTTGGCGGTGCGGGACGGGATGCACACCGACGCGAGGGCGTGGACCTTGGCGGATGGGCAGTTCGTGCAGGTGAACCGAGTCCGCCGCGCCACCAATCCGGTCGGCGTAGAGCGCGGTGCCGATAGGCTCGCGCTTGTACATCCGAAAGGAGGTTACCAGCAGCCACCCCTGGAAGTTGTAAGGAACGCCACCTTTTCCCAGCGCCTTCCACTGTCGGTAGTCCGTCGCAACCCAGATCGCCAGAACCAGCGCGGCCAGTGCGAGCACCCAGATCAGCGGGGATGTAAACTCAGGCATGTTGTGTGTCTCCTGTTCTCTGCCGGTTAGAACCCGGGGTTCTTGCTGGCGCCGTCACATGCTCGGAGGTACTGGCGCACGCACATCTGCTCGAATGGCACGGCATCGATACAGTACTACGCGGAGCGCACCTCAGGGTCGCCTTCAAACGGCAGGGTGAAGATCGCGACAGAGGTGAACTACCGCAGATTATATAATCCTTTTGCGATTAGGTCATGAATGCCATAGGCATAGCCTGCGGAACGGCACAGGCATAGGCGCGGCCTAACAATGCCAGCGGGTCGGCACGCCAAGCGTCGCGCTATCCCTGCCTATTGCGACGATGCTGCGTCGCCCCAAGCCTCCGAAACGCTGCTTGGCAACCGCATCAGGATGAGTAAGCCAACTCTCAGGTGTCCAAAATCGCCAATAGGATTGGAACCAACGACCCACAGGTTATGAGCTTGCACTGGAAGATCGAATCAAAAACGCCGCAGAAATGCGGCGTTTTTGATAAGTAGCGGGGAGTGGGTTCGAACCACTGACCTCCGGGTTATGAGTTCTGCGCCTAAGAGCAACCGATTTTGAATGGCCATTCCCTCAGCCTATCACGCTGCAGAGATTGGTTCGACTTATGCCGCAGCACGTCTGCCCGTCGGGGAATTCGACCGTGAGTCCGCGCCGTTCGAGGACTTTCACCACGGCCATTCCGGCCTCAGGCCGCAAAGTTTCGATGAGGCAGGTGACGAAGAGTTGGACGATGAAGGGTTTGGCGCTCATGGTTGACGAGAGAGACCTGCCGGGTCTCCGAGACCCGGCAGGTCTGTGACGCTTCACAAATGAGTATCAGGCAGGACGAATACTCATTCGTGGTCAGGCAACTTCTGAATTTACTTGGAGGCCGCTTCGACATTAGTCTTGTCGTAGACGGTGAACGGTCCCATGAGGACGCGCAGGCCCGCATCACGGGTCGGGTCTTTCTCGATGGTGTACGTCCCCATCCGGCCCGCTTCAAACGTCTCGCCTTCCTCGCCCTTGATCGCGCCCGTCGCCAGCAGGTAGCTGGTGTAGTAGGTCAGGTAGCCGAGGTCCACGAAGGACCACAGCGCGAACTCGGGCGCGCAGTCGTTGAGGGTGTACGACACCATCTCGCTCGGCAGGCCCAGGCCGCTGATCTTCACCTTGTCGCACAGCCCTTCATCTTGCATCGCCTTGGCCGCGGCCGCGATGCCCACGGTGGTGGGGGCCATGATCAACTCCATGTCCGGGTACTTGTCCACCAGCGCCAACGCCTGGTTGTACGAGTCTTCCGACTGGTCGTTGCCGTACACGATGTCCAGCAACTCCAAGTTGGCGTACTTCGGGTCCTTCAGCGCTTCCTGCATCGCCGCGATCCAGGCGTTCTGGTTGGCCGCGTCTGGCGAGGCCGACAGCACCGCGAACTGGCCGCCGTCCGCCCCCAGGATGCTCAGGGCCATGTCCGCCATCACCGTGCCGGTCTCATCGAAGTCCACCTGGGCGATGAACAACTGCTCACCTTCCGCCGATGGGATGGGCGAGTCCCAGGTGACGACCTTGATCCCGGCAGCCACCGCCGCCTTGGCCGCCGGGGCGATCTGGTCACCGGCGTTGTTGGAGATCATGATCGCGTCCACGCCCTGCGTGGTCGCGGTAGTGACGATCTCGATCTGCCCGGCCACGCTGTTCTCCGGCGTCGGGCCGAGGAATTGCAGGGCCTCCGGGTTCTTGAGTTCCGTAGC
>DATDRS010000494.1:0-52023 GCA_035291605.1 Anaerolineales bacterium | reverse complement strand
GGTTGAGGGCGTTGTCGTAGGTGAACGGGCCGAGCGGGTCGCCGAGTTTGTTGCTGAGGTTCATGAACGTATCGGCGCAGAGGAGCGCGCGGTCGGCGCGGTGGAGCAGGGCCGCCATCCCCGGCGCGTGGCCGGGAACGTGGAAGACCTCCAGCCCGTCCATGACCATGCCCTCGTCCAGCGGCAGCTGGATATTGCGACCAAACAGGGCCGGCGGCGAGATTTGGAGGAGCGGGTATAACAGGTCCCGGCTGGGGATGCGCCGATAGCGTTCCGAGCCGATGAGGTAAGGAAACTCCGCGCGCCCGGCGGCGATGAGCACCTTCCACTCGTCGCGCATGCGCTGCGCGGCGGCGGCGTGGTCGAGATGACCGTGCGTGAGGATGAGCCGCTTCGGCTTTTCGCCGCCGGTCTGCGCCAGGATTTGCGCGAAGATGACCTCTTCAAACCCCGGCGCGCCCGCGTCCACCACGGTCCAGCCGTCGCTATTCCTGACCAGGAAGACTCCGACGGGCACAAAGAAGGGAAGATCAAGCTTGAAGATGTGGGGCGTAAGTTGGGTAAAGGTCGGTGAGGGCATACCGTGCTCCTAGTTTGACGAGAACGGCTCGACTCGCTTTGCGCCGCCGGCAGGCAGCGACACGGCGTGATGCTCGAGCATTTTCCACGCCTGGCTGACCAGGCGGAAAATATTGGTCGCGCGCGTTTGGAGGACGCCGGATCCCGCGATGCGGGCCGTGTCAATGTTTTCGATGCAGGTGACCTCGGCCGTTTGTCCGAAGAGGCGCACCTCGGCATCGCTCGGCCAGACGTGGAGCGGCCCCTGATTCTCGAAGATGCGCTCCCAGCTTGCATGGATCGCCTTCCACCCGTGCAGGGGCGGCCAACCCGGATGCAGACAGACGGCGTCTTCCGAGGCCAGCCACACGCGCTGCATCGCGCCGAGGTCGGCCAGGCTCAAGGCCCGGTAGAAATTTTCGTTGGCGATGAGGACCGCTTCCGTCGCGTCCATCATCGAATTTGCGCTAACAGCGCGGGCAGATCCGCGAGCGCCGCGATCCGGCGCGTAGGGATGATGTTCCCATCGTGCGCGTGGTTCGCCGGATGGTCGGCGCGGGCGGTGAGCCAGACGTCGTGCAGGCCGGCGAGCTGCGCGCCGAGGATGTCGGCGCCAAGCGTGTCGCCGACCATCGCGCATTCGCCCGGCGTCAAGCCCCACGGCTTCAGCGCCAGGTCGAAAATCCTCGGGTTGGGCTTGCGGATGCCGACGGCCGCCGAGACGACGATCGGATCGAAGTAAGCGCGCAGGCGCGCGTTGTCAATCAGCCGCTGCACGTTTTCGTCGTCGCCGGCGTTGGAGAGGATGGCGAGACTCAGACCGGAGGCGGCGAGATAGGCCAGCGTTTCGTAGACGCCGGGCATCGGCCGCCAGAGCGCCTCGCTGTAGGCATAGTACGCCTTGAGCGCCGTGGCGATGAATTGGGGCGAGGGCGGCGGCGCGCCCAGTTCCTCCAGCGTCGTCTTCAGAATCCAGGCAGTCGTGTATTCCACCCAGTCGGTCTGCCGCTGCTGGTTGAATTCGTAAACTTTGGCCGTGAACCGGTTGAGGAAGGCCGGCGGGTCGAGGTCATATCCGGCAGCCTGCAGATGCGTGAGCAGATCCGCGCGCATGCGGGGGAGGATGGCGTGCCAGTTGTGATCGTACTCGTTGTAGAGAAGCGTCGAGCCGAGGTCGAAGATAACGCCGCGAATCATGAGAGAGTTGGAGAAGGGGGCAAGTGTAGTTGTGCCTGAATCTGGTGCGCGAAATCGGCGTGGAACGCCGTCCACAAATCGCCCTCGAGGTATGGATCCATGCCGGGGAAAGGTGAGCCGCTCATCGGACTGCTCCAGTTCCTGCGCCCCTATTATATACTGCCCGCACTTGAAAATTCCGGATGGACTCGAATAGCCTCTTGCCTTTGTGCTTTCTCGTGCTACACTGATGCAAACCCCCTGAGGGAGAGGCCTATGCGCACAACCGACGAAGACGACGAGCCGCTGCTGATTGACGGCGCGGCGGTGCACCCTCAGCTCCTGGAGACGCGCCCCATCCGCCGCTGCCGCCTTGACGAATGTCAGGCTCATTGTTGCGGGTGGGGCGTATCCATCAACGTCAAGCAGGCCGAGGACATCCTGGCGCATCAAGAATTGATTGTGCCCCACCTGCCGCCGGACCGCCGGGACCCCGAGCGGTGGTTTGACGGGGTTCTCGAACCCGAGCACGATCACCCCGACGGTGGGATGCTGACGAGCACAGTCGTCGTCGAAGAACCCACGCATCCGACCGGGCACAACTGCGTCTTCCTCCGCCCCGACCGGAAGTGCGCCCTGCAGGCGGCGAGCATCGCCGCCGGGGAACATCCCTGGCGCTTCAAGCCCTTCTACTGCGCGATGCACCCAATGACCTTCGTCCGGCACGTCGTCAAGCTGGACGAGGCGAACCCGCTTTACATCAAAGGCGGCGACTGCCAGCGCGCTGCGCCTGAAGCGCCAATCCCGGTTTACCGGCTGTTTGAGGCCGAGGTGAAACTGGCGCTGGGGGAGGCGGGGTATGCGGAGTTGGGGAAGAGAGCAAGTGCGTGAATGTGTAAGTTGGCACAGGCTCAAAGTAGGAGGAGGGGCGGGGCAGTGGCGAGGTGATTTTGGAGCATCAGCCACGTGTGTTGAACCGCCGGGAGCAGGCTGCCGCTGCTGCCCTCGGCCTGGCCGAAGACGAAGAGCAGGACGAGCAGGATGGCGATGACGATGGCGGCGACAATGGCGACCTTGACCCAGTCAATCGGGGCCTGGCCCTGCACTTCGCCGGTCTGCCCGTTGACCATGAAGTGATACGGCTTGGTGTTGTAGCGGTAGTTGGCGAGGAAGACCGGGAGCAGGACGTGCTTGTAAGTCGTGTTTGAAAGTTGAGTGCGCACGTTCAGGTTGCGGTGCGTATCGCCGGGCACCTGCCGCTCGCACTTATCGTGCTCATCTTTGCGGATGAGGTCCTGGCCCGTCTTCCACGCGTCGGCCAGCGGGATGCGATAGGCCTCAGCCGCCCAGCCTGACAGGTAGTCCGGCTTGTAGGGGAGGAGTCTGGTCGTTTCGAACGGCTCGATCTTTCGCAGCATGGCCTGGTCGCCGGAGGTCGAGCCGGAGGCGAGCACGTCGTCGTAGTCGTCGCTATGATGGCCGGAGGTCGGGTACCAGCGCACCTTGCGCACCTGCCGCGTCTTGGTCACGCGCTTGCCGTTCTCGGTCGTCGTGTAGCGCTCGGTTTCGTAATAGTAGTCGCCGGACTCAGCCGTCCATCGGGATTCCGCGTGGGCGTCGAACGTCCAGAAGGGCAGGTACACACCCTGAATCTGCGCCGCGCCGGAACGCTGCAGCACATCCTTCGGGCGGAAGAAGCCTTTCCCCAGCCATTTCTTGTAATTCTGATACGCCTGATCGCTAGTGAGTTGGAACGGGATGACCGACTCCGGCCGGATGAGGTTGGGATCGGGCTTTTGCTCCAGCACCTGTGTGGAGCCGCAGAACGGGCACAGGGTAGAGGCCACCGCCGGGTCAACCTGGGTGGTCGCCCCGCAGGCGTCGCACCTGACGGCTTTCATCTCGCGCCCATAGCCGCGCGCTTTGCCCGCATCCGTGAGCGCCGTGGTGAGATCGCGCTCCTCGACGGCGGCTTGCGAGGCGGCGATGGCTTGCGTGTGGCCGCACTGCGGGCATTTGAGGCCGCCGGTCGCCGGGTCGTAGTCCAAGCGCGGCGCGCCGCACTGGGGGCATTCAAAAATTTGAGCCTGGTGTTGGGGAGCGGTCGGTTCGGTGGACATGGGGGAAATTGTAGTGAAATGAGGGAGGATTGCAAATTATGGAACCTGAAAGGCAGGCAGAGTCAGAGCGTCGCCAAGAGATCTGCCGGCGGAGTCAACCACGGGCAGGCGTTCGCCGGTTTCAGGGAGGTACAGGCCAAGCTCGAGGGGGTAGGCTCCGGGCGGGAGGTCGAACGTGTAAGTGTCAGAGATAAACTCATTGGCCGCCCAAAGCGAGGTGGGATAAGCGCCGTCGCGCGGCTGCGCGTCGGATTGCGCGACGACCTGGCCCGCAGCATCGAGGACGTGGACAAACACAGTGTAATCGGCGAGATCGGAGGTTAGAGCCTGCCAGTAGAGGGTCAGCGATGTTTTTTCGCGCGGCTGTAGGGCGTAGCCGTAAAGGGCGATGGTGTTGCTGAAGGCGATGCCTGAGGCAATGACGGGGGCAGGCGCGGTGAAGAGGCGCTCGACGGGGATCACGTCGAGGATGCCGAGGGCGGCCGAGCCGTAACCCTTGAGGTTGACGGTGAGGTCAGCCGGGCCGGGAGGGAAATCAGGCGCGAGCTTGAGCAGATAGCGGTCCGTGACGAGTTGGCCGGGAGACCACTCCCAGAATGGGAAGGTGTCTTGAACCGGCTGGCCGATGTAGAGCAGATGCCCGGCCAGAAGGATGGAGAGCGGGTCGGGCGAAGCCAGGCCGGGGGCGTGCCAGTAGAGCGTGAGCTGCAGGCGTTCACCCTGGCGCGGCGAGGCGGTGTTGAGCGAGTAGCCCAGCAGGGCCAGATTCGCGGCGGGTTCAAGCGGCTGCGCGGGCGGAGTGATCGCGTTGCGGGCGAGGTAATCTTGAACGTCCGCCGGCGGCCCGGCGGGGAGGGAAACAGCCGGAAGCGCCCAAATGTCCCCCGCATAAGCGCCGCGGGCGTCGAGGTGCAGCAGGCCGGCGCGGGTCGCTTCGGAGTAGAGGCCGACCTTGAGGATATATTGGCCGGGCGGCATTCCGGCCGGAAGGGGGACGACGACGCGCGTGAGGAGCGTGTCGCCGGGCGACCATTGTTCGGAGGGATAGTTGAAGCCGCCGCTCTGCGACCAGGCGTTGTTCCACTGATCGTGGAGGCGGGCGTAGGGGATCATGTCTTTCGGCTCGACGAGGTTTTCGATGCGCCAGCGGAGATCAAGCGTGAGGCGTGATTCGTGAGGCGTGAAGCGGTAGCCGGTGAGAAAGATGGCATTGCCGAAATTCTCGTTGACGGGGGTGAGCTCGGGCAGGGGGGGCGTCTCGCCCGCGGCGAAGCGGTAGGCGCGGAAGTCGGGGATGTGATCTGGCCCGCGCGGCGCGGCGACGAGGTGCGAGTCCCAGGCCGCAGTCCACTCGTCGGGCAGCGGCGTGGAGCGCGAGATGAGATAGAGCGCGGGGCGGTCCTGCGGGATGGCGAGCGAGGCGCCGCCGAAGAGCCAGCGAATGGAATCAAAATTGCGCGCCAGGTAGGCGAGGGTCGGGTGGCGATAGTGAATGGCAGAGACGTAGACGGACGTATCGCCGAGGTCTTGCGCGTTCAGATACCCGGCGATGGCGGTGAGGTCGGCGTCGTTGTTGAGGCGCTGATTGGGCAGGTTGGCCCAGGCGACGAAGTAATCCTGAGCCGTGCTGAATGCGCCCCAGATGAGCGTGATGAGGCAGAGGAGAGTGACCGGGTAAGCATGCGGAATCAGGGGACCAGGCCACCTGGATTGCACCCAGCGGTATGCGGCGAGGAGGCCGCGCGCGGGAAAGACGAAGAGCAGAGGGATCAGACCGAAGGCGCGGACGTTGGAAGGAAAAATATCGTGCACCGAGACGGCGGTGGGCAAGAGCATGGCGGGGAGCCAGGCGAGGAGGAGGAATTCCGTGGCACGTTGGAGGAGGAGCGGGGGAGCAGGGGAGCGGGGGGACAGACCCCACCCCCTGGCCCCCCGCTTGCGCGCCGTCGGAAAGGCTCGACCGGAGAGGGGGAGCAGTGGGATCATGAGGTTGCGGAGGGTGATGAGCAGGCCGATGACGAAGAAGAAGCCGAACACCGGACTGAGGAGCGGGAGGCCAGGAAGGTTGAAGCGGTCGTAGGGTTCGCCGTTGACGAAGATCATTTCGACAGCGCGGCGGATGCCTTGCAGCAGGAGCGCAGTTTCCCCAGGGCGAGGCGCCACCTGACCGGCGCGGTTGAAGAAGCCCTGGGGATAGCGGAGGAAGTACAGGCCGAGGGGGGCGAAGGCGGCCAGCGCCGAGGCGCTGAAAATCCCAAATCCCAAGAGCCAAATTCTGAAGGGGGAGCGAGGGGCGGGAGGCGCGAGGCGGGAGGCGGGAGGCGTATTGTGTGCTGCGTCTTGCGTGTTGCGTAGGGAGGCGAGGAGGAGGGCAAGCCAGAAGACGGCGAGGGGAACAGGGAACAAGCGGGCGGCGAGGTAGGTGTAGGCGGCGAGGCCGGTGAGCAGCCCTGAGAGGGCTAAATCCCAGATCCCAAACCCCAAATCCCAAAAACCAGATCGCGCTTGCCAATTTACTTGCCCGTCGCTCGACACTCGCCGCCTTTCACTCCTGTCAAGGCCGCGGAAGAGGAAGCCAAGGGCCAGCGATTGGATGAGCGGCTCGGTGATGACGCGAAACCCGAAGCGGGAGAAGGTGACGTGGAAGAAGGCGAAGGAGAGCAGCGCGGCGGCGAAGGCGGCGAGGGCGAGCGAATGTTCTTCAAAGCGGAGGGTTTCCCGCACGGCAAAAAAAGCGGCCGGGATGGTGAGGATGCCGAGCGTGGCCGCGGCGAGGCGGAGGGTGAAGATCGAGGAGCCGACGAGCCGAAACCAGAGCGCAAGCCAGTAGTAGAAGAGAACTTCGTGCCCGGTGTAGGCCGGGATGAAGATGGGGCGGTAGCCGTTAAAAGCGATGTCGTTGCCGAGGAGCGCTGTGGCGGCGAGGTCGTAATGCAGGCCGGGAGGGATCGCCGTCAACTGCCATAGGCGCAGAAAGGCGCCGACCAGGACGGTCAGCGTGAGGAGAAAATAAAAGCGGCGCGGCATGCTGATTGTGGATTGCTAATTGCTGGCCGGTAATACTCAATGCGACAACCAGAAATCAAAAATCAGCGGAGGGCTTGCTCCAAATCGGCGGTCAAGTCGTCCGCGTCTTCGATGCCGGCGGAGAGGCGGACGCAGCCATCGCCGATGCCGAGGGCGGCGCGTCCTTCGGGCGTGAGGGCGCGGTGGGAGGCGTGCGCCGGGTAGGAGGCGAGGGTGGCGACATCGCCGAGCGAGGCGATGCGCTGAATGACTTTCAATTTTTCCATGAAGGCGAACACTTCGGCGCGGCCAGCCCCTTTCAGGTCGAAGGCCAGCATGGCGCCGAAGCAGCCAGGGCGAAGGATGCGCTGTGCGACGGCGTGATCCGGGTCCTCCGGCCGGCCGGGGTAGTAGACACGCGCCACACGCGGGTGCCTGGCGAGCCACCCGGCCAACCGGTGGGCGTTGTGGTTCTGCTCGCGCACGCGGAGGGGCAGGGTGCGCAGGCCGCGCAGCGCGAGGTAGGCGTCGAAAGGCGAGAGGGTGGCGCCCAGCAGCCGGCGCGTCTCGCGCAGCGCGGCGGCGTCGGCTGCCGAGGCGGCGACGACGACTCCCGCGAGCACATCCCCGTGCCCGCCGATGTATTTGGTGGCGGAGTGCATCACAAAGTCCGCGCCGAGTTCAAGCGGGTGAATGAGGTAGGGGGAGGTGAACGTTGAGTCAACGACGACTCTGGCCGCGCGCCGGCGCGCCAGCTCGACCAACGCGGGCGCATCGGCGACGCAGCAAAGAGGGTTGGAGATGACTTCGAAAAGCAGACAGCCGCCCTGAGCGCCGGAGAGAGCAGCTTCCACTTCTGCGAGGTCCCGGATGTTCACCCACCGTACAGTAATGTGGTCATTAGCAATTAGGAATTTGAGGAGGGTCTGTGTTGCGCCGTAAAGTTCTGTGGCGGCGACGAGGGTCGCGCCGGGTTTGGCGCCGGCCGCGAGGAGCGCTGCGTGCATGGCGGCCATCCCAGAAGCGAAGGCCACCGCCCCCGCGCCGTTTTCCAGGGCCGCCATCGCCGCTTCAAACGCTTCTTGCGTGGGAGCGGCGTTGCGCGAATAAACGTACCCGGCTTGTTCGTCGCCCAGCGCGGCGTCGAGCGCCTCCATGCTGGCGTGAGACCATCCGGAGGCAGTGACAATGGGGATGTTGGATGGCACGCCCGGCTTGGACACGATGTGGCCGGAGTGGACAGCGGCGGTGAAAATGCTGTTATGCATGGGGTCGGGGGAGCGTGGAAGTGAAGGCATGGCGCGATTATAGCATTCGACATCGTGACAGACATCCTGCCTCGGCTGTTGCCTCAACCTTCGCGTTTTTGGTTGACATATAGCACAGACGTTCTGGATAGGACTAATCCTATCTGCAATCGTAGGGATGCCGTAGGCTTTGCGTGGGAATTGGAACAAGCGCACTAGTACTGGCTGTGCTATCTTTACCGTCAGAAGGGTATAACTCTTCTTCTCCTCCTTGAGAGAGCCGGGGTCGGCGTCCCCGGCTCTCACGCTTAATGGGGCGGGCATGGGCGGACACGTAGGTCCGCCTCTACGTTCTGGCCGATTGGTATAATTTCCGCGTGGACAACCCCCAACGCCAGATTGCGCGGGCGGCCGGCACGGTGATGGCCGCTTTTCTGCTCAGCAACCTCGTCGGCCTCGCGCGGCAAATTCTGATTTCGCGCGCATTCGGCACGGGCAGCGACCTCGACGCTTTCTACGTCGCCCAGCGCCTCCCCGACATCCTCTTCAATCTCGCGGCGGGCGGCGCGCTCGCCTCGGCCTTCGTCCCCACGTTCACAGGCTTTCTCACGCGCGGCGACCGCGAGGCGGCGTGGCGGCTCGCCAGCAGCGTGATGAACCTGGTCTTCATCGTCCTCTGCGGCGCGGGTCTGCTGGCAGCCCTCTTGGCGTCCCCCCTGGTGCGCTACGTGCTCGCGCCGGGGTTCATCGCCGGAGAGCAGCAGGCGCTCACGGTCGCGGTCTTGCGCATCCTGCTCATCGCCTCGGTCATCTTCGGGGTCAGCGGATTGCTCATGGGGATTCTCAACGCCCACCAGCATTTCATCTTACCCGCCCTCGCGCCGACGTTCTATTGGCTCGGCATGATCTTCGGCCTGCTGGTTTGGGTTCCCCGGATGGGGATTCACGGCCTCGCGTGGGGCGCGGTGCTCGGCTCAGCGCTGCACCTTGCCATCCAACTCCCCGGCCTGCGCGGCTTGGGGGCGCGCTACTGGCCCGGCCTCGGGCTGCGCCATCCGGCGGTGCGCGATGTGATCCGGTTGATGGGACCGCGCCTGATCGGCGCCGCGGCGGTGCAGTTCAACTTCCTGGTCAGCGCGGCGCTCGCCAGTTTTATGCTTCAAGGCAGCGTCTCCGCGCTCAACTATGCGTGGCAGATTTTCACGATGCCTCAGATCATCATCGCGCAGGGCATTTCCATCGCGGCGCTGCCCACCTTCTCGGCCATGGTCGCCCGCGAGGAGATCAACGCCATGCGCGCCAGCCTCGCCGACACCTTGCGCGGGATTCTTTTCCTCGCACTCCCCGCTACGGTGGGCCTGCTCATGCTGCGGGTGCCAGTGATCGCGCTCCTCTTCCAGCGCCAGAGCTTCGACGCCGAGTCCACCGCGCTCGTCGCGTGGGCGTTGGCGTGGTTCACCCTGGGGCTGGCGAGTCATTCGGTGGTCGAGATCGTCTCCCGCGCTTACTATGCGCTGCGCGACACGCGCACGCCTGTCCTCGTCGGCGTGGCCGCCATGGGATTGAATATCTTATTAAGCTTTATCTTTGCCTGGCTGTTCGCGCGCCTCGGTTGGCGACCGCACGGCGGATTGGCATTCTCGAACACGGTCGCGACGACGCTGGAGATGATCGGCCTGTTGTGGATTTTGCGCCGCCGCCTCGGGGGATTGGCCTTCACGCGCATCTGGCCGGGCCTGTGGCGCACGGCCTTCGCCTCACTCTACATGGGGTTGATCTTGATGCTGTGGCTGAGATATACACACGGGCGATCCGTATGGATGGTTGGGGTCGGCGGCGTGCTTGCCGGCGGGTTGGCCTTCTGGCTCGTGGCGCACTCTCTGCGCACCCCGGAAGCGCGGCTGCTGCCGGCGCTGCTGAGGGAGCGACTGAGCCTCAAAACACGCTCAGCACCAGAATAGACGTCACTAAACCCAACACCACGCCGGCGATCACCTCGCGCGGGGTGTGGCCGAGCATCTCCTTCAATTCCTTTTCGGCGAGCGGGTGGCCGGTGAGGAGCTCGTCTATCATCAGGTTGAGCACGCGGGCATGGTCGCCTGCCTGCCGCCGCACGCCGAGGGCGTCGTAGATCACGATCACCGTCACTACCAGCCCAATTGCGAACAGCGGCGAGTTAAATCCCTCTTGTATCCCAACGGCCACGGCCATCCCTGTCACCAGCGCCGAATGCGACGACGGCATTCCCCCTGAACTGAGCAGCAGGCTCCAGTCGAGATTGTGGTGCAGAGCGTATTCGAGCGGGACCTTGATGATCTGCGCCAGGACCCAGCCGCTGAACGCGGCCCACAGGATCTTATTGGCGAAGAACTGAGCAAAAAAATCACCCATGGCTTTTACGCCTCAGACGCCTCGAAATCCTCTAAAGCCACGCCGCCAACCTGAGGCCGGAGTTGTTGGACTTTCAGCTCGGCGGCCTCTAAAAGCGACCCGCAGCGTGCGGCCAGCGCCTGGCCGCGCTCAAACAGGGCCAGCGCCTCGTCCAGCGGCAACTGCCCTCCTTCCAGCTTGCGGACGATGGACTCGAGCTCTTTGTAAGCCTGCTCAAAAGAGAGACTCTCAACCGGGTTGGCGGCTTTGGATTTGGCTTTTGGACTCATGTAGAGAACCTCGTATGAAAGTGTGGAGGTTTGGGAGTGACACATACTCCCAAACCTCCACACTCACTCACTGACTGTCACCCCAAACTCTCCCTGGCTCACTTTCACCTTCAACGCTTCGCCGGGCTTGACTTCATTGGCCCGGCGCACCACCCCACCGCCCGGTTTGCTGACGATCGCATACCCCCGGTTCAGCACCCCCAGCGGGCTGACGTTATGCAGGGCCTGCGCCAGCCCATTCCAGCGCTCGCGCTCCAGCGAGAGGCGATAGGCCATGCCCATGGCCAGGCGCGAGCGCAGGCTTTCGAGATGCTGGCCGGCGCTGGCGAATTGGGCCTGCGGCGACAGCCCTTTGAGCTGCGCCTGGAGTTCAGCCAGTTCCAGGCGCTTAAGCTGCACCGCGCTCCCCAGAGCGTCGGTCAGGCGACCGGTCAGCGCATCCACGCCAGCGCGCAGGTCGTCAATCGGCGTGGGCGTTACCAGTTCGGCGGCGGCGGATGGGGTGGGAGCGCGCAGATCGGCCACGAAATCAGCGATGGTGAAGTCGGTTTCGTGCCCCACACCGCTCACCACCGGGATTGGCGAGGCCGCGATCGCGCGCGCGACGCGCTCGTCGTTGAACGCCCACAAATCTTCGAGCGAGCCGCCGCCGCGCGCCACGATGATCACGTCTGGCTTCTGCGCGACGAGCGCCTCCAACGCGGCGACGATTTGCGGAGGGGCATCCGCGCCTTGCACCGCCGTCGGGGACAGGATCACCTGCGCGATGGGGAAGCGGCGGCGCAGGATGTTGAGCAGGTCGCGCAGGGCGGCCCCGGCGGGCGACGTCACGATGCCAATCACGCGGGGCCAGGCGGGTCGGGGGCGCTTTCTTTCCGGCGCGAATAAACCTTCGGCTTCCAGTCTCGCCTTGAGCTGCAGGAATTCGCGATAGAGCGCGCCCTCCCCCGCCGGGTCAAGCCACGCCACGTCCAACTGGAACTGCCCGCGCGTTTCGTACAGTGTGACGTTGCCGTGCGCCTCGACGGCGTCGCCGTCGCGCGGCATGAAGCGCGCGGCCTGTTTTTCGGCGCGGCTCCGCCACATCACGCAGTTGATCTGTGCGCTGGCGTCTTTGAGCGTGAAATACCAGTGGCCTGAGGGATACGTCCTGAAACCAGAAATCTCGCCTGCCACGCGCACATCTTGCAGGTGGATATCCGTCTCTAACATCTGCCGCACATAGCGGTTGAGGTCGCTCACCGACCAGGCTTCTGTCACGCCGGGGATGGTAGCCCAGTGGGGGGAGGGTGTCAAATAGATTTTGACTCGATCTCCTCCTGGCGCATTTGCGCACATGTCTTGCGGCGAATGGGGCATTGAGGCAGAGGTGGCCGCGTGTTGCGTGTTATACTCCCTTTATGCCAAAGAAGAGCGTCATCAGCCTTTGCGTCAGCGCCCTGCTGGCCGCGTGCGCGGTGACCCCGCCGCCGCCGAGTCCGACGGCGACGGCGGCGGCGGTCACGCCCTCTCCCTCCGCGCCCCGCCTCGTCTCGCCGACTCCTGCCGGCAGCCTGACGACGAATCTGCGCGTGTGGTTGCCGCCCCAGTACGCGCCCGACGATTCAGCCGCCGGCGGCAAAGTCCTGGCCGAGCAGATTGCCCGGTTTGAGCAGACCCATCCGGGACAGGCCGTGGAAATTCGCATCAAATCAGCCTCAGGACCTGGCGGCCTGCTCGAATCGCTTGCCACCGCCTATAACGCCGCTCCGGCGGTCCTGCCTGACGTCGTCGCGCTGGATCGGAATGACCTCGTCGCCGCCGCCTCGGCGGGGTTAGTGATCCCGCTGGATAACCTCCTCCCCCCTGACGTTCTGGCCGATTATTACCCGTTTGCGCAAACGATGAGCCGGCACAAGGATGCCATCGTCGGACTGCCGTTCGCCGCCGACGCGCGGGTGTTGGCTTACAAGACCGATCTCTATGCCTCTCCGCCGCAGACGTGGGCAGAGATCACGACCGGCACGCTGATCATCCCCGCCGGGGAGGCAGCCGGGTTGACATTGCTTAACGAGTACCTTGCCATGGGTGGGCCGCTCGCCGACCCCTCCGGCAAAACCGTCCTTGACGCCGAGCTCCTCACGGAGGCGCTTGCGGCTTTTCAGACCGTACACACTTCGGGTTGGCTGCCGCTTTCCACGCTGGCCTACTCTGATACGCTTTCCACGTGGCAGGTGTTTCGCGAGCGCCGCGCCACGCTCGCCGTGACGAATGCGCAGTCCTTCCTGTCCGAGCCGGATCGAGTCGCGGGCGCGGCGGCGGCGTTACTCCCCACCGGACCCGGGCTGCCCTTTGCCCTCGCCGACGGGTGGTGCTGGGCTTTGGTGAACACGGCCGCGCCGCAGCATCAGGTGGCCGTGGAATTATTGACGTGGCTCACCGACCCGGTTCAGCTTTCGGCGTGGACGAGGGCCGCGCACGTCCTGCCCACGCGGTCTGCGGCCCTCGAAGGCTGGGGAACCGACCGTCTCGCGCCTTTCGCCAGCGATGTGCTCAGCCACGCGCACTTGCAGCCATCCACCGAAGTCCTCGCCGCCGCCGGGCCGCCCCTGCAGCGCGCCCTCGACGACGTCCTCAACGGGCGCGCCACGCCTTTCGCGGCGGCCGCCGCGGCCTCGCAGTCCGTCGCCAGTCCTTGACCGCGCCCCGCTTTGCCGACCACCGCTTGCATTTGGCCGAACTGCGCGCTGCCGCCCTCCGCGCGGTTGATCCGGCCTCGGCGGTCCGCCGTTCGCTCTCACCCGGCGATTTTGCGGAGGCAGAGCGCATCTTCGTCGTTGGCGGGGGCAAAGCCGGGATCGCGATGGCGCAGGCCGCCGCCGAGATTTTAGGAGACCGATTGACCTCGGGCGTGGTTTCCGTTCCGGCCGTCCCGTCGCAGACCCCGGCCGGCATCACGCTCGTCGCAGGGGGGCACCCCACGCCGACATGGGGGAGTCTGGCTGCCGGCCGGGCCATCGCCGATCTGCTGACCCGAACCTCTCCGTGCGATTTGGTGATCGCTATGATCTCCGGAGGCGGTTCGGCGCTGCTGGAGCTCCCGGCGGCTGGCCTCGCCCTCGCAGATCTGCAGGCGACCAATGACGCGCTGCTCAAATCGGGCGCGACGATCAACGAAGTGAATACTGTCCGCACACAACTGTCCCAACTCAAAGGCGGAGGGCTGGCGCGCCTCGCCTATCCTGCACGCCTTCTGGCCCTTATCCTCTCCGACGTCGTGGGTAACCCGCTTCCCATCATCGCCTCCGGCCCCACCGTCCCCTCGACGGCTACGAAGCAGGATGCGCTCGCCGTGATAGATAAATACCGCCTGCGCTCCCTCCTCCCGCCTGTCATCGTCCATCATTTAACATCTCCTCCATCCGCCTCTATTTCATCCGTTCCCTCCATTGAAAATAGACTGATCGCTTCCAATCGGCTCGCCGGCGAAGCCGCCGCGGTCGCCGCGCGCGCGTTAGGGTTCGCGGCTGTCTTTCTCGCCGACGACTGGCAGGGCGAAGCGAGAGAAGTGGGCCGACGCTTGGCTGAGAGGCTTGTGCATGAGGCAGAAGAGCGGGGGGACAGGGAGGCGGAGGAGAAAAGTGTTTGTTTGGTGGTCGGAGGCGAAACAACGGTGAGGGTGAAAGGAGCGGGGAGAGGCGGGCGCAACCAGGAAGCCGCCCTGGCCGCCGCGCTCGCGATTGACGGCCTGCCAAACCTCGTCATCTCGACTTTTGCCACCGACGGCGTGGACGGCCCGACCGACGCGGCGGGCGCCATCGTCACCTGTGACACGGTTGCCCGCGCGCGCGCCCTCGGCCTCGATCCACAAAAACACCTCGACGACAACGATGCCTATTCCTTCTTCGCCGCGCTCGGCGATCTTATCTTCACCGGCCCAACCGGGACGAACGTGAATGACCTCATGTTTGGACTGGTGTATTGAGCGGCCCGGATCCAATCATCGTGTGTGGTATCATCTTCCACCGTGCAGGCCCCCATCACCCTGAGTGACTGGAACGACCTATGACCATCCACTTCGGCACCGACGGCTGGCGCGCCGTCATTGCAGACACTTTCACGTTCGATAATCTCCGCCTGGTCGCGCAGGGCATCGCCGACGCAGTTTCGGCGGGCGAGTGGGACGGAGGCGGCAAGGGTGAAGCCCTGCCTGCTCCCTACGACCCGCACCGGATGGTCGTGGGCTTCGACACCCGCTTCCTCTCCGATCGGTTCGCGACCGAGGTGGCCCGCGTGCTGGCCGCCAACGGCTTCACGGTGATGCTCACGCACGCCGACGCGCCCACGCCCGCCGTCTCCTACGCGGTGAAACACCATCGGGCTGCCGGGGGCGTGATGATCACTGCCTCGCACAACGCGCCGCGGTACAATGGCGTCAAGCTCAAGGCAGCCTATGGCGGGTCGGCCCTCCCGGAACAGTGCCGGCGGGTTGAGCTGTACCTCGCCGACAACGAGGCCCGCGCGCGCGGCCCGAACCTGATGGATTACGACAAAGCGGTGAGCGCCGGCCTGCTCAAGCGCTTCAACCCCACGACGGCCTATTATGACCACCTGCGCACACTGGTTGACTTCGACGTCATCGCGCACACCCCCCAGCGCCTCGTCGTGGACTCTATGTATGGTTCGGGACGCGGCGTGATCAAGGGCATCCTGCAAGGCACGGGCTGCGAGGTCTTCGAGATCCGTGGGGAGATGAACCCGGGCTTTGGCGGCGTGCACCCCGAGCCGATTGCCAAGCACCTCGGCGCGACGGCGGGGGCGATTGCCGCCGGTCACGGGCAGTTTGCGCTGGTGACGGATGGCGACGCCGACCGCACGGGCGCGATGGACGGCCGCGGGCAGTTCGTTGATCCGCACAAGATCATGGCTCTCGCGCTCAAATATCTGGTCGAGAAGCGCGGTTGGAGGGGGGCCGTAGTGAAGACCGTATCCACGACGCGCATGGTCAACCGCCTGGCCGAGCGCTACGGCTTGCCCTGCTATGAGACGCCGGTCGGGTTCAATCACATCGCCGATTACATGCTCGCCCAGGAGGTGCTCATCGGCGGCGAGGAGTCTGGCGGCATCAGCATCCGGGGACACATCCCCGAGGGCGACGGCATCTTGATGGGGTTGCTGTTGCTGGAGATCGTCGCGGCGTCCCGCGCCCCGCTCGAAGAACTGGTTGAGGACCTGCTGGCGGAAGTCGGCCCTGCGCACTACGCTCGCAAGGACCTGCGCCTCGTGCACCCGGTCGCGAAAGCGGAGATGACCCGGCGGCTCTCCGAGAGCGCGCCCCAAGACATCGCCGGACAGGCGATCGTCAAGGTAGAATCCATGGATGGCGTGAAGTACGTCCTGGCCGACGACTCGTGGCTGCTCATCCGGCCTTCCGGCACGGAGCCGGTGCTGCGTGTGTACGCCGAGGGACGCGCCCCCGAAATAGTGAAAGCGCTGCTGGAGTTTGGTGAGAGGATGGCGGCGGGTTGACGGTTGACCGAGGACGAGCGCCGGCGGGCGCTCTCCAGAGTCGTCCGTCATCCGTCGCTCGTCACTGGTGCGGGGCTACCGGCAGTTCAATCGTAAATGTGCTTCCCACGCCATACTCGCTCTCGACGGTGAGGGCGCCGCCGTGCATGGTCACGATCTCGCGCGCAATAGCCAGCCCGGAGCCGGAGCCTTGTTGTTCCAGCTTGGCGCGGTCAATTTGATGAAAGATGTTGAACAGTTGCCTCAGGGCCTCGGCGCGGATGCCGAGGCCCTCATCTTTGACTTGAATGATGATCCGGCCGCCCGCCGCCTGGGCGCTGAGCGTGACTTTCCCCCCCTGCTTTTTGGAAAACTTGATGCCGTTGTCCACGAGCCGCTTCAGCGCGTTGGTCAGATAGTCGCGGTCGGCGAGGAGGGCGGGGAGGCGCTCCGGAAAATCGGGGATCAGCCCCACCTGGCGCTCGGCGGCGATTTCGTCGAATTTTTTGAGCACGTCTCTGAGCAACATCGGCAAATCGGACGTGACGACCCGGCGGCGTTCGTATGTCCGCCGCGCCTCGCCGCTTTGCAGTTCAACCAGGAAGATGAAATCTTCCACCAGCTTGCGCAGTCGCTCGCTGCCGGCCTCGATCCCGTGCAACATCTTCTTGAATTCATCCGCGCCCATCTCGGGGTCGGCGTTGTGAAGGAGTTCAGTATAACTGGTGATGTAGGTGAGCGGGGTACGGAACTCATGGTTGAGGGTGGTCAGGATGGTGCGTTTGAGCTCGGTGACCTGGCGGTTTTGGGCCGCATCCAACTGGGCGTGGCGGTCGAGCTTGGCCCGGATAGCGACGAGCAGATCCTCCTCGTCGAACGGTTTGACGAGGTAGTCGTCCGCGCCCAACTGCTTCCCCCGGCGAATGTCGGTCTTGTCGCCTTTGGCCGTGAGGAAAATGAACGGGATGCTCACCCAGTCGGGCCGGGCGCGCACGGCTTCGTAGAAACCGTAGCCGTCCATCTTGGGCATGTTGATGTCTGACAGGATGAGGTGCGGCGCGCCCTTTTCGAGCTCGGTCAGGCCTTCTAAACCATTGCTGGCCGTGGTCACGTGGAATCCCGCGAACTCGAGGATATCACGCAGGCCGACCAACAACGCTTCGTCGTCTTCGACGATCAGGATCTTCTCCGCCGCCATTCAGGCCGCCTCGTCTTCCGATCTGACGTCTACGGGGCGGCTGGTGAGCTTGTAACCGCGCCCCCGCTGGGTGAGGAGATAACGCGGCCGCGCGGGGTCGGGTTCGACTTTCGCGCGCAAGCGGCTCACCAGCTTCTCGATCCGGGCGTCGTCCACTTTGTCAAAGTATTGCCCGCCCCACACGGCCTCCACAATCATGTCTTTCGTCGTGAGCCGGTCTTGTCGTTGGTAGAGCAAACGCATCAGGCGGTATTCCAAATCGGTCAACACGGTAACCTTGATGCCATCCACCCAGACCTCGCCGGCGTCCTCGTCCACGACGACGCCCGTGGTTTCCTGGGCCGGCGCAGCGCACTGCCGCCGGACGAACGCAATGAATAATTCGGAGAAAATCTGCTCCTCTGCCGTGAGCAGGCCCAGCGCTTGCAGGCGTTCGCGGTCGTGCGGGTTCAGGCCCTCCTGCGCGTCCGTGACGAGCGCCTTGAGCGCTGCCTGTTCTTCAGGGCGGAGTTGGTTCCAGATCTTCAGGCACTCCGCGCGGGCGTTCGGGTCGCCCGCGAGATTGGCGGCCTGGGGATGGCGCAGAGCCGTCTGCGTCAGCGCCGTCAACAGCCCAAAGTGTCCACCGGAGAGTTGCATAATGGCGCGGAGCATCTCGGCGGGCAGCCGTCCGCCGCCCTGCGCCTCCACGGCGCGTTGAGCGTCCGCCGCCTCCAGCAACCCTAAGGGGATGACCTGTGCGGCAAATAACTCGGCGAATTCGTTGTCTCCCCGCGTGCGGCTTTCGCCCAGAGGCCGGACGGTGGCTGTGAGATAGGCCAGCCGGGCCTGGAATTTGTCCTTGAGCGCCCTCAGGTTGAGCAGCGTCCGGTCTTCCAGCGCCGCGTACACCTCGTCGAACTCGTCGAACAGGAGCGCGAGGTCGCGCCCGAGTTGCGCACAGCATTCGGAAATCGCGTTGTTGAAGGCCAGCGACGCCTGAAAGACTGAGGGCGCGCTGGTGATGCGGTTGTGTTGTTCACGCAAGTCGTTGAGCAAGGCCGCCGGCGCGGCGCCGGCCTCGGCCTCGAGCGCTTCGAGCAGTGAACGCACCACGATTTCGTAGAAGCCGGGCGCGGTCAATTCGACCCCCCGATTGCAGTCAATGTAGATCAAACGCCCTGGACGCCCGGCCAGTTGCCCATAGCGGGCTTCTTGTTCAGGTGTAGAGAGCGAGCGCAACAGCGGGCTTTTGCCCGTGTTGCTCAGGCCATAGACGGCGCAGCACTCTCCCTGCGCCAGGATGCGGAGGATATTTTCGATTTGCGCTTGGCGGATTGAGGGATACAGGTTTAGCATGGCGCTGTACAGCCAGACAGGGATATGGCTATTATCGCCAAGTTCGCCAAAAAGCGAAAGGCAATTAAAAAGACACCGGGCGTCTCTGTGACGCCCGGTGTCCGTAGTTGGCTTAGCGCAGGCTGAGACGCAAACGCCGCGCGACGATCACGACGGCAATCAACGCGATCCCGAGCAAGACTAACTGGGGGACTCCAGCCTCATCCGCAAAGCCGGTGCCCGGCAGTTGGGTGGGGGTGGGCGTCCTCAAGCCGCCGACCAGCGGGGTCGGCGTGGCGCTCGCGCCGCGCAGGGGAGTGGCCGTCGGCCCGCCCGCGGTGGGCGCCGCGAGCGTGACGCCGCCCCCAGGTGTGCCGGTCACCTCCGCCACCGCTGCCGGCGTGTTCGTGTCCGTCGCCGCCGGGGTGTTGGTCGGCGGGACGGTCGCCGTCTCCGTAGCTGCGATCACCGGGGTCGCCGTGTCAGGAACCGTCGTGGCTGTCGGTGGAGGTGTGTCCGTGGCTGCGGCTTGCTGAGTCTGCGCCAGCGCGACCTCGGCATTCGCGGTGAGCGCGACCGCCTGCTGAGCCTGTTGCGCCGCGCGCCGACCCGGCTGGATGAAGAACGCATACGCGCC
Source organism: Anaerolineales bacterium (assembly GCA_035291605.1). Classification (GTDB taxonomy): domain Bacteria; phylum Chloroflexota; class Anaerolineae; order Anaerolineales; family UBA6663; genus DATDRS01. The sequence goes on along the minus strand of DATDRS010000494.1, from coordinate 32,617 downwards.
AATGCACAGAAGACCGATGACGAACAGACCGCCCAGGATGCCCACGGCGATGTAAAAAGTCCGGTTGCCCGGCGAGGCGCCCTCTGGGGGCGATCCGGGTTCTGTGACAAGAGGTTCCTCGACAAATGCCATGCTTGCGTCTCCTTCAGGGCAGGGAAGGTGCTGACCCTAAGACTACTCCAAAAGCTCCAAATTGGCGAATGGAATCGCAGCCAGCGCCTCGGCCTCATCCAGTTTCACCGTCGCGACACGCGCCCGGACTCCGCTGGGCAGCGCCACGGCTTTGTCACTCAGTGCAACTACCGTGCCCGTCTGGCCGGCTTCGGTTCCGCGCACGACGCGGATGTGCTTGCCGGCCTCCAGCGCCTGGCCATCCGGTGGGGCCGCGGGCGCCTGGCCGGGGCTGGGCAGTGGGATGATCGCCTCGGGGCGTGCGCCAACCGACCGGTTCCAGGCCTGGGCATTCAGCCATACCTCGCGGCCGGTGTTGCTCACCAGCAGGTTATAAGCCGGGGTGGAGAAGCCCTGCGCGCCAAAACCATCTGTGACCATCACCGGGATGTTCCACTTGCGCACAGCCGGGAGCAGGTCCGCCTTGAGGCTGCCGACGATCAGACCGTTGACGGCGACATCAGCCAGTTGCTTGAAGGCGTGGTCATCCTGAACGACGCCCACGGCCAGGATGGTGCCGCGCAGGCCCAGCTCGATTTGCTCGGCCAGCAAGGCGTCCTGCGGCCCGTTGCCCAGAACCCGCAGCACCGAGAAATTCTCCTTGCCGTTGCCCCACACACCTTCGAGCAGTGCGCCGGTCGTTTCAATCACCACGCCCCGGCCTTGAAAACTGTTGACGACATTGCCGGGGACGCCCGCGCGCAATTCAAATGGCTTTGAGACGGCCGCCACGAGTGCTTTGCCATCGCCGGAGGCCATCAGTACGCCGTCCACGGGCGAGGCAACGGGCAAAACGACGATGCCCATGAGCGTTTTGCGGACGGCGATGAGTTCCCCCTTCTTGACGGCCTCGCCATCCTGCTTGACCATGAACGACGCCGTCTTGTCTTTAGAGACTTCAAGCATTTTGACGAGGTCCAGGATGCGATGCTCGTCGGGGACGGTGGCGCGGGCGATGAGGTCTCCGGCCTCGACGCGCTCGCCGGGTTGCGCAAACACCTCGCCGGGCACAGGCAACATGCGTTCACGCCGCAGCGTGGTCAGCAGGGTTGCATGGGAGGTAACGGGAATGTAAGCCATCTTTCAAGCCTCCCAACTCATACGAGGCCGCCGACTTTCAGAAGCCACTCGGATGTCAGTTCCTGCCGCTCGCCGGCGGCCTGGGGGAACGCGATAGGACGCCCGCGCGCGTCAATGACGACGCCCACTGCGCCGCCGGTCACCGGAATGATCTTGCCGCGCCCAGGCCCAAAGCCCACGTCAATGCCCCCGCGCGGCTTGAGAGTCAATTTGCCGTCCTGTCCGAGCGGCAAGGGCAACACCTGGAGCGATCCAAACTTGACCTCGGCGCTCATTTCCTGCCCCCCCTCCATGACCAACTTGACACGGCAGGCGACGCTGCCGGGGCGCGCCTCGCCGACCGGGGATATCACGGTCCCCAAACTCAGGAAAGCGCTGTCCAGCGCCTGAACGACAGTCATCGGATGGGTGTGCGCGATCGCTCCCAGGGCGGCGGTCACATGGTGCGGATCGAGCATCAGGTGGGTGACGCCGACCGGTTGGAGCGCATCGAGCAGGATGAGGGCCGCCACGCCGGGACGGGGGGCGCGGCTCAGGACCGCGCCGCTCCCCAGGATCAAGTCAATGCGCGGCAATAAGTCGCTGCGCCGGCCCTGCACAGAGGCGGGCCAGCGGGCGTGGGCCGTGCGCAGGCCCGCGCTCAACACTTCCCGCGCAATGGCGTTTTCCAGATGTAAGTCATTCAGATCTGCCGGGAGAGTGTGCGGGTGGGCGCTCTTGTTCAGGATGAACTCGCGCACCGCCGTCGCCGACGCCTCAAACGGCAGCCAGCGCGCCACTTGTTCGACCGTGGTTTCGTTCAGCAGGGCGGCGACGTTCGCGCCCATGCCCAGGTCTGAGCGGACGCTCAAGTATAGTTCGTTCTTGAAGGCGGCGGCCACCGAAGTGGAGGCGGAACCCACATTCACGCCCAACACCCCGCCTGGCGAGTTGAGTGTCCGGTTGAGATAACGAACGATTTGCCCCTCGGCCTGCGCGGTCGGATAAATACGTCCACCAGCCATCTGCGCCAGATCCTGGAAACCGCCGATCTGCCCGAGGCGGTGCGCTTCCAATATTTTCGCCAGCTCGGCGCGCGCCGGGCCGAAGACTTCTTCGCCCAATTCCGGCTGGACGTTTGGCGCGGTGTAGACGTGAGCCGCGCCGCCGAACATTTCTTTGATCTTGTCGCCCAGGACCGGGTTGCCTGCATAGAGCAGTTTGGGCGGCGTGGGGGTTGGGAGGAGATGGCAGGCCAGCGCGACGGTTTCGAGCAGCTTGACCAGCGCCTCGCGCGAGCCGTTGTCGGTGCCGCCCGCGACGAGGATCAGTTCCGGTTGGGCGTTGAGCACCGCGTCAAACTGCTGTTCGGTACGGCGGCGGTCGCCGAGGCTCAGGATATCCATGAGCGTGAGATAGCCGGAACCGGCCAGGCGTCGCGCGCTCTCGACCGAAACGCCGGGCAGCAGGCCGACCAGCAGCGTTTTCACTGCCGGCCCGGCGCTCGAGGTGACGGCGACGGCGTCAACGCCAACGCCATCAGGGGTCGCGGGCATGACCAGCAGGTGCGTATTGCCGTCGAGCAGGGTGCGGCCGGTGATGTTTTGCAGCTCGACGAGCGCATGGCGCATGCCCTCGGAGGCCTCGTAATACGGATGCTCGACCGTCGTCGGCGCTTCGCCGCAGGCCACAAAACGGTAACTGCCCTCCACCACGTCGAACAGCATCGCCCGCGTGGTCGCCGTCCCGAAATCCAAAGCCAGCAGCGTGTCGGTGGGATAGGTGGTGTCAGCCATAACGACGTTGTCAGCCGCCGCCCAGGAAGGGTTCGAGGATGGACCACATGGCGACCAGGCGGTCGGCAAAGAAGGCCAGGCTGGCGACGAGCGCCCCGGCGTACATGACGCCGAAAGCGACGCCGATGAACACCTGCCCGACGAGGGCGACGGGCCGGGCCAGAGGCGGCCGCTCCGGCGGGCGGCCGGGGCGCACCCGCGCGCCGTAGTAGAAGAAACCCAGCGTCGCCAGCGTGCCGAAGATGATGACGAAGTGATCCACCATGCGCTCCGGCGAGAAGCCGAGTTCGGTCTGCGGGAGCAGCGAGAGAAAGGTGGCGTTGATCTGCGGAAAGAGGGTGCCGGTGATTGCGCCGCCGATGGCGACCGCGCTGCCCACGCCGACGAGATACGCCGTCGCCACGCTGCCCAGACGGTTGGTCCAAGAGGCGCCGGGTGAGAGCTTGAGGAGCAGAAACAGGCTGAGCATCAAAGCGAAGAGCGCAGGGAGCAGCGTGGGCAGGGCGGTGAGCACCGCCAAGCCCTGGCTGAGAGAGACGACAAGCGGCCCCAGCATCTGCGGGTGGATCACGTTGTAATACGCGACCAGCACGGCATATCCCGCCGTGACGCCGACGAAGAGATGCACGGCGAGGCGATACAGCGGGTTGTCGCCCAACAAGTAGGTGAACACCATCAGCGTCAGCGCAAACACCATGATGTCCGGCAGGCTCTGGAGGAGGGCGGCTGGCATAGTTATCGTTTCCGGGCGCGGAGCACAGTCATCCGCGCCAGCGCGCCAAGCAGATTGCCCGCAATGATCAGGATAACGGCGGCGAGCACTCCCCCGCCGATGGCATCCCAGCGATTGCTGGCCGGGCCGCCGCCGGGGAGGCCAGCGCGCTGTTCGTATTGCGCCGCGCCGACGATGCCGGTCACCATCCCCTTGATCTGTGGCGGGTTGGCTTCGTAATAAGGCCTCACCAGTGGATCGGCGCCGGCGCTCACCACGGCCACAACCGGCGCCGCAGCGGCGAAGCTCTGCGTCTGCTCGATCCAGGCGCGGATCGCGTCGGGCGTGGACGACACCAGCACGATCAGGCTGAAATCGCTCAGCCCATACACCTGGCTCATTTCGGGCGCGCTCTGCGCGTCCCAAACTCGCATGGCGCCGCTGAAGTCCGTGTTGAAGAGCGAGCGCGGGTTAGTCGCGAATTGCAGCAGGCCAACCGGCCCGCCGGGAATGTAGCCGAGGTTGATATAGTTGACGCCATAGGTGTAGGAAACGCCGTAGGCATTCTTGAGGCCGAGCGCCAGTTCGTTGAAGATGTCTTGGCCTACCCCGGCCCCGGCAGGGTGCGTGCTGACCCCCGCCAGGGAGACCCCCCGGCGCATCAGGTGGAAGATCACCGCCTGGGCGGCGGGGTCAAGCTCGCCGCGCTGCGCCGGATCGTAGTCGAAGGCCACGAGCACGGGTTTGTCGGTAGGCAGGCCCTCGACCAGCTCAAAGGCCGCGTTCGTCTCACGCGCGATGGTGGTCGGCGCGGGGAAGAAGCCTGCGGCGAAGAACCACGGGAAGATGACGGCGAGGGCCAGCGCCGCAAAGACCAGCCAGCGCTCGACCGGCAGCGCGATTTGCAGCCGGCGTTTGGAGACCGGGCGCGCCTCCTCTGCTTCGGCCTTCAAGACTCCGGCGAGTAATGTCGCCTGCGCGGCCTCCGCCTCGCTAACCTCCAGCTTTTGGACTGGGACTTCGCTCTTGTGCGGCTTGGCAATGGCCGGCTCGGCCTGCAACACGCCGCGCATCCCGGCGAGGATGCCCACCTTTTCTTCGTAGTTGTCAACCTCAGGCGGGACGCGGGATGGTTGCACGTCCACGGGCCGCATGGATTGCAGCCAGGTGGGCATTTCGCCCAGCGCCAGGCCTGCCGTGGCAGCGGGGGGGACGAGCGGTGTTGGCGTCTCCTCCGCGGCGAAGGGCGACGGCATCGCGCCAAAGAGCGACGAGGCTGGAGCCGGTTCAGGCGCACCCGGGACCTCAGGCGGGGTCGCAGGCTGCAAGGAAGAAAGCCAGTCGGGCATTTCCCCGGCAGCAGGTGCGGCTTCGGCAGGAATTTCCGTGAACGCTCCGAAGGGTGAAGTGGGTTCAGCCGGAGCCGCGAAGCGCGGCGCGCCCAGCCCACTCAGCCAGTCGGGCGCAGCCTCGGCGGCCTCGGGCGGAGCGCCCACCGGTTCAGTCGGCGCAGAGATGCCCATCGAACGGAGCCAGTCGGGCGTTTCGTCGGCCGGCGCGGCTTCGGGGCGGGTTTCAAATCCCCCCACATCAGCCGGCGCGCCGCCGAGCGCGCTCAACCAGTCAGGCATCTCGGCGGCGGGTGTTGGCTCAGCGCCGAAAGCAGGTGCAGCCTCTGCCGGCTGAGCGGGTGCGCCGCCGAGCGCGCTCAACCAGTCAGGCATCTCGGCGGCGGATGTTGGCTCAGCGCCGAAAGCAGGCCCGCCCTCGGGCGAGCCCGGGGGTGCGGTCTCTACCGGCTCAGCGGGCGCGCCGCCGGACGAACGCATCCAGTCCGGGACTTCTTCTGCTGGGAGAGCCGCCTCAGGTTGAGCGGGTGCGCCGCCGAGCGCGCTCAGCCAGTCAGGCATCTCGGCGGCGGATGTTGGCTCAGCGCCGAAAGCAGGCCCGCCCTCGGGCGAGCCCGGGGGTGCGGCCTCTGCCGGTTGAGCGGGTGCGCCGCCGGACGAACGCATCCAGTCCAGGACTTCTTCTGCCGGGGGAGCCGCCTCAGGTTGAGCGGGCGTGCTCAACCAATCCGGCGTTTCACCCAAGGGCGCGGCAGCCTCAGCCTCAGAGGACTCCGGCGGGCGCAGCCACTCCGGGATGTCTCGCGAGGGCGCTGGCGCACTCGGCGTGGGTTGAGACGGAGGTTCGCCAAAGGAACGCAACCAATCGGGCACTTCCTCGGCGGGCGCAGCCGTTTCCATCCGCGTCGGCTCGCCGCCCAGGGAACTCATCCAATCGGGCATGGCAGGCCCGCCCTCGGGCGATCCCGGGGGTTCAGCCGGTTGGGCGGGTTGCTCGCCGCCGAATGGCCTCATCCAATCCGGGGTTTCTTCCGATGGCGCCGCGGCCGGTTCGGGTTCTTCTCCAGCCGCGCCGGTCCACATCCAATCCGGCTCGGCGGATGGTTCGGTTGACAGTCTGCGCATCCACTCCATGCCAGGCTGGGCGCCGCTCTCGGGCCCGCCCCCGGGCGAGCCCGGGGGTTCGGGCGCTGCTGTGGCCCCGGCCGTTTCATCCCCTGCAATCTCTTGCAAGGGCCGCAGACGCGCCTCGCAGTATTGGCAGGCCTCGGCAAAAGGCGGATTGAGGCGTCCGCACGATTGGCAGCGAATCTGATCGCCCGCCTCGGCGGATGTCGTCTCGCCAAAGCCGAACAACTGCGGCTTGAGGGGTGAGTCGCAGAACTGGCAGACTTCCGTGAAGGCGGGGTTGGGTTTGCCGCAGGCCTGGCAGCGGATGACATCGCCCGCGGGCGCCGCCTCCGGCGCGGGGCCGGCCTCGAGCGGCTTGAGGCGCGCGTCACAATACTGGCACACGTCCAGGAAATCAGGGTTGGGCTTGCCGCAGGCCTGGCAGCGAATGACGGCCATGCTTACTCACCGTAAGGCCGGTCTACCGCGAGCAGGATGCGCAGACCGGTAGCAATAACGCCAAGCGCCACGCCCAGGAGCAGGCCGCGCCCGCCCGCAACCGCCGGGACCTGTGCGAGCCAGAGGCGCAGATCGCGCAGGCCGAAATCGGGCACGCCCGCGGGAAGCGGGGCCGCGCCGATCAGCGAGATGATGGCGGCGACGACAAAGACGACGAGCGTGAGCGAGGCGCGGCGGCGCAGCAGCCGGTAACCGGCAAACACGAGGAAGAAGAAGAGCAGGCCCGCAATGGCCGCGCCGAGGGCGGACTGGATATTGTGGAAGACCCAGGCATTGGCGGTGTTCGTCGGGCCGCTTCCCCAGCCGACGAATGGAGCGGCGATCCCCACTCCCAGCGTGCCGACGAGGCTCAGGATCAGGAAGAGGCTGTAGAACCAGCCCGGCGCGCCGCGCGTCATTTTCTTCAGGTGAACCTGCAGCAAGTTGAGCGCGCCGATAATAACTGCCACGGCGGCGAGGAGGCTGGCCCAGGCCACCAACTGCTGGCGCATGACCCGCAGGATGGGCGCGTTGACGAAGTAGCCAAGCAGGGTGACAAACCCGACCCCGGCGGCGATGGCCGTGAGCAGGGCGTTACCGAAGCGAATCTTCACGGCAGAATTCCCAGTGTCTTGAGCAGCGCCCCGCCGAGGATCGCCAGGCCGATGAGCAGGCGCATGATGTCCTGCGCACGCAGGCTGGCGATGTGGCCGGGATGCCGCCCGATGTACGCGCCGCCCGCGAACAGGTCTTCGCCGATCAAGGGATAGTCGGCGGCGGCGAAGAGCAGCGCCTGCGCCGCCGGGTCCAGCGAACCCGCGAGGGTGGTGATGTTCGCCCGGTGTCCGGCCTCGGCGAGCAGCACCGCCTCTGACCCGACCGAACCGACGAGCACCGTCCCGGCCAGCGAGTCATCTGTAATCATCGTCGTCACGGCCGCGCCGAACGAGAGAGGCGAGAGGCCAGCCACGCGGGCCGAGGTGGGATCATACCGCTCCTGCGCGTTTTGCCGCGAGTACACGTGCTGGAGCGTGTCTTGCGCGAGGAGCATGACCGCGCCGTCACTCGCGGTGACGACCGGCGGTTTGTCGCTGACCACAGTGACCTCAGAAATCTGGTCGAGAACGGTCAGCCCGGCGAGGGCGGCGGCGGTGTCCGTCTGGCCGATGGTCCCCGTGCCCAGCGAGATGTGCAGGCGCCGCCCCGTTTCAACGGCTTCGCCAACGGTGGTCGGCAGACTCTGCAAGGCTTCCAGGGGGCGGAAGGCCGCCGGGCGCGCGCCGCGGCGCCGGCCGAGGACGATGAAGGCGAGTATGAGTCCCGCAAAGAGCAAGACAAAACCTAATCCGGTCAGGTTCATTCCGGCGACTCCTGATTCAAATGGTCGGCCAGGGCCTGGATCGAGGAGGGGTCTTCAAGCAGCCGGGCGAGGGAGGTCACTTCATCTTCCGGGAAGAGGGGATTCAGCATCGGCCCGACGGCGTATAATGCCTGCGCGCCCAGGAAGGCCAGCGGCCCGGCCGATTCCAGCAGCGAAGCGGCGAACCCGTTCAATCCCCAGGCTCGCAGCCGGTTAGTCAATTCCGCAATGCGCTCGTCTTTCATCCCAGTTGCCTCAGGTTTGCGCGGCTGCCAAAGTCGCGCGTGCAACGCGCTCCTACGAAACTCCCAGACCTCGCACCCGCGCGCCCCAACCTCAATCGCTTTCGCAGGGCTGCCAGACCCGGCGCGACCGACGTGAGTCTGATTCAAGCGCGAGTATAGCACAGAGAGACTCGCATGCCCAATCAGTAGCGGGCTATGGAACGCCTGTCCAACATCTGGCGGATTGTACTTCCGCCGACTCGCAGGGTCAAGCGAATTTTGTGCCATAAGGCGTTTGGAGGTACATTAGTGAGAAATCCCAACTCCCAGACCCCAAATTCCAAGGCGAAATTCACCGCCTGACGCTTGGAAAGCGGGATGGGGTAGGCGAGGTGATTGCATGCATAACATCCTCCTGATTTTCAATCCCAACTCTGACCGCGGGCGGTCGGGGCAAAGAGCCTCAGACCTGCGCGCGATTGTGGACGAGATGGGTGGGGCCGACTGGCGCGGCACCGAATATCCCGCGCACGCCGTCGAGATTGCTGCGGAAGCGGGCATCAAGGGCTACAAGACTGTCGTCGCGCTCGGCGGTGACGGGACGGTGCACGAAGTCGTCAATGGGTTGATGAAGATTGACGCCGTGCAGCGCCCCCGCCTGGGCATCGTGCCCATTGGCTCGGGCAACGATTTCGCGCACTCCGCCGGGATTGAGACCAACCCGCAGGAAGCGGTGAAGCGCGTGTTCAGCGGCGCTGTCCGCGCCGTGGACGCGATCATGGTCCGCGACGGCGCCGGCCGGCTGGAGTACTTCGTCAACACAGGCGGCGTCGGCTTCGACGCGGCGATCAACATCCAGAGCCGCAAGATCACCGGCCTCCACGGTTTTGTCATGTACCTCACCTCCACGCTGATCACCATCGCCAATCACTTCGAAGCGCCGCATATGAAGGTGACCTACGATGGGGGTGCGCTCGACCAGCCGATTCTGATGCTCACCGTGGGCAACGGCCCGCGCGAGGGCGGCGGGTTCATCACCACACCCGGCTCGCAGATAGACGACGGCGTCGTGGAATTTGTCTACCTGCCTCCCGTCTCGCAGATCCGCATGTTGCAGCTGCTGCCCAAGTTCATGAACGCGACGCACCTCCGCGAGCCGGAGGTGAAGCTGGCCAAGACGACGCGCCTGGTGATTGACGCCGACCGCGCGCTGCCGATCCACCTCGACGGCGAGCTCTTCGCGCCCTACGAGGCCGACGTGCGGCACGTCGAAATGACGCTCGTGCCGGGGGCGATCCAGGTTCTCGTGTGACTCTAGGGCAACAGATGGCGTTGACACATGCCCTCGCTTCAGCGCGTCCTCCGCGATTATGACCTCGGCCTGCTGCGCCTGATCGCCGACCACTGGGGCCTGGAGCTGCAAGTCCCCAACCAGCATGAGGCCGCCGACGAACTCGCCGCGCAGATCCGCAGCACCCAGCCCAGCCTCGTGCAGGAAATCGTCGAAGCCCTCCCCGCCGAGGCCCGCGCCGCGCTCGAGGCGTTGAAACCGGAGCGGATGCCGCTCGCCATGTTCGTGCGTAAATATGGCGAATTGCGCGCAATGGGTGTGAGCCGCCGCGAGCGCGAGCAGCCGTGGAAGAACGCTCCCTCCGCCTCCGAAATGCTGTGGTACCGGGGGCTGATCGGGCGCGCCTTTTTCGACGACGGGCAGGGGCCGCAGGAGTTCGTCTTCATCCCTGATGATCTATTGAAGCTGATGCCCGCCGGCATTTCCGCGCCTTCCAACGCGCCCCCGCCTGGCGCGCCCGCTGCGCCCCCGCCGGACTTTGTTTCCGCGGTGGGTGCGGCCCCCGATGACCTCGCCACCCTGCTGGCCTATCTGCAAATCGCCGTCGTCCGGCTCGAAGGCGCCTCTTTTCCGCGCAAACACCGTGAGGCCCTCCACCGCTTTCTGCGGCTGCCGGAAGCCCTTGACCTCTTTATCCATCTCGCCACGCGCAGCGAGGTCGGCCTCGCCAGCGGTTCGCCGCTTAAGCTCGAACCTGCTAAGGCGCGGCCCTTCCTTGAAGCCTCGCGCCCGGAACAAGTTGCAATTCTCGCGCCAGCCTGGCGTGATTCGCGCGAGTGGAACGATCTCCTCCACGTGCCTGGCCTCGTGCTCGAGGGCAAGGCCTGGCGCAACGATCCCTTCACCGCCCGCGCCGCGGTCCTGAGCCTGCTCAAACAGGTCCCCGCCGGCGAGTGGTGGTCGCTTGAGGCCTTCGTCGCCGCCGTCAAAGACCGCCAGCCCGATTTCCAACGCCCGGCGGGCGATTATGACTCGTGGTACATCCGCGATGCGGCGACACAGGTCTACCTGCGCGGGTTTGAAAACTGGGAGCGCGTGGACGGCGCGCTGATCCGCTGGATGATTGAAAAGCCGATGCACTGGCTAGGCCTCGTGGATATGGCCCCCCTTTCTCTTCCAGGGGGAGGGGAGAGAGCTGAGGGTAAAGCCTTTCGGACAACGCCCTATGGCGCCGCGTTCCTCGGCCAGGCTGCCTGGCCCGCTGCCGAAGCCGAGACGCCGTCCGCTTTGCAGTTGAGCCAGGATGGCTTCATCCGTGCGCCAGCCTCGGCCAGCCGCTACGACCGTTTTCAAGTCGCGCGCGTCTCGCACTGGCTCTCGCTGGAGGGGAACGACTATGCCTATCGCCTCACCCCTACCTCCCTCGTCCGCGCGGCGAAGCAGGGTATCCGAGTCAGCCACATCGCCGGCTTTCTGCAAAAGGCCGTCGGCGACGAAGCCATCCCGCCGACGTTGGTGGGCGCGCTCCACCGCTGGGAGCGCTCCGGCGGGGAGGCCGCCATCAAAGAGACGGTCGTGTTGAAGTTGAAGAGCAAGGAACTGCTGGAGACTCTGCGCCGCACGCCGGGCGTCCGGCGCTATCTCGGCGAAGCCCTCAGCCCGGAGGCCGTCGAGATACGCGGCGAGGATATGGAGAAGTTGCGCGAGGCGCTGGCCGAGGTGGGGATATTGGTGGATTAGCGCCTAACGACCCTCCCGCAGGTTCACGCTTTGCGCCTGCAGGAGGGTTTGATCAATCGGCGCGCGGGGTGGGCCGAAGCATGTAACCAACTCCGGCGATGGTGATGACGTATTCTGGCTCTGCCGGATTTTGTTCGACCTTGTGGCGCAGGCGATGGACTAGCTGTTTGAGAATTTGCCGGTCGTCTCCGCCGCGATAGCCCCACACGTGCTGAGTCAACCGCTCCGCCGGGAGCGTGTGCTCCGCATTGACCAGTAGATAATGCAACAACCTGAACTCCAAACCCGTTAAGCGCACCGGCGTTCCTCCGCGCACGCTCACTGATTGGCTTTCGACATCCAGCATCAAATCCCCGGCGCGGTAAGCGCGCTCTTTGTGTATGCCCTCCTGCCGGTCAGTTTCTCCGCGTCGCAACAGAGCGCGCACCCGGGCCAGCAGCGTGCGCGGGCTGAAGGGCTTCGTCAAATAATCGTCGGCTCCCAAATCCAGGCCGCGCACTTCATCTTCCTCGCTGTTGAGCACGGTGAGCATCATAATCGGCGTCGAGGCGTGTTCCCGAATGCGCTGGAGAACCTCGAAACCGTTCACTCCTGGCAGATTCGCGTCGAGGAGGACGAGGTCAGGCTGTTCGCGGTCGAAGGCTTCCAGCGCCGCATTCCCATGAGCGGCCTCGATGACCAGATAACCGGCTTGGCGCAGGGCAAAGCCAATCAGCCCCAGCAATTCCACGTCGTCGTCAACGGCCAAAATCTTCATCGTCGTTAGACTCCCGTGGGAGGGTGATACAGATGCGCGTCCCGGCGGCGCGGCTCACCGCCTCCACCCGGCCACCGTGACGCTCGACAATGGATTTCACAATCCACAACCCCAGGCCCACGCCGCCTTGCTCTGGTTCCCCGGCTGGGGAGCGCACAAAACGGACGAACAGCGATTGGTTCGGCAGTTCCGGCAATCCTGGTCCTTGGTCCTCGACCCAGAGCGTGACCGACTCGGCCCCGACTATCCCACCGATTCTGATGTCGGAACCCGGCGGCGCAAATTTGTTGGCGTTCGCCAGCAGGTTGACGAAGACTTGCGCCAGCCGAGGCGCATCGCCGTAGAGGGCTGGGAGCGAGTCGGGCAGATTCACGCTGACTCGTTGCTGGCGCTGATCGAGCAACGGGCGCGTCATTTCCAATGACTGCTCAATCACCGCGTCGAGGGTGAGTGGTTGATGCCGGATCGTGTACTGGCCTGCCTCGATGCGCACGCTCTCCAGCAAATTATCAATGAGTTGCGTCAGGCGCAGCGTCCCACGCTGGAGGGAGCGCACCAGGTCGCCGATCTGGCTGCTCGTCAATTGGGGGAGTTGGTCCAGCAGGAGTTCGATGGAGGCCAGTTGGGCCGAGAGCGGAGTCCTGAATTCGTGAGAGATGTTGGCGAGCACGGCGTCGCGCAGTCGGCGCGTCGCTTCCACTTCGGTCTCATCGCGCATCACTTGCACTTGCCGCAGGTCGCCACCCGATGACGAGTCATCCATCGGCGGCGCGCTGGTGATGACGACCGTCCGCCGCTGGCCGTTACTCAGCAAGAGATGCTCAGTGGCTCGCGCCCCAGCGCGAAAGCGCGCGTGGATGATGGGGCATTGTTCCTCGCAGGGCCGCACGTCGCCTGGACCTTGTGGGTTAAGGGCATCGCCGCAGAAATGATTGACGATCCCTTCTGCCGTCAGGCCCAGCATCGCCACGGCTTGGGGGTTGACGTACTGAATGCGCCGTTCGCGGTCAACGGTGAAGACGCCCTCGACAATGCCGGTGACGATGGCGTTGGACTCAGCCTGTTGTTGACGCAAGTTGGCCGTCAACTTGAGCAAGCGGCGGCGCATCTCTTCCAGAGTGGCCGCCAGCGCGCCGATCTCAACCCCGGAAGCCGGAGGAATAGGCATGGCGAGATCGCCGTGACCAATCCGTGCCGCAGCCGTTGTCAGGGCGCGCAAGGGTGAGCCGAGTTGGCGGCCCACCAAAAAACTGACGAGCGCTGCCAGGGCTGCGACTCCCACGGCCCACAGCAAGAATGTTCGGATGAGTTGCTGTAAAGAGCGCGTCACAGTGATAGCCGAAAGCTCGGTCTCGATCAGTCCGGCGATAGCGCCGGTCGCCGTGCGCAACGGCACGCTGGCCACGTACCGATCGGAAGAGGCCAGATAAGTGGTGACGGGTTCTCCGGTATTTAATGCACGCGTCCGCAGGGCCGCCAGGGGGCCGGGCGTTTGCGCGGCGGAGGGCGATACGATGCTCACCGGCAATCCAGTCTCGACGGTGATCTGGTTGGCGAACGACGTATCCAGTTCGACCGCGACGTGCACCGTTCCATTCGGCATGGCAGGGATCGCCGCCGCCGCGCCCAAGATCAAAGCGCTATCAGCGGCAAAGAAATAATTTTGCTCTAGACGATGCGCGGCCCAGATAGATCCCCACGGCAACGGCAACCCACTTTGAGCGATGACGCGGTCATTCAGGATGACGACACAGCCGTCGAGCCGGCTGGTCTGCTGGAATTGATTCAGAAAAGCGGCGAGGGAGGCTGTGTCATTCGCCTGCACTAGGCGTAGGAGCGTGGGGCGTTCGGCAAGGAGTTGCGCGCTGGTGAGAATTTCCCCTCCAGCACGGTTGACCGCGTTCCGCGCGCTGGTCCCGGCTTGTTCTACGCGAGCGAGCGCCTGATCGTCGGCCAGTTGTCGCAGCAACCGTACGGCTAAGAAGGCCACGCCCGTAATGGCGAGGAGCAGCAACCCGACGTTGAGGCCGATGAGCAGCGTGCTGAGTCGCAATCGGCGCATGCCTCAACTATAACCTATTTCTCCTTTCGGCGGAGCAGATCGGAGCCGACCACGAAAGCCAGCGAGAGCAGGCCGAGCACCAGCGCCGCGCTGTACGCCCCGACATATTGGCGCTCGTCGAGGGCGCGGAAAATGTAGAGCGTGGTGGTCTCGGTCGCGCCCTGCGCCCCGCCGCCGATGACCAGCACCGCGCCGAATTCGCCGAGCGCGCGCGCGAAGGTCAACGTCACGCCATAGATGAAACCCCAGCGCAGAGCGGGGAACGTCACCCACCAAAAGGTCTGCCAGCCGCTCGCGCCGAGCGTCGCCGCGGCCTGTTCCTGCTCGACATCCAGGGCCTCCAGCACCGGCATGACCTCGCGCACCATGAAGGGCAATGTCACAAACAGCGTCGCCAGAATCATGCCCGGCAGCGCAAAGGCGACTTTGATGTCCATCGCCTCCAACCATGGCCCCAGCAAACCATTGCGCCCGAAAATCAATAGCAGCATATAGCCCACCACCACCGCCGAGGTCGCAAAAGGCAAATCAAGCAGTCCGTTGAGCAACTTTTGGCCGGGGAAGCGATGCCGGACTAAGACCCAGGCCACAAGCGTTCCAAATACCGCGTGGACGACCAACGTGATGAGGGCGATGTAAATCGTCCGCCAGAACGCGCTTAAGACTTCGGGTTGAGCCAGTGCATTGACGACGCCACGTATCCCCTCGCCAAACGCGCCCACAATCAGCGCCGCGATGGGGGCGAGGACCAAGAGAGTGACGTAGACGGCCACTATACCGATGACAATCCGTCGTCGCCAAGTATCGCTGGCGAGTGAGAGGCGTCCGCGCCGGGCGACAGGGTGGGCCGCAGAAGTGACGGCGCTCATTCGGCCCTCCCAGGTGAGCCGCGCCGCTGGAGCCAATCTACCAGCATCACCAACCCGAACGCGAGCGCGAGCATGACGACTGACACGGCGCTGGCGCCGAGCCGGTTCTCGGATTCAACTTCGCCCAACACGTATACCGCCGCTGTTTGTGAGCGCAAGGGGATGTTGCCCGCCACGATGACGATCGCGCCGAACTCGCCGACGGCGCGCGCGACGCTCAACAACGTGCCGCTGATGATGGGCAAGGCCAGCGCGGGCAGGGTCACGCGCCGGAAGACTGTCCACGAGCGCGCGCCGAGCGTCGCGGCGGCCTCTTCCGGTTCGGGGTCGAGGCCCAGCAACACCGGCTGGACGGCGCGCACCACAAACGGAAAGGTGATGAACAACAGCGCCAGGATGATGCCGGGAGGAGCGAAGATGATGCGCCAGCCCAACTGTTGAGCGAGCCAGCCTCCCACCGCGCCCTGCGGGCCATAGAGCACCACCAGCATCACGCCCGTCACCAGGGTCGGGATAGCGAGCGGCAAGTCCACCATCGCATTCAACAGTGACTTGCCTGGAAAGGTGTAACGCACTAACACGTAAGCCGTGAGCGTGCCCATGATGGCGTTGATGAGCGCCATGACCGCCGCTGTCCACAACGTCAGCGTGAGCGCGTGCCAGGCCACCGGCAATGTGACGGCCCGCCACAGTCCGCCCAACCCGGCCCGCAAGCCGTCTTGCAGAATCACGGCGAGCGGGATGATGAGCATCACGCCGAGATAAGTAAATGCGAGGGCGCGCAACCCCCAGCGGCCCCAGGGGATCGATTCTCGGACCGGCAGGGCAGTCGCGGTCATGGCTGTTGCACGGCGGCGATGGCGAGCGTATAAATCCCGCTGTCGCCGAAGAACTTGGGCGTGGCCGTTGCCCATCCGCCGAACTCTTGAATGGTGAACAGGTCTTGCACTGGGGGATATTGGCTGGCCGTGGCTTGGGCGACTTCGGGGTCAACCGAGCGCAGGCCATACTGCGCGAAAACTTCTTGCGCTTCTTTGGTGAAGAGGAAGTTGACGAAGGCCTCAGCCACTTCGCGCGTCCCGTGTTTGTCCACGTAGGTGTCCACCACGGCGACGGGGTTCTCAATCAAAATGGTCGAGCCGGGGATGATGAGCTCGTAATCCTGCCCCTTCTGTTGCCCGACCAGCACCTCGTTCTCGTAAGTGATGGCGACGTCGCCGACGCCCTTTTCAAAGTTCGTGATGCTTTCCCGCGCGCCCTTGTCCATCACGGTGACGTTCTTGAGCACGGCCTGGAGGTATTCCGTGGCCGCCGCCTCATCGCCCTGCGGCACGCCGTTCACGCGGCCGCGCAGGGCTGCGCCGTAGAGGGCGAGGATGTTCCACATGGCGCCGCCGCTGGTCTTGGGGTTAGGCGTGAGGATTTCGAGGCCGGGTTGCGCCAGGTCGGCCCAAGCGTGAATGTTCTTCGGGTTCCCCGTGCGGACGGCGAAGGCCACGACAGAAGTGCTGACCATCCCCTTGTGGGACGCGGCCTGCCAGTCGTGAGTGATCAGTCCGGCTTTGGCGATGCGGTCAATATCGGCCTGCAATGAGAGCGCGGTCACGTCGGCCTCGAAGCCTTCGACGATGGCGCGCGATTGCGCGCCAGAAGCCAGGTACGACTCTTCAAATGTAATCTCTTGCCCGGTCTTCTGCTTCCATTGCGCCGCGAACATGGGGATGAGTTCGCCGTAGGCCTCGCGCGGCGTGGTGTACGCGCCGAGGATGAGTTTGATCGGACCGTGGGCGTTTCCGGGCATCGGCGTGGCCGTCGGGCCAGCGCAAGCCGCCAGCAGGCTGAATAGAAGGACTGCCAAACCGGTTCGTGCAAGCAACTTGGTGTTCATGGAATAATCTCCTCGATAATTTTGGTGCGGCCATCAAACGACGCCTGGGGCGCCAGCACATACCGGGAATGCACAATCAACATGGGATGATTCGTCATCTCTTCCAAAAGTTGGCTCACGAGGCCGCTCAACGAGACCTGGCGGCTGCGTTTCGTCAGCGGCGCGCCCAGCACCAGCAGATCGTGTTCGCCCGCCTGCATTTGTTTCAAGATTCCCTCGCGCACCGGACCCGAGCGGATGATCGTCTCCGCCGGGACCCCCAGCACGCCCAGCGTCCGCACGCCGTCGGCCAGGAAGCGCCTGGCCCGCTCTTGGAGGAGCGGGTCCCGCGCGGCGGTGGGGAGGATAGACAGCAGGGTGGCCTCCGCGCCCAGGTGGCGCAACAATCGTCCGGCGAAGAGCACGTCGTCCTTGCTCGGTTCGCTCCCGGTCACGCAGACTAGCGCGCGCCGGGGGGTAGGGTGCGGATTGGGGACAAGCAGGAGGTGATGCTCGCCCGATTGCAAAATTTGCTCGGCCAAGGCCACGCCGCCGGGCGGCAGGAAATCTCCCCAGCCCAGGATGACCAGGTCAAACGGTTGGCGCTCTGTCTCCAGGGCGACGGCCACATCCGGCAGGTCGGGCGTCGCCCGGATTTCAAGCGCGGCCAGCCCACTGCCCAACTTTTCTTTGGTCTCTTGAAAATGATGCTGCAGCGCTTCGGCTTGCAGACCGTAGCCCAGGATAGTGACTCGCGCGTGAGCCAGGCGGGCAATCTGCCCTCCCAAGTCCAGCGCGGCTTGCGATGGCTCAGTACCATCGGTGAGGATCAAAAAGTTCAGTCCCGGATGAACGAGGGCGTGGATGCGGCGCACGCCCACCCACAGATAGTCCCCCGCCTGGATGGACAATCGGCGGGCCTGTTCCTGTGAGCGAGTCGCCTCGACCACAATCGAGTTATCGCCGAACGAGACGGTCGGGGCAATCGGCCGCACCCCCGGCAAGGGCGGCAGGCGCAGGCGCAGCCGCTCAAAGGAACCGCCGAAGGTGCTCTGCTCGACTTCACCTCGCCCAAGTTGCGCGCCTCCCAGCGCTTCGGGAGAGGCCGCCAGCGCCACATCTTCGGGGCGGAACAGCACCTGAACCCGCTGGGTATCACTTAACTGCGTCGCTTCGGTTTTGAGCGGAAAGTGAAGCGGACCGACTTGCACGCCGCCGGGCACACAGCGCCCGACGAGCAGATTCGCCGTGCCCAGGAAAGTCGCTACGAATTCCGTTTGAGGGCGCTGATACAGTTCGGCGGGCAGTCCCACCTCCAACAGGCGGCCAAAGTTCATCACGCCCAACCGATCCGCCAGCTCAAAGGCTTCCTCCTGATCGTGCGTCACAAAGATGGTCGTGATTCCCAACTCGGTTTGGATGCGCCGGAGCGCGCGCCGCAGTTCGACGCGAATCTTGGCGTCCAACGCGCCGAACGGCTCATCCAGCAATAGCACCTCGGGGCGGTGGGCGAGCGCGCGGGCGAGCGCCACGCGCTGTTGCTGCCCGCCGGAAAGTTGCGTGGGCAGCCGGCTGCCCAGCCCGGCCAGGCCCACCAATTCCAACAGTTCATCGCGCCGCCGCCGCCGTTCTCTGGCCGAGACCTTGCGGACGCGCAGGGCAAACTCGATGTTCTCCGCCACCGACATGTGGCGGAACAGGGCATAGTGTTGGAAGACGAAGCCGACGCCGCGTTGCTGCGGCGTGGCGTAGGTCACGTCGCGCCCGTGCAGCAGCACCCGCCCCTCGTCAATCGTGTTGAGGCCCGCGATCATGCGCAGGATGGTGCTTTTGCCGCTCCCGCTTGGCCCGATGAGGACAAGCAGCTCACCCTCCGCGATCTCTAGCGAGACGTGGTTCACTACCGGGTAGCCCCCATACCGTTTAGTGAGTTGTTCCAGGACAATGGACATCGTTTGCCTCGGTCGTTACACGATTGATCCAAAGTGGTGACAATCTGGTTACAGCGGTTGACTTCACAGGCAGTTTCGCGCCTGTGTTGCAGCCGGATCATGCCAGCGCTGCTTTAGCGCTCTGTTGGAGCGCAGAGGCTATGCTTGACTACCCCCGAAGGTTCCGAGCCTTCGGGAGAGTTTGCCTCGTCGGTCTTCACTCTCAATATAGGTGATGAGCGTTACAGGCGCGGTTATAGCGGGGTGACAGGCGGGATTGGTCAATCTACAGTAATATTTACGGAGGGGGGAGGATGGAGTAGGAGAACCCTGCGCCGCACGTCCGGCGTCAAACGCTGCCTCGGCGAAACCCTCAGCCGCGAAGCCGTGGAAGTGCGGCAGGAAGACATCGAGAAATTGCGTGAGGCGCTGGCCGAGGTGGGGATAATAGGCTTCATGTTGTGGTAGAGCCTTTCAACTCAGCTTGGCGCTATAACAAATATTTCTTTTTCACTAACGACAATGACTGATATCCTCCAGCGCCTCACTGGCAAATTTCAAAACTCCTACCACACCTCTCCCTCCTTCATCGCCCGCGCGCCGGGGCGGGTGAACCTGCTGGGCGAGCACGTGGACTACAACGACGGCTGGGTCCTGCCCGCCGCGATTGACCGCGCGGCCTACGTCGCGGTGGGCGAGTGCGACAGCCCGCTCGTCTCGCTCTCAGCCATGGACCTCGACGACGGCGCGGTCTTTCGCACAACTGAACTCGATGCCAAAGTGGACGTGACCGGCAAGCCGCTCACAAGCTGGGCGCATTATCCCGCCGGGGTGGGGTGGGCGCTCAAAGCGCGGGGGCTGGCGGTCGCCGGGATGGACGCGGTGCTCACTGCGGACGTGCCGCGCGGCGCGGGGGTGAGTTCCTCCGCCGCCGTCGAGGTCGCGTTTGCGACGGCGTGGCAAAAACTCGGCGGCTGGTTGCTGAACCCGATGGACCTGGCGTTGACCTGTCAGCGCGCCGAGAACCAGTACGTGGGTGTGAACTCCGGCATCATGGATCAGTTCGCCTCGGCCTGCGGCCGCGCGGGACACGCACTCCTGCTGGACTGCCGCACACTCGAATGGGAACCGGTGCCCCTGCCGGAGGGCGTCGCCATCGTCGTCGCCGATACGATGGTGCGGCGCGAGCTGGGCAAGAGCGAATACAACGTCCGCCGCGCGCATTGTGAAGAGGCTGTGCGCGTCCTCGCAGAAGTCCTGCCCGGCATCAAGGCGCTGCGCGATGTGCCGGCGGAGGATTTCAACCGGCACGCACAGCGCCTGTCGCCCATCGTGGCGAAACGCGCGCGCCACGTCGTCGAGGAATGCGCCCGCGTCCAGACGGCGGTCTCCGCCCTGCGCGCCAGCCGCGTGGCCGAGTTCGGCGCGCTGATGATCGAGTGCCACGCCAGCCTGCGCGATTTATATGAAGTCTCATGCCCGGAACTGAACGCGATGGTCAAGGCCGCGCAGAAAATTGAAGGCTGTTACGGCGCGCGGCTCACCGGCGCGGGCTTCGGCGGATGCACTGTGAACCTCGTCGTCTCCTCGGCGGCAGACGATTTCAGACGTGAGTTGGCTATTCAATATGAGAAGGCAATCGGCAAGCAGCCGGAAATTTACGTGTGCCGGGCCTCGCAGGGAGCGGAGATATTGGACGCGGATGCTTCTGGGCGGGGGTAGCAAGCGCGGATGATTGAACCACAAAGCACACGAAGAATACAAAGAACCGGCGTCTGCCTTTGTGCTCTTTGTGGTCTTCGTAGTTCGAAGGTAACGACTATGAAACCAAGACGAAAACCCAAACCGCGCCCCAAGACCCGCGCCGAGTTCGCCGCCCGCGAGAAGGAAGTGTGGGATGAGTTAGCGGCTGCGTGGTGCAAACTGCCGGACGAGGCCTTGATGCAGCCCGGCGCGTGCGGGCCGGAGTGGAGCGTCAAGGACGTGATGAATCACATCGCCGCGTGGCAGGAAGCCGCGCTGCGCATCATCCCCGACTTGATGAAGGGGCGCAAGGCCACCCTCGGCCATAGCACGAATACGTTCAACGCCCTCAGGCAGGTCGAAGACAAAGGCCGCCCTCTCGCCGCGAGCAAACGCCGCCTCAACCGCGCCCGCCGGGAGTTGCTGGCCCTCATCGCCGCGCTGCCCGAAGCGCGATGCCTCGACCCGAATGATCGGGTGGGGTGGTGGGTCAAATTCACCACTTACGCCCACTACGGCGAGCACATTTACGAGTTGACGGAATTTCGGATGCGAATTGTAGATGGATGATTTTTGATTGCTGATTGAGGCATGATTCACTCAGCAATCATCAATCCCAGAAGATTTCCCCTTCCCCCACAATCACTGCCTGCCCGCCGATTTTGAGTTCTGTAAAGGTCTCGCCAGCTCGGCGCACGATGACGTAAATTTGGCTGGGCCGCCCCATCTCTATCCCCTGTTCGACGATAAATTGCTCTTCGGAGACGAGGCCATAACGGGCGGCATACGCGCCCAGCGGCGCGGCGGCTGAACCGGTGGCCGGGTCTTCGGGGATGTCGGCGACATGCGGCGCGAACATGCGCGCGTGCAGGCGGGCGTGCGGGTCAACTGTTTCCGTGGTGAACATATGCACCATCCGGGGGTCAGCCCCAGCAAACAGGCTCTGGAGCGCGGCCTGGTTGACGCGGCAGCGGCCAATCGCCTCCAGCGAGCGCAGCGGCACCATCAAGAAGGGCATGCCGGTAGAGACCACCTGCATGGGCAGGTCGGCGCGCAAGTCGCCGGCCGAGACGCCCAGCGCCTCCGCGACACGCTCCCGGTCGTCGCGCGTCGCGCCGAACTCCGGCTGGCGGTGCGTCATCCATACAAATTGCGGCTGGCCCGCCTGGCGTTCAATCTCCACCCGCACCGGCCCAATGCCCAATTCCAACACGGCCTCGTCGCCGGCGATCTCGCCGCGCTGGGCGAGCACAAACGTCGTGCCCACGGTCGGGTGCCCGGCCATGGGCAGCTCGGTCGCGGGAGTGAAGATGCGCACGCGCCTGGCCGCGCCCGGGATTTCGGGCGGCAGGACGAAGGTGCTCTCCGAGAAGTTCATCTCGCGCGCGAGCGCCTGCATCTCGGCCTCGCTCAAGCCGCGCGCATCCGTGAACACCGCCAGTTGATTCCCGCCGAAGGGCTGGTGTGTGAAAACGTCGGCCTGGACGAAATGGTAACGTTTCGCCATTCTGCCCTCAATCGGCTGAGGCCGGCTGGGGCGCAGGGATCGGCCGGGGGCGCAGCCTGAGGTTGACGACCGCAATCCCGCCCACGATCAGTAACGACCCCGCGATCAGCCGCCAGTCGGCGGCCTCGCCGAGGAAGATGATTCCCAAAATCAGGCCGATGACTGGGAACACATACGTCACCAACGAGGCGCGCGTCGGCCCCCAGGCGTTGATCAGGTAAAAGAACAACAGGTACGCCAGGCACGAACCGAGCAGGCCCAGCCAGGCGATGGCGAACCACGTCAGCGGCAGGCGCGGCAGGTGGAAGCCGCCCTCGGCGATCGGCGCGGCGACCCACATGAACGCATCGGCGATCAGCAGGACCATGGTGGATTGGACCACCGGCGGCTGGCCGCGCAGATGCCGGCGCGAGAAGGTGATCGCCGTGGCGTAACACATCGCGGCGGCGATGACCGCCAACTGGCCCCAGGTGTTCCCTTGCAGGCCCCCGGGGCCGAGGTCCCGGCTCACCAGCACCACCACGCCGACGAACCCGACGACCAGCCCGGCGATGCGGGGGAGGGTGATTTTCTCGTCGTGCAGCCAGTAGTGAGCGATGACGATGGTAAACAACGGCACGGTCCCATTCAGGATCGAGGCCAGGCCGGAGTCAATGCGGGTCTCGCCCCACGAGATGAGCGTGAAGGGGATGGCGGTGTTGAACGCGCCCATGAAGAGGTAGGCAAGCAGCACCCTGCGCTCGCGCGGGAAGGCTTGCTTTTGCAGGCGCACGACCGCCAACAGGCCGATCAGTCCGAACAGCAGGCGGAAGGCCACGAGCGTGAACGGCCCGATCTCCGCGACGGCGATTTTGATCCACAGGAACGACGACCCCCACACTAAGCCAAGCACGGCGAAAGCGCCCCATTCTTTGAGTTTCATTTTCTCTTCCTCGATGATTTGTGGTTGGCCGGGAGGGCCGAGGGCGGCGGCAGCGTATTCAGGGGCGCGCCCTCCTTAATCACGGACAGAGCGATCATCGTCACACTCCGCTGAATGTTCATCTGTTTGCGGAGGCGCGCGAGCAGCGCTTCCAGCTCGCCGGGATCGCTGGCCCGGGTCTTGAGAATGTAGCAATCTTCCCCCGCGACGTGATAGCACTCCAGCACGTCCGGGTCACGGCGGATGGCTCGGATGCCAGCCTCGTTTTTTTCGTCCGAGGCGACGGTCAGGCGGATGAAGGCGGTGAGGGGGCGGCCCAAAGCCGCGGGGTCCACATCGACCCGGTAACCCCGGATCACGCCGCGCTGCTCAAGCTTGCGAATCCGCTCAAACACGGAGGGGGCGGTCAGGCCCACCTCGGCGGCGATCGCCGCGTTCGTCATCCGCGCGTCGCGCTGCAACAGGTCGAGTATTTTGCGATCCGTCTCGTCTAATGTGTGGCTCATGGCGCTCTCAGGCGAGGAGCAGGGCCAGCGTGATCACGGCGATAGGGATAACCAGCCAGGCCAGTTCTCCCCAGATAGAAGCGCCGTACATGGACAAGACAGGGCGTGCATGGAGCGGATCGTTGAATTTGGGATAGCGGGACCTATCGTTCATGCCAACCTCACTTTCTTAGGCGCTGACCCAATCATACCTATATTTATAAGGCATTTTGTCTAATTTGTCAATATATGTTAGAAGAAATCATTATCCATCTAATTTTATTCGGAAAGCTAGGGCAGAGGCTGGAGGCGATTGCGCGCCGCCGCGTATTCACCCCACCTGGGCGCCTTCCAGTTGAAGCAGGTGCGCTTTGGTTTCAATGCCGCGCCCACCCGAGTAACCACCCAGCGACCCATCGGAGGCGAGGACGCGATGGCAGGGGATGACAATCGGGATTGGGTTATGGCCCAATGCCTGCCCCACAGCCCGCGCGGCCCGCGGCTGGCCGATGCGCCGGGCGATATCCATGTAGGTCGCCGTGTGCCCGCGCGGGATTTTGAGCGCGGCCAGCAGTACCCGGCGCTGGAACGGCGTCGTGAGGCGCAGATCCAGCGGCGTATCGAACGCCCGGCGCTTTCCGACCAGATAGTCCTGAAGCTGGCCGGCGACGCGGGTCAGCTTTTCGGCGGACTTGACGACCTTAGTTTTAAGCTGTCTCTGCAGTTCAGAGACGAAGTCCGACTCGCTCTGGGTGAAGGATAAGCGCACCAGGCCGGTTTCGGTCGCCGCGGCGAAGAGGCGGCCAATCGGCGTGATCAGCGCGGCATAGTACACGACAGGCTTCGGCTCGGCCAGATGGACATGCTCGTATAATTCGCTCAGGGTGCTCACCGCTTTCCGGTAAGCGGCCAGCTCCCGCTGCCCTTCCTTTGTCTCCAGCCAGCGTTTCATCTCCGGCGAGGGGGCGGCGTCGCCCAGCACCATCGCAATCAGTTCGTCGTCACGTTTTTCCATTTCTCTTCACTCCTCTCGGTCAGCCAGCGCCTCGCGCAGCTTTTTGACCGCCTGATAGACGTTGGCCCGGGCGGCTTCTTCGCTGCACCCCAGCGCCAGGGCGATCTCCGCATAACTCAGCCCCTGAAACTGGCGCTGCATCAGGGCGGCTCTTTGTTTGGGCGGCAGGTTCTCCACCGCGCGGGCAATGGCGCGCAGGTCTTCCCTCCGGCTCCACCCTCCCGGCGGGTCAGTGGGCAAGGCGTCTAAATCCATGTCAACGCTTCTCGCTTTCTCGCGTTTGCGGCGCTTCAGGGCGTTGAAGGCCGTGTTGGTCGCGATCTTATACAGCCATGCCCGCGCGTTTGTGTCGGGACGCAACCGCTCGAAGGCGCGGTAGGCGCGCAGCAGGGCCTCCTGGCAGGCGTCCTCGGCATCCTGCGCATCGCCGAGCAAACGGGCCAGATAGGCCAGGATTTCAGGGCGGTGCTGTTCGGCCAGGCGGTCAAACGAGACGGGCGCTTGGGGCATGGTTTCCCTTTCACCCAATATAACAACGCCCCGGCCAAAATGTGAAATTGGCCGGGGCGGTCCGATGATGTGGGGCGAGTTTCAAACTCGTCCGACGGCTCGCTCCTTGCATCTTTGAACCGGCATAAGCGCTGCGGGTTTACGGATAGGCGCTTAATTGACGTTCACATTGCCGATCCCGGCGGTCAACTCCAAATCCAGATGCGGGCCAGTCGTCGAGAACCCGGCTGTCGTGTACACATCTCCATCACGGCTGAAGCGCGGGGGGATGCGCACGCTGCTGAGGCCTGATTTCACTGTGATGCGCGCCGGCAGGTCCGGCGGGATGGTCAACGTCACTTCGCCGATGCCGCTTTGCACGATGGCTCGCAGCGCGCTGCTGGCGGGGAAGACGACGCGCGTCTGGCCCACCCCGGCGCTCAGATCGAAAGCGGTCAGGTTCAGGCCGGAGAGGTCAAGGTCGGCCTCGCCCACGCCGGTCTTGATTTCCAGCGCCAGCGGGAGGGCGGGGGAGAAACGGATATTCCAGCGCGTGTCAGGGTGGGTTGCCGCGAGGAAGGGCATGAACAGCGGCGCGCGCTTTTGGGACAGCGTCAGTCGCCCCTCGGCCTCCTTCACCGTGTAACTCTGCTGGACGGTCTCCCCCGGCCCATTTTGCGCCTGGCCCTCCATCAAGTAATCTGACGCGCCCAGGGCCGACACCTTCAGTGTTCCCACGTCGAAAGCGAGTTCCACCGAGGCCTGCCTGGCCCCACGCATGGTCTGGATGAGCGATTGCGGCTCGCCCGCGGGCAGGCGGCTGGCCTGGAGCGCGGCCCAGGTGAGGGAACCGGCGACGATGAGCGCGCCGACGAGCAGGACCACCGCCGTCCCCGCCGTCGAACGGCGGCCAATGAGCATATCCAGCCCCAGCAAGATCAGCAGCACCGGCCAGAGCTGCGCCAGCGCGGCCCACATTCCCGCCGGAAGCAGGCCGAAATTTTGCAGCAGCCAGAGCGTGCCCAGGCCGATGAGCAATAGCGGCCAAATCAGGCCGGAGCGGCGATAAGAATTTTGCATACCAGCACCTCGCAGAATAAGTTGGCACTATATCATACGCGAGGCGCGAGGCCGGGTTGCAGGTAGAAAGCTCAGCCTCCACCTTTCAGGTAAATCCCCTGCGGGTCGAGTTCTTCGCGCAGGAGACGGAGTTCCTCAGCGGTAGGCGGATCGGTGGCGCGCAGTGACGGCGAGGCTTTCAAATCCCAGCCAGTGTTTGCCCTCGCCTTCTCGACGGTTTGATCGGGATGTAGAGCGACGAGCGTTAACTCCCCTTCGGCGTCGGGTTCGAGGATCCCGATGTCGGTGACGACGGCCTGCGGCCCGCCCCCGCGGAGGCCCGAGGCCGCACGGGCGCCGCGCCCCGCGAGGAAACCCGCGCCTGTGATGAAGTCGCACTTTTCGGGGAAGCGGCGTTTTTGGTGCGGGGTGAGGAGATAAGTCCGGTTGGCCCACGCGGCGATCTCGGCGCTCCCGCCCGAACCGGGAAGCCGCACTTTGGGGTGAGCGTAATCTCCGATGACGGTGGCGTTCACGTTGCCGTAGCGGTCAATCTGCGCGCCGCCGAGGAAACCCACGTCAATCAATCCGCGCTGGAGATAAAAGGCGAAGATTTCGTACATCGAGCACACACACGCCGCGCCGGAGACGAGCGTCGGGTCGCCAATTGAGAGCGGCAGCCGGGCGGGCTGCGCGCCCACCACGCCCGCTTCGTAAATCATCACGATATTCGGCGCGTGCGTGCGGCGGGCGAGATTGCAAGCCAGATTCGGCAGGCCCACGCCGACGAAGACTACGTCGCCGTCGCGGAGTAAACGCGCGGCATTGATCGTCATGAGCTCAGAGGAGGAGTAATCCATCTCACAGTCCCTTGGGGGTCAGTGAAAAGTCTAATTTTCCCAGAAAAGATATGATCACTTCTCCCACCTCCTGCGGCCTTTCCAGCGGCGCGAGGTGGCCCGCGCCCTGGATAGCGCGCAACGCCGCGCCGGGCAGTTGCCGTTGCATCCTCCGCGCCGCCGTGGGCATGAACGCGTCGGTTTCCTGCCCGCGCACGACCAGCAGCGGGGGGCGGAGGCTCTTCAACTGCGGCCACAGTTTCCGCTCGTACCGTGGGCCGGTCAGATAAATCCTGGCCTCCCACTCCGGCGGATAAACCAGTTCCACCTGCCCATCGGCGCGGGGGCGGATCAACGCTTCGACGCACAGGCGCAGGTTGCGGTCGTCCATCCGGCTGAAGGCCGGTTTGCGGCGGTAACTGGCGTACATCGCGTCCGCGCTCGGAAACACCCGCTGCCGTCGCAGCGTCGCCGGGATGAGCGGGTGCAGCCAACGCGCTAATCCTAATCGGTAAGCGGCCTCCCACGCGAGCGTGGCGGCGGGGGAAAGGAGGACCGGATCAATCATGACCAGCGCCCGGAACAGGTCGGGGCGGCGCAGCGCGGCGATGAGTGTGACGACGCCGCCGAGCGAGTGCCCCACGCCGACGACGTTTTTGATCCCGCGCTCGTCCAGGAACTGGAGCAGGTCGTCGGCCAGCGGTGACCAATCCTGCAACCCGTTCGGCGGGCGCGCCGGCCAGAGCGGGCGGGCGCACATCGCCATGACGCGGTAGCGCGGCCTGAGCGTCTCGACGAGCGGCCGATAGGCGTTCGGCGGAAAGCCGTTGGCGTGCGCAAAGTGCACAAGCGGCCCCTCGCCGCCGAAGTCAACGAACGGAATCATCGCGGAGAGCCGGTGGTTGATGGCAGATGGCCTTGCCGACGGCCATCGGCCGCTTCGCGCGCCATTTGCTATCGGCCATTTTTATCCAACTCTTGCTTGAGTCGGCTGACGACCGTCTTCAGTGCCTTGATGCGCGCGTGGAGCTTGTCGTTCGCCTCGACGACCGTCCACGGCGCAAGGTGGGTGCTGGTCTTGAGGAGCATGTCTTCCGCGGCGCGCTCGTAATCTTCCCACTTGCCCCGGTTGCGCCAGTCCTCCTCGGTGATCTTCCATTGCTTGTAGTTTGTGTTCTCACGTTCCTTGAAGCGGCGCAGTTGCTCCTCCTGGCTGATGTGCATCCAGAACTTGCAGATGATCGTGCCGGATTCCAGCAATTGGCGCTCGAACTGATTGATCTCGCTGTAGGCGCGCTGCCACGCAGCCTCGGAACAATACCCCTCGACGCGCTCGACCAGCACGCGCCCATACCACGAGCGGTCAAAGATGGCGACCTGCCCCTGCTCCGGCAGCCGCCGCCAGAAGCGGTAGAGGTAATGCCGCATTTTGTCGTCGCCGGAGGGCGCGGCAATCGGCCACACCACGTACCCGCGCGGGTCCAGTTTTTCGGTGAGGCGTTTAATTACGCCGCCCTTGCCTGCCGCGTCCCAGCCCTCGAACACGAGGGCGAGCGGCCGCTTTTGCACGTACACCTGATAACCCAGCAGGTGGAGTTGGTTTTGCAGCGGCGTGAGCTGCCTCTCGTATTCGGCGCGTGTGAGGCGCGTTTTGAGATTGACTTGCTCAAGCATGGGCGGCCTCCTTCTTGGACGTGCGCGCATGCCTGCGGTTTTTCTGTTCGGGGAGGGGCGGTGGCGGCGGGGCCTGATCGCCCAACCGCCGTTCGAGCGCGCTGATGATGGTCTCGAACACCTTGATCCGCGTGTAATAGCGGTCGGTCGCCTCGACGATGATCCAGGGCGCGTGCGGCCCCTCGGTGCGCGCCAGCATCTCCTCAACGGCTGTCAGATACTTCTTATACTTTTTGTGCTGCGCCGCATCCTCGTCGGCGACCTGCCAGGTGGTCAATTTGTCTTTGAGCAGTTTTTTGAACCGCCGGGTCTGCTCCGCCTCGCTGATGTGCAGCCAGAACTTGAGGAGGACCGCGCCGTCGTCCGCCAACTGCTTCTCGAAGTCACGGATGTCCTCGTAGGCGTCCTGCCATTCGCGTTTGCTGACCGTTTTGTTGATGCGGTCAATCAGCACGCGGCGGTACCACGAGGTGTCGTAGACGACGATCTGGCCGTAGGCCGGGATTTTCAGCCAGAAGCGGTGGAGCCAGGGATAGCGCATCTCGGCCGTGCGCGGCGGGGTGATGGGAACGACCCGGAACCCGCGCGGGTCCATGCGCTCGGCGAGGACGTTAATGGTGCTGCCCTTGCCCGCCGCCGCCCAGCCCTCGAACAGGATCGCGGCGGGGATACGGGCGTTGAATACCGCGTGTTCGAGGTCGTACAGCCGCGCCTGCAACTGCGGCAAGCGGCGCTTGTATTCGGCCTTGGGGATGGATTGATCGAGGTTGATTTGTTCGAGCATGATCGCCTCCTGCGGCAGTCATCGGTGATCAGTAGTCAGTCATCAGTGAACAGTATGTTCACTGATGACTGACTACTGATCACTAAAACTCTCCATAGTTCACCGGCTGGCTCCACCTGGACTTCACCTTCAGCCGCTCGTGCGTCTCGCTCCCCAATCTGGCCCAATACTCATCCCGGTCTTTCACGCCATATACCCATTCGTCCAACCATGTCTTCACCCCCTCCGGCGTCGAGGAAATCTTGTCCCATTCCAGGTAGAACGGGTTGTCGCGGTCGTAATAGCCCTGGGTGTATGAGGGATGCGCGCAATACGGGACGTGGCACACCGCGCTCACGATCAGGCCCGGTATGATCGTGCGGTTCGGATCGGAGCGGATGACGGCCTCATCCACGATCTCCTCGGCGGTGACGATGACACGCTTAGAAGCAAAAGCGGCCTCCTTCTGCTCGCCGATGATGCCCCAGATCTGGGTGTTGCCGTTTACATCCGCGCGCTGGGCGTGGATGATGGCGACTTCCGGGTTGAGCGCGGGGACGGCGTTCAGCACTTCGCCGCGGTAGGGGTCGGCGACCTGGCGATACTGCGGGTTGGCCCTGGCCAAATCTTCCGTGCCCACCGATTTCATCGGCAGGAACGGCAGGCCGGCTGCGCCTGCCGTGAGCCGGGTGATCATCGCGAAATGGCTGTACTCCTCATAGGCGAGCCGCCCAGCCTCCATCTCGGCGCGGACGATGCGGAGCGACCCTACGCCCGGGTTGCCGGAGTACGAAAAAATGATCTTGCGCGCGCACCCGGCGGCGACCATCTGCTCGTAGATGATGTCCGGCGTGGCGCGGGCGACGGTGAGATTCTTTTTGCCCTGCCGGATGATCTCGTGCCCGGCAGCGAAGGGGATGAGGTGGGTGAATCCGGCGGCGTACACCAGGTCGCCGTCGTGGACGTGCTGAGCGATAGCTTGGGAGAGAGTTGTGAGTTTGCTCATGAGAAAAGTTCGACGACCGGCACGCTAAAGCCAGGCAAGATGTCTTCCAGAGTCAGGATGTCGTTAACAGTCAACTCGCGCAAATGGGTCAGAGAGCGGTAAATCGTAACCGTTCGCTCGGAGGGGTCAATCACCAGCACCACATTGACCCCGGCGCTGAAGTATTCCCGAATTTTCTGGCGGATCTCCGTCCAGCGGTCATCCGGGCTGACAATTTCAACCACTAACTCCGGTGCGACATCGAGAAAGCCATCCGGGTTTGCTTTCGCCAGGCGTTCATTGGAGATGAACAACACGTCGGCGGCGCGCACCGTGTCCGGGTTGCGGCGAACGTAGATGCCTACTTCCCCACCTTGCACCTCGCCGAGGCGGTTTTGTTTTACAAAGTTGTTCAGAATAGTCGCAAAGGTGATTTCATACCTGCCATGCTTGTGTTTGGTAGGGCTCATGGGGATGATCCTCCCTTCGACCAACTCATATGGGCCAATGTCGCCAAGCGCGAGGACCTCTTCACCAGTGTACAGGCGCTCAGCGGCTACTTCTGTTGATGGGGCATTCGCAGTCATAGGTCACCTCCCTCCGGGATTCTAAATCATCTTCTTGAATGATACCCGATCTCCTCCCCGCCCATCATAATCCGTAATCGGCTCGCTTGCCACAAAGCCCATCTTCGTATGAAACGCAATTGAGCCGGCATTGACGGGCGCGGTGACGCAGTGGACTTCGCGCGCGCCGCGGGCACGGGCTTTCTCGAAGAAGCGTTCATAGAGCGCGCGGCCCAGCCCGGCCCGGCGATATTCGGGATGCACGCCGGCGAAGTGAATATAGGCCACGCGCGGTTCGGACTGCGACATGAAGCCGATGAGGAACGCGACGAGCGTGCCATCTTGCTCTACGATAAAACTGGTGTCGTTGAAGTGCTGAAAGAACAGGCGCGGCAGGAGGTGGCTGAGGTCGCGCCCGCCCCACCACTCGGCCATCACATCCATTACGCGCGCATAATCGCTCTCCCTGGCAGCGCGAAGGGTGAAGCCCTTAGGCAGCAGCGGCAGGGAGGAAAAAACGCTGGTGAGCCAGTCAATGACCGTGTGCACCACTACGGCGCGATGGTCATTGAAGGTATGACTCGCGCCGGGAATGCGTTTCCACTCGGCGAAGGGCATGGCGTCGGCCAGCGGCTGGATGTGCGCGGGTGGGAAGAGCTCGTCGGCGTCGCCGGTGAGGAGCAGCGTCGGGCGGCCTGCGAGCTGCCTGGCGACGCGGGTGAGCGGGGTGAGCATGGCCCACTGCGCCTGCGCTTTGGCGGCGGTGATGCCGTGCAGCATGGAGGCGAAATCGGCGGCGTGGGTGTCGGAGAGCGGCGCGGTGTGCGGGTCAACGAGCGGGTTCAGAGAGACGACGGCGCGCAGCCGCTCATCCCGCGCGGCGGCCATGACCACGCCCCATCCGCCGAGGCTGAGGCCGACGCCGGCGAGGCGGCGCTTGTCCACATCGGCGCGCTCGCTCAGGTAATCAATGGCCACGATGATGTCGTCCACGATGCCGGGCAGGGTGTATTCGCCTTCACTACCCCAGCAACCCCGGTAGTGAAAAGTAAGCACGTTCCAGCCCGCATCGCGCAGGGCGTAGGCGAGGTCGTAGTTTTTCTCGACGCCGGGAATCCCGTGGAGCAGTAAGGCCGTCGGGCGCGGCTCATCTGCCTGAGCGCGGAAAAAAGCGCCCATCAAGCGGGAACCGTGCGAGTGGAGGACGACGCCATCGAGGGAGGAAGACATGGGGGACCTCTAAAAACTCCCAAATCCCCAGGCCCAAACTCCAAAGGGGAGTTCAACATTGGGATTTGGGAGTTTTTCACTTTTTCTTCGGCTTTGGCGCAAACAGCGCGGCCAGCCCCTTCTTGGGCGGCGGAGGCGGCGCGGCGGGCGGCGGTGGTAGGGGCGGGGGCGCAGCCGTCTTGGGCGGCGGGCCTTTCAGGAGGGTGGTGAGCAGGCCCCGTTTTTTGGCGGCGGGCGCAGCCTGCTTGGCCGGGGCGGGCGCCGCTTGTGGTGGCGGCGCGGCAGGCTTAGGCGGCGCGGGCCGCTTGGCGCGGCGCAGCGGGATGCCGATCCACAACAGGACGATACCCAGGAGGAAGGCGAAGTAGTTGTAATCTTTGTCGGGTGTGTAGAGCGAAGCGAAGAAGATGAAGAGGGAGATCAGCCCCCAGAAGATCAGGAAGTTGCCGAAGCGGTTTTTGAAGCCCATTGTTTCTTACCTCACCCCCTATCCTGGCATGATGGCCATCCCTCCCCCCTCTGCTGAGCCTAGGCTCAGCAGAGG